>JALHPU010000010.1:42767-118146 GCA_022842325.1 Sulfuritalea sp. | reverse complement strand
GCGCGCGCCGCCGGCCGGCGCGTGGCCACGCTCTCGGCGCAACCGCCCGGCGCCGTCGATGGCCCTCTCATCTGGCGCGAGGCCAGCGCCGACCCGGTGCAATTCGCCCACGATCTGTATGCCCGGCTGCGTGAACTCGATGCCCTCGGCGCCGACCTGATTCTTGCCACCCTGCCGCCGACCGGCGAGGCCTGGCGCGCCGTGACCGATCGCCTGCGGCGTGCAGCCGCGGGATCGAAATAGGGGCAAAACACTATTGTCATTGAGGCCTGAAACGTTTGGGCGGCAGCCGATAATTTCTCCAGAAGGCGGAAATCCGCACGCAGGAGGGAACCATGGTGGCCAGGACACGCAAGGACTTGCACTCGGGAAAGACCGGGCGGAACGCTGAGCCGCCGGGCAGCATCGGCGCCGCGGTGAATGCCGCGATCAACCGCGGCTTCGTGGTCGGACGCGAGGTGCTGCTCGGCAGCATTCCCGGCATCGTGGTCGGTTTCAATATCGCCAGTTTCGGCCAGTTTCCCGGCAGCGTGTATCCGCTGGTAGTGCGTACCGCGCTCGGCGTGACCAAGTGCGCCGTCGACGAGGTGGACCTGGCCTGAGGGCCGCTTCCCTGGCTCTGGCCCGATTGCTATAATCCGCCCCTCGATGGGGGTGTAGCTCAGTTGGGAGAGCGCGACGTTCGCAACGTCGAGGCCAGCGGTTCGATCCCGCTCACCTCCACCACCAACATGTTTCAACTGTTCCAGACCAGGCCGGAAAATCCAGTAGCAGCAAGGGTTTCCGGCTTTTTCATGCCCGGTCATTGCAGATCGGGCCGTTTGGTCGCTTGTGCGAGCGCAGGGTGGGCGAATCGTGAACTTGCATTCAAGGCTCGCCCAATACCCTTACCTAGCTGGCACGATCACCACGGTATCGCCGCCGGTATTGCCTTTGGCGCCGGTGCTGCCCTTGGCTCCCGTGTCACCGGTGGCCCCGGTGTCGCCGGTTGCGCCGGTATATCCGGTCGCACCGGTGCCTCCCTTCGCACCGGTGTCTCCGGTTGCGCCGGTATAGCCTGTTGCGCCGGTTGATCCGGTGGACCCTGTAGCGCCGGCCGGACCTGCCGGGCCGGGAACTGCAATCACCGCGGGAGCCGCCACGACGACAGGTGTCTTGTCACAGGCGGCCAAGCCGAGTGCGACAAGCGCTACTGAAAATACGATCGAATACTTCATGAGAATTCCTTTTGGTTGTTTTACGAAAGCCGCTTACCTGAACGATCTGCGGGGACCCTAGCCTGCAAATGCAAGGTATGCCATGCCCGCATGCAGTTCCGTTCGCTGGCGTACGCTCGTCCGGAGCGCGCCTGCGGGGGCAAGGGGGCGGCTCCGCGGTGGCCGCCGTCAGCAGCAGCGCGGCGTAGCACCGGCCGGGGATCCCGATTCGGCGAGCGCCCGGGTGCAGCCGGTGTCCGGCTCGTCCGAAAAAAAACGTGTCAGGTTGGCGGGATCGGCAGCAGCGAAAGGATGTGGCCGACCCGCGGGTCACCGTGTCCGCCGAGCACCTCGGCGTAAGCTGCAGCGACCGCATCCGGCCCCAGGTGGCGCTCGACCACCAGCCACGGCGCCGCCGGATCACAGACCCTGCCGACGAAGGTCTTCCAAGCCTGCAGCAGGCGTTGGCCGAGGCCGTCGGCGCCCCAATCGGCATTGCGTTTCTTGATTTGCGCAGGAGCGAAGAACAGCGTGGCGCGGGGGCCTGGAAGATCTCTGGCGCCACCCAGCTGTTCGACATGGGTGCCGCCGACCGAGCAACTGTATTTCAGGTTCCCGAAGCGCGTATGGATGTTCTTGCGCAGGGCGGCATTGCCGGAGAAATCCACGTAGACGCAGGCGGCGTCCGCCGCAATCCGGTCGAGCTGATCGTAGGCCAGAACCCGGTGATAGCAGCCGAGGCTGTTGCAGAATTCAAGATTTGCAGTCGAGGTGAGGCCGACCACCTCGATGCCTTCGCGCTGCGCGAGCTGGAATGCCGTGCCGTAGGCGGTTTTGCTCGACGCGCTCGATAGCAGCACCGCGCCCTTGCCATCTTCGCCGGCGCCGAAGAAATCATTGTCGGCAAGGAAGTCGTCGATCAGCCACGAGGTGATGAACAGCGGCCGCAACAGGGCCTCGATGTCCTCGGTCTGCGGCGTGTGGAACGGGTCCGCGGCACAGCGCGAGTAGCTGTTGTAGACCGCATGCAGCGCCGCCCGGTGTGCGGCGCCTTCGAAGAATCCCGCGGGAGAGAGGCGCACCGGCTGCAGCACCACTTGCGACGACATCGGGTAATAGCCGTAGAAGCATTCGCCCGCGGCAACACCGGGACAGCGCGAGTCGAGCACGGTGCCGAAGCCCCAGACCGGTATCCGGCCCCAGCCGTCCGCCGCCGGGTAGAAGCCCCAGTAGTTCATGGCGTCGCCGAAGGCGGCATAGGTGATGTTGTTGGCGGTCAGCGCGAACTTATCCACGCCGAGGCGCACCTGGCCCTCTGCCAATGGGCTTTCCGCTGTCTCGCGCAACTCGCCGGTCGCCAAATGGTCCTTGCGGACAAGGAAATCAAGAGTGCTCATTGCGCGGCCTCGATGGTGTCCGGGCTGAATTCGACAGCCCCCCGGTCGCCATGGTAGCCGGGCTGCAAATGAAAAGGGCCTGCATTTCTGCAGACCCTTTTGTTCCTGGCGCGCCCGGAGAGATTCGAACTCCCTACCCCTTGGTTCGTAGCCAAGTACTCTATCCAGATGAGCTACGGGCGCTTGAGAGGGGCGGATTATACCGAAGAAAACGCCGAAAACAAGCCGGTCGCTGCGTCCGGCGCGCGTTGTCGCAGCCTACTTCCTTTGTGCGGCGCGGACTTGCTGCGCCAGGGTACGGGCCTGTTCCGCCGCGATCTCCTCTGGCGTCTTGTCGCGGAACAGCAGCCAGAGCAGGGCGCCGTTGACAATGATCAGGGTGACTTCGAGGTAGAGGATGGAGGTCACGATCTGTCGCAAGGAATTGTCGCCAAAGACAAAATAGAAACCTTCGAAGGTGGGCAGCGCGGCTTTGCTGATCGCCGAGAAGATTTCAAAGGGCGGGAACAGCAGGACCAGCACCAGGTTGATCGCAACCAGCGCCAGCACTGCCCGCTGCCTTGGGTTGCCGCCGGGCCGCTGTCGTGCCGGCGGCGTGCGCAGCAGCAACAATGCGATGCAGGCGTTGATCAGGATCACGATGAGCTCGAGCGCGAGGAAATTCGCATTTACGACGCCATTCGGGTGCGCCGCAAAAGCAAAGTGGAAGCCGTCGAAGGTCGCTACGTTGCCGAGCAGCAGCGAAACATAATCATAGGGAGGGAAGACCAGCGCCAGCGTCAGGTTGGCAACCGCCAGCAGCAGTGCAATACGTTGCGCATTGTTCATGATGCTTCCGCCGCGGGGGCGAATGGCCCCTTTCTCCCTGTCTGTCGGACGATCATAGGGTAGTCGACAACAGATGACGTTGCAATGATTCTGGCCTGCAGGAGATCGCGTATAAACTCCTTCTGTTTACCGGACTGTGAGGCAGCATGAAGAAAATTCTCTGGACGTTGCTCGGATGCAGCGTGGCATTCCCGGTTTTTGCGCAGGACATCAGCCTGCGCCATGATCTCGACGGCAAGGCGCTGGATACCCTGGCGACCCTGGTGTTGCGCTTCAACGACGGACTCAAGGGCAAGGGCAGGGTGGTTCTGCAGGACGCGCGCGGCCTGGAAAACCGCCAGGTACTGCCGCACCTCGCCCTGCTCGATCCCGACGACAGCATGGAGATCTTTGGCACCCGGCCGCGCTTTCGCCCCTTGCACGAGCTCATGCGCCAGGGGGGGCAGAAGCTCGACACCGGGCAGTTCTATCCCCAGGTGGTCGATGCGGTGGACGACGCCAGCGGGCGCATGCAGGCGCTGCCCCTGGCACTGGCCCTGCCGGTACTGTTTACCAACCGGACCGCCATGAGCAAGGCCGGACTCGATCCCGACCAGCCGATCACGACCTGGCTGGATTTGCAGAGGGTGGCTGGCGAAATTTACGACCACGGCGGCAAGTGTCCGCTGACGACCGTGCGCTTTGCCTGGATCCACTCTGAAAACGTCTCGATGCAGGCCGGCGAGCCGCTGGTCGCCAAGCGGGGCAATGCGGAGCAGGTGCTGGCCAATGGCATGGTCAACGTCAAGCATCTCGCGCTGCTGGCGAGCTGGCAGAAAAGCCGCTACTTTCACTATTCGGGACCGGGCCGCGAGGGCAACAAGCGCTTTCTCAGTGGAGAATGCGCGATGCTGACCGGCGAATCGTCCCTGTTTGCCGACGCCAGGCGTGCCGGGCTGGATTTTGGAATTTCCGCCTTGCCGCACTATGACGACGTCTATGCCCCCCGGCCAGGCGATGTCCTGCCCGATGGCGCCGGCTTGTGGGTGCTGGCCGGGCACAAGAAGGATGACTACAAACTGGTCGCCAGCTTCATGAGCTTTTTGCTGCGCCCGGAGGTGCAAAAGGAGTGGGTGCAGGCGACCAGCTACCTGCCGATGACTCCAGGCGCCATGGCTGGCCTGCGCGAATCGGGCGTACCGCCGCATCTGATCGATGCGGTGCAGAAGCGCCTTGCGGTACCGCACAAGGGCAGCACGCGGCCCAAGCACGGTCCGCTGCGCGACCGGCTGCACGAGTTCATCGGCGAAGAAGTGAATTTTGTCTGGACCAGCGGCCGCGCAGCGAAGGAGGCGCTCGACAATGCGGTGCGCCGGGTCAATGAGGCGATCGCCCCCATGCTGCCGGCGCCCAAGCCGGCCAAGCCCCAGGGCAAGTAATGGATTACCCGCGCATCATCGCGCATCGTTGCGGCGGCGCCCTGGCGCCGGAAAATACGCTGGCCGGCCTGCGCCTCGCGGCCAGGCTCGGCTGCCGCGGTGTCGAGTTCGATGCCATGCTCGCCGCGGACGGAGTGCCCGTGGTGATTCACGACGAGACCCTGGAACGCACGACCTCCGGGCGCGGACGCGTTGTCGGCATGGATTCGACCCGCTTCGTCCAACTCGATGCCGGTGGCCGGCACCACCCGGCCTTCGCCGGGGAGCCGGCGCCGACTCTCGACGAGGTACTGCGCCTGTGCGCCACGCTCGGCCTGTGGGCCAATGTCGAAATCAAGCCGTCGGTCGGGCAGGAGGTGGTGACCGGCCGCGTCGTCGCCCGCCATGCGGCCCGGTCGCCCGGCAAACTGCTGCTGTCGTCGTTCTCGGTGGAGGCCTTGCAGGCCGCGGCCGTTGAAGTCGCCCAACTGCCGCGCGCCCTGCTGGTCGAGGCGGTTCCGGCCGACTGGCAGCAGCGTCTGAACGCATCGGATGCCATTGCCCTGCATGCGTCAGCGCGCGCCCTCAGCGACGAAGCACTGCAGGCGGTGCGCGCGGCCGGAATCCCCTTGGCCTGTTACACGGTCAATCGGCGCGACGAGGCCGGGCGTCTGTTTGCGCTGGGCGTCAGCGCGGTATTTACCGATCGTCCGGACCTTTGGGCGGCAGCGGAAATGTAAGTGCGGCTTACCGTTTCTTACATTCCCGCGTCGGCGTTCGCAGGCGGTCGGCGTTAATCTGCGCATGGGGTTGTCCCATACCAAACACAAGGAGCAAGGAATGAAACGCACATCCAGTTTGTTGATCGCCGTACTTGCCGTCTTTGCCCTGCCCGTGATGGCGCAAACCGCGACGCCCAATCTCGACCAGCGCCAGGCCAACCAGCAGAAGCGCATCGATCAGGGCGTGGCGTCCGGCCAATTGACCAACAAGGAAGCGGCGCGCCTGGAGAAAGGCCAGGACCGCGTGCAGAAAATGGAAGACAAGGCCAAGGCCGACGGCAAGGTAACGCCGAAGGAGCGCGCGCGGCTGCAGAAGGCCGAGAATATACAGAGCCGGCATATCGCCAGGGAAAAGCATGATCGCCAGCGTGACCTCAATCACGACGGCAAGAAGGATCGCCCGACCAGGAAGTAAGTCGGCGTAACGAGCAACAGCCCGCCTCCGTGCGGGCTTTTTTATGTCCGAGTCCCTTTGGGCACGGACGGTATCCCCCTGTGGGATATGTCAGAGTCCCTTTGGGCGAGGACGGTGCCCTGCACGCCTGGAATTCCGCTTCGCGGGCAGGCGTCCCCCTGTGGGAATTGCCCTGTTCGCGTAAAATTGATGTTTTGCATCAAAGGCTGCGCGTCCGCCATGAAAAGCTCCGAAATCCGCCAGAAATTCCTCGATTTTTTCGCCTCGAAAGGCCACCAGATCGTCGCCTCCAGTTCGCTGGTGCCGCACGAGGATCCGACGCTGCTGTTCACCAACGCCGGCATGAACCAGTTCAAGGATGTCTTCCTCGGCTTCGACAAGCGCAGCTACAGCCGCGCCACCACGTCGCAGAAATGCGTGCGCGCCGGCGGCAAGCACAACGACCTGGAGAACGTCGGCTACACCGCGCGCCACCACACCTTCTTCGAGATGCTGGGCAACTTCAGCTTCGGCGACTACTTCAAGCGCGACGCGATCAGGTACGCCTGGGAACTGCTGGTCGATGTGTACCAGCTGCCGCAGGACAAGCTCTGGGTCACGGTGTATGCGGAGGACGACGAGGCCTACGAGATCTGGACCAAGGAGATCGGCGTGCCCGAGGAACGCGTGATCCGCATCGGCGACAATAAGGGTGCGCGCTACGCCTCGGACAATTTCTGGATGATGGGCGACACCGGCCCTTGCGGTCCCTGCACCGAGATTTTCTACGACCATGGCGAGCACATCTGGGGCGGCCCGCCGGGCAGCGAAGACCAGGACGGCGATCGTTACATCGAGATCTGGAACAACGTCTTCATGCAGTTCAACCGCGACGATTCCGGCGTCATGCATCCGCTGCCCAAGCCCTCGGTCGACACCGGCATGGGCCTCGAGCGCATCTCGGCGGTGTTGCAGGGCGTGCATGCCAACTACGAGATCGACCTGTTCCAGGCGCTGATCGCGGCCGCCGCGCGAGAGACTTCCGACGCCGACATGGACAGCCCCAGCTTGCGCGTGCTGGCCGACCACATCCGCGCCTGCTCATTCCTGATCGCCGACGGCGTGATCCCCGGCAACGAGGGCCGCGGCTACGTCCTGCGCCGCATCATCCGCCGCGCCATCCGCCACGGCTGGAAGCTCGGCGCGCGCAGCGCCTTCTTCCACAGGATGGTGCCCGACCTGGTAGCCGAAATGGGCGCCGCCTATCCGGAACTGGTCAGCGGCAAGACGCGCGTGATGGACGTGCTGAAGCAGGAGGAAGACCGCTTCTTCGCCACCATCGAGCACGGCATGGCGATCTTCGAAGCCGAGCTGGAACTGATGGAGAAAACCGGCGTCACGCTGTTCAACGGCGAGACCGCATTCAAGCTGCACGACACCTACGGTTTTCCGCTCGACCTGACCGCCGACATTTGCCGCGAGCGGCAGATGAGTGTGGACAGCGCCGCGTTCGATGCCGCCATGACAAGGCAGAAGGAGCAGGCGCGCGCCGCCGGCAAGTTCAAGATGGCGGCCAACCTCGACTACGCCGGCCCGGCCACCACCTTCCACGGCTACGAGACGCTGGAAGCCAAGGGCAACATCCTCGCGCTGTACAAGGACGGCACCGCGGTCAATGAACTGGTCGAAGGCGAGCTTGGCGTGGTGGTGCTCGACGACACGCCCTTCTATGCCGAGTCCGGCGGCCAGGTGGGCGACGTCGGCGAGCTGCGCTCGACGCACGGCATCTTCGCCGTGGAAGACACGCAGAAAATCCAGGCCAGCGTCTTCGGCCACCATGGCGTGGTGCGCACCGGAACCCTGAAAGTCGGCAATGGCGTCACGGCGAAGGTCGACACGCTGGCCCGTGCCCGCACCATCCGCCACCATTCGGCGACGCACCTGATGCACAAGGCGCTGCGCGAAGTGCTCGGCGCCCACGTGCAGCAAAAGGGCTCGCAGGTCGACCCCGACAAGACCCGCTTCGACTTCGCCCACACCCAGCCGGTGACGGCCGAGGAAATCCTGCGCATCGAACGCATCGTCAATGACGAGATCATCGCCAATGCGGCGACGCGCTCGCGCGTGATGCCGATCGACGAGGCACAGAAGACCGGCGCCATGATGCTGTTCGGCGAGAAGTACGGCGACGAAGTGCGCGTGCTTGACATCGGCTCGTCCTGCGAGCTCTGCGGCGGCACGCATGTCGGCCGCACCGGCGACATCGGCCTGTTCAAGATCGTCGTGGAAGCCGGCGTCGCGGCCGGCGTGCGGCGCATCGAAGCGGTCTGCGGCGACATCGCGGTGGCCAGCGTGCAGCAGCAGCAGGCCCTGCTCGACGCCGTGGCGGCCGAACTCAAGGCCCAGCCGGCGGAAGCCGCGGCGCGCGTGGCGCAGATTCAGGACCACGTCAAGGCGCTGGAAAAGGAACTCGCTCGCCTGAAGTCGAAGCTCGCCGCCTCGCAGGGCGATGATCTGCTGAATCAGGCGGTCGAGGTCAAAGGCATCAAGGTGCTTGCGGCGACTCTGGAAGGCGCCGACGCCACGGCGCTGCGCGAGACGCTGGACAAGCTCAAGGACAAGCTGAAAAGCGCGGCGATCGTGCTCGGCAGTACCGGTGAGGGCAAGGTCAGCCTGATCGCCGGCGTTACGGCGGATCTGACCGGCAAGCTCAAGGCTGGCGACCTGGTCAACTTCGTCGCCCAGCAGGTCGGCGGCAAGGGCGGTGGTCGTCCCGACATGGCCCAGGCCGGCGGCACCCAGCCGGCGGCCTTGCCTGCGGCGCTGGCATCGGTCAAGGGCTGGGTCGAGGCCAAGCTCTAAGAGTCGGCGCTGGGCGAAGCGGGGGTTTCGCAGAGCACTGCTCTGCGCCCGCGTAGCCGGTCGGCTATGCAGAGCCGACAGTGGAGGCACGGCGATCATCCCGCCACACGGACAAGGGCGCCCGCATCGGGCGCCCTTGTCGCTTCAGAAGCCGGTCTCTATGCCCGGCCAGACGGACCTGAGCGCAGCCTTGAATTCGTTCTGGATGCGCGCCAGCGCGGCCTGATTGTCGGCCTCGAAGCGCAGCACGACCACCGGCGTGGTGTTCGAGGCGCGCGCCAGGCCGAAGCCGTCGGCATATTCGGCGCGCACGCCGTCGATCGTGATCAGTTCGCGCGCACCGGGCAGCAGCTTGCGACCGCGCTCGCGCAGCTTCGCCACCAGCGCGTGCGGTTCGCCTTCCTGCATCTTGATGTTGAGCTCCGGCGTCGAGATGGCGTTGGGCAGGTTCTTCAGCGGCCAGTTGGAGTCAGCCCAGCGCGAGACGATTTCCAGCAGTCGGGCACCGGTATAGAGCGCATCGTCGAAGCCGTACCAGCGTTCCTTGAAAAACATGTGGCCGCTCATCTCGCCGGCCAGCGGCGCGCCGGTTTCCTTGAGCTTGGTCTTGATCAGGGCGTGGCCGGTATTCCACATCAAGGGCCGGCCGCCCTGATGGCGGATCGATTCCGCCACCCAGCGCGAGCATTTGACGTCGTAGATGATCTCGGCGCCGGGATTGCGCGTCAGCACGTCGGCGGCGAACAGCATCAGCTGGCGGTCGGGATAGATGATTTCGCCGTCACGGGTGACCACGCCGAGACGGTCGCCGTCGCCGTCGAAGGCCAGGCCGAGTTCGGCACCGGTTTCGCGCAGCGCCCGCTGCAGGTCGACCAGGTTTTCCGGCTTGGAAGGATCGGGATGGTGATTGGGGAAGTTGCCGTCGACTTCGCAGAACAGCTCGATCACGGTACAGCCCATGCGACGGAACAGGTCCGGCGCGACGCTGCCGGCCACGCCGTTGCCGCAGTCGATGACGATCTTCATCGGCCGCGACAGCTTGACGTCGCCGACGATGCGGTCGATATAGGCCTGGCGCACGCTGGCGAACTGCACGTGGCCGTGGCCCTCGCAAAAGTCGGCGTTGGCGATACGGCGCCGCAGGTCCTGGATCATCTCGCCGTAGAGCGTCTGGCCGGCCAGCACCATTTTGAGGCCGTTGTACTCGGGCGGGTTGTGGCTGCCGGTGACCGAAACACAACTGCCGGCGCCCAGTTCGTGCGCGGCGAAGTAGGTCATCGGCGTCGGCACCCGGCCGATGTCGACGACGTTGGCTCCGGTGGACGTGATGCCATCGGCCAGCGCCCCGGCCAGCGCCGGGCCGGAGAGGCGGCCGTCGCGGCCGATGACGATGGAGTCGACGCCGCGCGCCACGGCTTCGGTACCCAGCGCCATGCCGATCTGGCGCACCGTCTCGGCCGTCAGCGTGGTTTGGACGATGCCGCGTATGTCGTAGGCCTTGAAAATCTCGGGTGCCGGAATCTGCATGACGTGCGCCTGATGTGCGAGGGGAGGAATTATCGCACGCGGCAGGAGGCCGGCCGTCAGGGCGGCAGATGTGCGGCGAAGTGCGCCAGCAGGCGTTGCGGCAGCCAGTCGATGCGGCCGGGCAGGGGGCCATGGACGAAGCCGACATGTCCACCGTGGCGATGGAGTTCCAGCGTCACGGCGGCGGGCAGGCGTTCGGGACGCGGCAGTGCCGCCGCCGGCAGGAAAGGGTCGTTTGCCGCATGCAGCAGCAGCGTGGGGGTTTCAATCCCTGCCAGCAGCGGTCCGGCGCTGCTTCGCGCGTAGTAGTCGTCGACGTCGCGAAAGCCATGCAGCGGCGCGGTCACGGCGTCGTCGAACTCGCCCAGGGTGCGCGCCAGCAAGGCGCGCTGCAGATCGATGCGGCCGGGAAAAATCCTGTCCTTGGCCTGCGCCGCAGGAATCAGCGTATGCAGGAAGTGCCGTGCGTAGACCCGGTTGAAGCCGGACGACAGCGCCACGTTGGCGGCGGCCAGATTCAGCGGCGCGCTGACCGATGCTGCCGCGGCGACGATCGCGGAGGCCTGCCGCCCCTGTTCGGCCAGCCATTTCAGCAGCGCATTGCCGCCCAGCGAGACGCCGGCGACGAACAGCGCGGGATGTGCGGCCGCATGCAGGCGGCGCAGGATCCAGTCGATTTCCGCCGAGTCGCCCGAGTGATAGGCGCGCGGCCGGCGATTCGGTTCACCCGAGCAGCCGCGAAAATGCACCACGACGCCGTGCCAGCCGAGTCGGGCGACGGCGTGCATCAGGCGCCGCGCGTAATGGCTGCGCGAGCTGCCTTCGAGGCCGTGAAACAGCACCACGCAGGGTGCACCGGGCGTTCCGGAGACCCAGTCGAGATCGATGAAATCGCCATCCGGCGTGTCCCAGCGCTCGCGCCGGTAGTCCGGCAAGGGCCCCTTGATCAACAGCGGCCAGATGGTTTGCGCATGGCCGCCCGGTAGCCATGCCGGCGCCCGGTACTGCCCCGCTGCGAGCAGCCGGTTCAATGCAGGGTTCGCGGTGCCTCCGCGATGCTGCTCGGCGGCACCGGCGAGGCGTGGTGAGCGACCATGCGCCAGCCCAGCACGCCGCGCACGTAGATGTTGGTGGCGGCCACCGGTGCATTGAGGTTTTCGTTATCTGCGGTGGCGATATGTTCCAGCAGCATGCTGATCATGGCGAAGGGTGTGCTGACGGTGGTCTGTTGCGACAGGCGCACGCGCAGCCGGGTACCGTTGGCGAAGACGTTCTGCCAGGCCTCGCGGATCGTCGTGTAGCCGACCAGGCGCGGGCCGCCGGGATGGACGCAGACCACTTCCTCGTCTTCGGCCCAGACGCTCATCATGGCCTCGATGTCGCAGTTTTCCAGCGCCTCGTAGAAGGCGGCTTCGGCATCCTGCGGGCTGGCGAAGATTTTCTGGCTGGGCATGGTCAGGGCGCGGCGTGCAGAATTTCGGCGACCTGCTGCGGCGTGATTCCGTTCATGCAGTCGAAATGCCCGAGTGGGCATTCGCGCTTGAAGCAGGGGCTGCAGGGCAGGTTGCGCGAAACGATTTTCGCATGCGCGGACAGCGGCGGCGTATAGGTCGGCGAGGAGGATCCGTAAAGCGCCACCAGCGGCCGGTCGAGCGCTGCGGCGACATGCATCAGGCCGGAGTCGTTGCTGACCACGGCGCGCGCCGTGGCGATCAGGTCGATGGCCTGCTCCAGCGTGCTGCGGCCGCACAGATTGAGCGCCGTGCCCTGTGCCAGGGTGGCTATCTCTGCGCCGACGGCATCATCCTTGGCCGATCCGATCAGCCACACCGGATTTTGAGGCGTTGCGACGAGTTGCGCCAGTGCTGCGAAATGCCGCGCCGGCCAGCGTTTGGCGGGGCCGTATTCGGCGCCGGGACAGAAGATGATCGGGTTTGCGTCGAGCGGCAGGTCGAGCGCGCGCCGCGCGGCCTGCTGCTGCTCGTGGGTGGAACTCAGGTGCGGTGGCGGCAGGCTGGCGGGTAACGGTCCGGCCAGCGCGGCGTAGCGCTGCACCAGTTGCGGGTGGCGGGCGACGTCGAGCCGGTGCCGCTCGTTCAGCAGCAGGTAGCGGGCTTCGCCGTGATAACCAATGCGTCGCGGGATGCCGGCGAAAAACGGGACGAGAGCCGACTTCCACGAGTTGGGCAGGACATAGGCGGCGGAATAGTTATGCGAAGCGGTATCCCCGGGGACGGCGCCGGCCGCATTGCCCCTTAAGCGCCGGCCCAGGGCGAAGCGTGCGCCCGGATTGAACTCGCCATGTTTAAACGGATTGATGCTGACCGCATCGACTTCAGCCATGCGCGCCAGCAGCGGTGCCGACCAGTCCGCCGCCAGGACCTCGATGCGCGCGTCCGGGTTGGTGCGCTTGAGCAGCGCCAGCAGCGGCTGGGCGAGAATCGTGTCGCCGATCCAGGATGGAGCGACGACCAGTATCTTCACGCCGGAGTGAAAACCTGGATCGCGCGACGAGACTTAATGGTGGCCCTTGGGCCGCTCGCCGGTAAAGCGATACACCGTACCGCAATAGGGGCAGGCGGCTTCGCCCGTGGCGCTCTTCAGGACGTCGATGAAGACGCGTGGATGGCGCGCCCACAGGGGAGCGTCGGGCCGCGGGCAGGCCAGGGGCAGGTCGTGGGCGGTGACGGCAACCTCGCGCTGGGATTCGTCGAGTGTGGACATGTTCAACCTCGTGCGTTCTATTAGATGTAGGAGAGCCACTCGGCGTGGGCCGGCACCTTGCCGTTCACCACGTCGAAGAACAGGCTCTGCAGCTTGGCCGTGACCGGGCCGCGGCTGCCGCTGCCGATGGTGCGGTTGTCGAGTTCGCGGATCGGGGTGACTTCGGCGGCGGTACCGGTGAAGAAGGCCTCGTCGGCGATGTAGATGTCGTCGCGCGTGAGGCGCTTGGCAATCACCTTGTAGCCGAGTTCCGCGGCCAGGGTGATCACCGTATTGCGCGTGATGCCCATCAGGGCCGAGGCGATTTCCGGTTCGTAGATCACGCCGTCCTTGACCACGAACAGGTTCTCGCCCGCACCCTCGGCGACGAAGCCGTCCACGTCGAGCAGCAGGGCTTCGTCGTAGCCGTCTTCGGTGGCTTCCATGTTGGCCAGGATCGAGTTGGCATAGGTGCCGGAAAACTTGGCGCGCGCCATGTTGACGTTGACGTGGTGCCGCGAGTAGCTCGAGGTCTTGACGCGGATGCCCTTCTCCAGGCCTTCCTCGCCCAGGTAGGCGCCCCAGGGCCAGGCCGCGATGGAGACATGCGTCGCCGCGCCGCGCGGGCTGACGCCCATCTTTTCCGAGCCGTAAAAGGCGATCGGGCGCAGGTAGCAGGAATCGAGCTTGTTGCTGCGCACGACTTCCTTGTGCGCCTCGATGACCGTGGCCTTGTCGTAAGGCATCGGCATGCGGTAGATGTGCGCCGAGGCGAACAGCCGGTCGGTGTGCTCCTTGAGGCGGAAAATCGCGGTGCCGGAGGCGGTCTTGTAGGCGCGCACGCCTTCGAATACGGCCAGCCCGTAATGCAGCGAGTGCGTCAGGACGTGGGTGGTGGCATCGCGCCAGGGCACGAGCCTGCCGTCGTACCAGATGAAGCCGTCACGGTCGGCCATGGACATGGGGGGTCTCCAGCATTGCGTTGATTGAAGGTGTGATTTTAGCAGGGGCGCTAAAATGCGACCATGAATCGTATCTGGAAACCCAATGTCACCGTTGCCGCGATGATCGAAGACGCGGGTCGCTTTCTGCTGGTCGAGGAGGAAACCGAGGACGGGCTGCGCTTCAATCAGCCCGCCGGCCACCTCGACGAAGGCGAGTCGCTGGTAGCCGCCTGCGCCCGCGAGGCGCTGGAAGAGACGGCGTGGCACTTTCGCCCGACGGCGCTGGTTGGCATTTACCAGTGGCCGCGGCCGCAGGGCGACATCACCTATCTGCGCTTTGCCTTCTGCGGCGAACTCGGACAGTTCCAGGACGGGCGGACTCTCGATACCGGCATCCTGCGCGCGGTCTGGATGACGCCCGACGAAATTCGCGCCACGGCCGACCGCCATCGCAGTCCGCTGGTGCTGGCTTGCGTCGGCGATCACCTCGCTGGACGGCGCTTCCCCCTCGATCTTGTGCGGCACTATGACCACCATGTCTAAAGGCAAAATCATCGTCGGGCTGTCCGGGGGCGTCGACTCCTCGGTTGCCGCGCTGCTGCTCAAGCGCCAAGGCTACGAGGTGATCGGCCTGTTCATGAAGAACTGGGAGGACGACGACAGCGACGAGTATTGTTCCTCGCGCCAGGACTTGGTCGATGCGGCGGCGGCAGCCGATGTAATCGGCATCGAGTTCGAGGCGGTGAATTTTTCGGCCGAATACCGCGACCGCGTGTTCGCCGATTTCCTGCGCGAATATCAGGCCGGGCGTACGCCGAACCCGGACGTGCTGTGCAACTCCGAAATCAAGTTCAAGGCCTTTCTCGACCATGCGCTGGCGCTCGGCGCGGACAAGATCGCTACCGGCCACTATGCCCAGGTGCGCGAGTTCCTCGGCGAGTGGCAGTTGCTCAAGGCCGAGGACGGTACCAAGGACCAGAGCTATTTCCTGCACCGGCTGAACCAGGCGCAACTGGCGAAGACGCTGTTTCCTGTCGGCCACCTCTACAAGCGCGATGTGCGGAAGATCGCCGCGGAGGCCGGGCTGCCGAACCATGCGCGCAAGGATTCGACCGGCATCTGCTTCATCGGCGAGCGGCCCTTCCGCGAATTCCTCGCGCGCTACCTGCCGAAGCAGCCCGGCGAGATCCGCGTGCTCGGTAGCGACCGCGTGGTCGGCCGCCACGAGGGCCTGATGTACTACACCCTCGGGCAACGCGAAGGCCTCGGTATCGGCGGCGTCAAGGGTGCGCCGGAGGAACCCTGGTTCGTTAGCGGCAAGGACATGGAGCGAAACATCCTCTGGGTGGTGCAGGGCCACGAACATCCGGCGCTGCTCTCCGGCAGCCTGGTGGCGAAGGATCTGTCGTGGGTGTCCGGCAAGGCGCCGCACACGCACTGGGTGTATGCGGCGAAGACGCGCTACCGCCAGCCCGACGCGGCCTGCGAGATCGAGCGTATTTCCGCCGACGAGTGCGAAGTGGTTTTTGCTGCTCCGCAATGGGCGGTGACGCCCGGGCAGTCGGTGGTGATCTACGAGTCGAGGGTGTGTCTGGGCGGCGGCATCATCGCAACGCAGCACGCGCAATGTGCATAAATTCCTTGTACAAGCCCGCGGGATCGGGTTTAGAATATTTTTTGGGCGGGATGCCCTTAAAAAAACTTCGGAGGAAATTAAGTTATGAATAAAGCAGAACTGATTGAAATTGCCGCCAAGGAAGCCGACATAAGCAAGGCTGCCGCCGGCAAGGCGCTCGACGGGATCATGGCCGCCGTAGTCAAGACGGTATCGAAGGGTGACACCGTAACCCTGGTTGGTTTCGGCACCTTCAAGTCGGCCAAGCGCGCCGCGCGTACCGGCAAGAATCCCAAGACTGGCGCCACGATCAAGATTCCCGCCACCACCGTGCCGAAGTTCAGCGCGGGCGCAGGTTTCAAGCTCGCCGTTTCCGGCAAGAAGGCCAAGAAGTAAGCTGAATTCGATTCGACCAAAGGGCCCGCTTGCGGGCCCTTTGTCTTTGGTACACCCGGCGCGGCCGGGAACAGGAGAAATTCTCTTGGGCTTCCCATTGTCTTTTGTGCCCCTGCTGATTATTCTCCCTGCAACAAAGGAGATTCACCATGATCACGACACAACATCAGAACCATCTCGTCGAATTCGCCGTATTCGGCGAATTCACTTTGGCCGACTTCAAGGAATTCGAGGAACTGGTCCTGCACGAGATCAAGTTCTCCGGGCCGGTCAATCTGCTGGTCGATCTGCGTGACATGGCCGACTTCACTGTCGATGTGGCCTGGGAGGAAATCCGCTTTTCCCAGCAGCACGCCAGCGACTTCAAGCGCATTGCAGTGGTTACCGACAGCCAGTGGGTGGCCTGGAGCGCATGGCTCTCGCAGTTGTTCGTCAATGCCGACGTGACCGTGTTCGACGACGAGGCCGAAGCCCGTGCCTGGCTCGCAGAGGAAGGCGCATGAGGGGATCGGCGCTGGTCAGCGTCGAGGATCTTGCCGCCCACCCCGAGTGGCGCGTCTTCGACTGCCGCCATGACCTGAGGAACACCGAGTATGGGCGCACGGCGTATGCCCGCGGCCACATCCCCGACGCACTGTTCCTGCACCTCGACGATGACCTGTCGGGGGCCAGGGACGGGCGCAATGGCCGCCATCCGCTGCCGGACGTCGCCGACTTTGCCCGGCGCATGTCGACTTGCGGCGTCGACGAAACCACCCAGGTGGTGGCCTACGACAACGAGGGCGGGATTTTTGCGTCGCGCTTTTGGTGGATGTTGCGCTGGCTGGGCCATGACAAGGTGGCGGTGCTCGACGGCGGACTGGCCGGCTGGAAGCGCAGCAAGCGCGCACTCGAGGAATCGACGCCGGTGGTGGCGCCGCGTGTCTTCACGCCGCGTCCGCAGGCTTTGACGGTCGATGTCGGGCAGGTGCTGGCCGGTCTCGGCTCGCCGCACATGCTGGTCCTCGACGCGCGCAGCCCCGAGCGCTTTCGCGGCGAGAACGAGACGCTCGACCCGGTCGGCGGCCATATTCCCGGCGCGGTCAACCGCTTCTATTTCGACAATCTCGATGACGACGGCTGCTTTTTCAAGCCGGTGGCCGAACTGCGCCGCGAGTTCGAGGCGCTGCTCGCCGGCCGCCCGGCAAGCGCGGTGGTGCAGCAATGCGGTTCCGGCGTCACCGCCTGCCATAACCTGCTGGCGATGGAACTGGTCGGCCTCTCGGGCTCGAAGCTGTATCCCGGTTCGTGGAGCGAGTGGTGCGCCGATCCGGCGCGGCCGGTGGCGCGCGGCTAGGCTGCGCCGTGGCGCCGCAGCGCCCATGCCACGTGTTCGCGAACCAGTTCCGACGGGTGCTTGGCGCGTGAGCGCAAGGCACCGAGCACCGCTTCGCTGCCGGGCGCATTGCCCAGGGCCACGGCGATGTTGCGCAGCCAGCGCTCGTAGCCGATGCGCCGGATCGGCGAACCGGCCATGCGCGTGTTGAAATCCTCTTCTTCCCAGGCGAACAACTCGACCAGCGTCGCCCGGTCGAGTTCGTGGCGCGGCGCGAAATCGCCTTCGCGCGTCAGCGGCGCGAAACGGTTCCACGGACAGGCCAGCTGGCAATCGTCGCAGCCGTAGATGCGGTTGCCCAGCAGCAGCCGCAGCGCTTCGGGGATGCTGCCCTTGAGTTCGATCGTGAGGTAGGAGATGCACAGGCGCGCATCGAGCTGGTAGGGCGCGACGATGGCCCGGGTCGGGCAGGCAGTTATGCAGGCGGTGCAGGTGCCGCAGTGGTCGGTGACCGGCGCATCCGGCGCCAGCGGCAGGTCGGTGAATATCTCGCCGAGAAAGAAATACGAACCCGCCTCGCGCTCCAGCAGCAGCGTGTGCTTGCCGCGCCAGCCGAGCCCGCTGTTGCCGGCGAGCGCCGTTTCCATGACGGGTGCGGAGTCGGTGAACACCCGGCAGGCGAACGCACCGATTTCCTCCGTGATGCGGTCGGCGAGCTTCTGCAGCCGCCCGCGCAATAGCTTGTGATAGTCGCGGCCGAGGGCATAGCGCGAGATGAAGGCGCGCTCGCCGTCGGCCAGCGTTGCCGAAGAGTCGGCGCTGGCGGGACGGTAATTGATGCGCGCGGTGATCACGCTGCGGGTGCCCGGCACCAGTTGCTCCGGCCGCGCGCGCTTGTTTCCGGCGGCGCTGACATAGGCGGCCATATAATCCATTTCGCCATGGCGGCCAGCCGCCAGCCAGGCGTTGAGCCGGTCTTCGGCGGCGCCGGTATCGATGCTGGCGAAACCGATGGCATCGAAGCCGAGTTCCGCGCCCCAGCGCCGTATGTCATCCTTCAGTTCCGCCGGAAATTTTCGATCGCCATGCATGCCGAACATCTTACGTTAGCCCTGCCCGACGAAGCCGCCACCCTGGCGCTGGGCGCCGCGCTGGCGGCAAACCTGCGACCGGGCCTGGTGCTCTGGCTCGAAGGCGACCTCGGCGCCGGCAAGACCACGCTGGTGCGCGGCCTGTTGCGTGCGGCCGGCGAAACCGGCCCCGTGAAAAGCCCGACTTACACACTGGTTGAAGTTCACGTGGTTTCTGGATTACACTTCTATCACTTTGATTTCTATAGATTCAATCAGGCGGAAGAATATCTCGATGCGGGGCTCGACGAATATTTTTCAGGAAACGGAATTTGTCTGGTCGAATGGCCGGACAAGGCCGCGCCTTACCTGCCTGCCGCCGCTATGCGAATTGAATTATTGGTCGGCTCCGGCGCGGACGCCGCAGGCCGCACCGCGCGCCTCACCGCCGTCAGCGAAAAGGGACGGACATGCCTCGCCGGCGTGAGGTCCTCAAGTTTGCCGCCGCCAGCCTGACGCTGCTGGTCTCGAGAGTCGGCGCCGGCGCCACGGCGGGCGTCAGCATTCTCGCCGTGCGGGTCTGGCCGGCGCGCGACTACACGCGGGTGACGCTGGAACACAATCAGGCGATCCGCTTTTCGCACATGCTGGTGAAAGACCCCGAGCGCCTGGTGCTCGATCTCGAAGGCGTCGAATTCAATTCGGTGCTGCAGATGCTGCCGTCGAAGATCATCGACGCCGACCCCTACATCAAGCTGATCCGCGCCGGTCGCAACAAACCGGGCGTGGTGCGGCTGGTCATCGAACTCAAGGGCGAGGTCAAGCCGCAGGTGTTTTCGCTGCAGCCGGTCGGCGAGTACGGGCATCGCCTGGTACTCGACCTGTATCCCCTGGAACCGGTCGATCCGCTCATGGCGCTGCTGGAAAAATCCGGCGAGCCGCCGCTGAAGTCCGAACCGAAGCTGGGCAGCCAGGAAAAGCCGGCCGAGCCCGGCGAGAAGCCTGCGACCAGGCCCGAGGTGGCGCGCATGGTGACCATCGTGCTCGATCCCGGGCATGGCGGCGAGGATCCCGGCGCGATCGGGCGCGGCGGCAGCTACGAGAAGCACGTGACGTTGTCGGTAGCGCGCCGGCTGAAGGAGAAGATCGACGCCACGCCGAACATGCGTTCGGTGCTGACGCGCGACGGCGATTATTTCATTCCGCTCAACCAGCGCGTGCAGAAGGCGCGCCGGGTGCAGGCCGACCTCTTCGTCTCGGTGCATGCCGATGCCTTCATCAAGAGCACGGCGCGCGGCTCCAGCGTGTTCGTCCTGTCGGAGAACGGCGCTTCGAGCTCCGCCGCGCGCTGGCTGGCGAACAAGGAAAACTCGGCCGACCTGGTCGGCGGCGTGAATCTCGGCGTCAAGGACCCCTACCTCGCGCGCACGCTGCTCGACCTGTCGCAGACCGCCACCATCAACGACAGCCTCAAGCTGGGCAAGGACGTGCTGGGCGAACTGGGGCGCATCAACACCCTGCACAAGGCGCATGTCGAGCAGGCCGGTTTTGCCGTGCTGAAGGCGCCCGACATTCCCTCGATTCTGATCGAGACCGCCTTCATCTCCAATCCCGAGGAAGAGGCACGGCTCAACGACGAGGCCTACCAGGACCGCATGGCCGAGGCCATCCTGCGCGGCATCCGCCGCTACTTCGCCAAGAACCCGCCGCTGGCCAAGTCGAAGCTGGCGCGGCTGGACTGAGAGCTTGTGAATAAATCTACTGCGCGTGCCGGATCGGGGCTTGGGCGGCTCATTTGGCAAACCCGGCTATCCTCATGCACAACCACGTGCATTCCGGTAGCTGCGCTCCGGCCGCACCCCGCTGCGGCCCGCTCGCTACGATTTCTTCACAAG
Organism: Sulfuritalea sp.; assembly: GCA_022842325.1. Taxonomy (GTDB): domain Bacteria; phylum Pseudomonadota; class Gammaproteobacteria; order Burkholderiales; family Rhodocyclaceae; genus Sulfuritalea. The sequence goes on along the minus strand of JALHPU010000010.1, from coordinate 97,825 downwards.
CTCTGATCCGGGTCGGAATCCCGCGCCGCAAAGCCGTTTCCGGCGGCGGTGGCGTGCGCTTAGCTTGATATAATCGCCCGCTTTCCCTGCAGCTTCAAGCCCATGCTGGTTTTTCGCGGTGTTCCCGAGCGGGCGACGACGTCTACGGTGCTGACCATCGGCAATTTCGATGGCGTGCATCGCGGCCATCGCGCCCTGCTTGCAGAATTGACGGCCAAGGCGCGCGAACTCGCCTTGCCGGCGACCGTGCTCACCTTCGAGCCGCATCCGCGCGAACTGTTCGCCCCGGATCAGGCGCCGGCGCGGCTGGCCAGTCTGCGCGACAAGATCGAACTGCTGGCCGAGTGCGGCGTCGATCGCGTCCATGTCTGCCGCTTTACCCGCCAGTTGGCATCGCTGACGGCCGAGCAGTTCATGGAGAACATCCTGGTGCGGGGACTGTCGGTACGGCATCTGATCATCGGTGACGACTTCCGCTTCGGCAAGGGCCGCAGCGGAGACTTTGCCTCGTTGCAGCGTGCCGGCCACGACCATCGTTTCGTCGTCGAGGCCATGCACACGGTCGACTTCGGCGGCGTCCGGGTATCCAGTTCCGCCGTGCGTGACGCACTGGCGGCGGGCGACATCGAGCATGCCGAGGAACTGCTCGGGCGTGCCTTCGTCATCGCCGGGCGCGTCATGGACGGCAAGAAACTCGGCCGCACCATCGGCTTTCCCACCGCCAACATCCAGGTCCGGCGCAAGCGCCTGCCGCTGTCCGGGGTATTCGCCGTCACGGTCTCGGGCATTGCGCCGCAGCCGCTGCCCGGTGCGGCCAACATCGGCGTGCGGCCTACGGTCGACGCCGGCCTCCAGCCGGTGCTGGAAGTCCATCTGCTGGATTTCGACCGCGACATCTACGGCATGCACGTCGATGTCAATTTCCTGCACAAGTTGCGCGACGAGGCGAAGTTCGAATCCCTCGACGCCCTCAAGGCACAGATCGCTCGCGACGTCGCTGACGTGCGCGCCTATTTCAAGCTCAACGATGGCAAGACCCATGGCTGATTACCGCAAAACCCTGAACATGCCCGACACGCCCTTCCCGATGCGCGGTGATCTCGCCAAGCGCGAGCCGGGCTGGATTGCCGCCTGGCAGGAGCAGAAGCTTTACCAGAAGATTCGCGCGGCAGCCAAGGGGCGTCCCGCTTTCGTGCTGCACGACGGCCCGCCCTACGCCAACGGCGACATCCACATCGGCCATGCGGTGAACAAGATCCTCAAGGACATCATCGTTCGCTCCAAGACCCTGGCCGGCTTCGATGCGCCCTATGTGCCGGGCTGGGACTGCCACGGCCTGCCGATCGAACACCAGATCGAAAAGACCCATGGCAAGCACCTGCCGGCCGACCAGGCACGCGAGCTGTGTCGCAGTTTCGCCGCCGAACAGGTGGAGCGGCAGAAGAAGGATTTCATCCGTCTCGGCGTGCTCGGCGACTGGGGCAATCCCTACCTGACCATGGCCTTCCGCAACGAGGCCGACGAGATTCGCGCGGTCGGCGACCTGTACAAGACCGGCTACCTGTTCAAGGGCCTCAAGCCGGTCAACTGGTGTTTCGATTGCGGTTCGGCGCTGGCCGAGGCCGAGGTCGAGTACCAGGACAAGAAGTCGCCGGCGATCGATGTCGGCTTCCGCCTCGATGCCGCCGAACGTGGCCGCGTGGCCCATGCCTTCGGCATCAGTGCGCTGCCTGACGGCGATTGCTGGACAGTGATCTGGACCACCACGCCCTGGACCATCCCGTCCAACCAGGCGCTCAACATGCATCCGGAATTCACCTACGAACTGGTGAGAACCTCGCGCGGCTGCATCATCCTCGCCGCCGAATTACGCGGTGCGGCGCTGCAGCGCTTCGGCCTCGAAGGCGAGGTGCTCGGCGCCTGCCAGGGCGCGGCGCTGGCCCAGGTCGAGTTTCGCCATCCGCTCTACGACCGTGCTTCGCCCGTCTATCTCGGCGATTACGTCACGCTGGATGCCGGCACGGGCATCGTGCATAGCGCGCCGGCCTACGGTCTGGAAGACTTCGAGTCCTGCCGCAAGCACGGCATGCACAACGACGAAATCCTGACTCCGGTGCAGGGCGACGGCGTGTTCGCCGCGAGCCTGCCCTTCTTCGGCGGCATGTTCGTCTGGAAGGCCAATCCGGTCATCATCGAGAAGCTGGCCGAGGTCGGCGCACTGTTCGCCAGCAGCGAAATCGTGCATAGCTACATGCACTGCTGGCGCCACAAAACGCCGATCATCTACCGCGCGACAACCCAGTGGTTCGTCGGCATGAACCGGATTCCTGTAGATGGTGGCGGCAGTCTGCGCGACAAGGCGCTGGCCGCCGTCGAAGCCACCAAGTTCTATCCCGACTGGGGCAAGGCGCGGCTGCACGCGATGATCGCCAATCGGCCCGACTGGTGCGTTTCGCGCCAGCGCAACTGGGGCGTGCCGATTCCCTTCTTTCTGCACAAGGAAAGCGGCGAGCCGCATCCGCGTACGCTGGAACTGCTCGAAGCCGTGGCGCAGAAGATCGAGAAGGAGGGCATCGATGCCTGGTTCAAGCTCGACGCCGCCGAACTGCTCGGTGCCGATGCCGCGAATTACGACAAGATGCGCGATACGCTCGACGTCTGGTTCGATTCCGGCACCACGCACCGCACCGTGCTGCGCGGCTCGCACGCCGCCGAATTGACCTACCCGGCCGATCTCTATCTGGAAGGCTCGGACCAGCATCGCGGCTGGTTCCATTCGTCCTTGCTGACCGGCGCCGCCATCGACGGCCGCGCGCCCTACAAGGCGCTGCTGACCCACGGCTTCGTGGTCGACGGCAAGGGCATGAAAATGTCCAAGTCGAAAGGCAACGTGGTCGCGCCGCAGAAGATTTCCGACACCCTGGGTGCCGAAATCCTGCGTCTCTGGGTAGCCAGCACCGACTACTCGGGCGAGCTGTCGATCGACGAGAAGACCATCCTGCCTCGCGTGGTCGAGGTCTATCGCCGCCTGCGCAACACGCTGCGTTTCCTGCTGGCCAACACCGCCGACTTCGACCCGGCGACGCAGATGCTGTCGCCCGCCGAATGGCTGGAAACCGACCGCTACGCGCTGGCCCTGACGCGCCAGTTGCAGGCGCAATGCACGGCGGATTACGGGCGCTTCGAGTTTCACAAGGTCATTCAGGGGCTGATGAACTTCTGCTCGGAAGACCTCGGCGCCTTCTACCTCGACATCCTCAAGGACCGACTCTACACGGCGGCGGAGAATTCCCGCGCCCGGCGTTCGGCGCAAAGCGCGCTGTGGCACATCCTGCAGAGTGTGACGCGGTTGATGGCGCCGGTGCTGTCCTTCACCGCCGAGGAAATCTGGACCACGCTGAAGCAGGGCGACAGCGTGATGCTCGCGACCTGGCACGAACTGCCGGAGCAGGCCGAAGAGTCGGCGCTGGTGACACGGTGGCAGGCGATACGCGCGGTGCGCGCCGATGTGGCGCGAACCCTCGAAGAGCTGCGCTCGGCCGGCAAGATCGGTTCCTCGCTACAGGCCGAGGTGAGCCTGCGTGCCGATGCCGCAAGCTACGAGCTGCTCGCCTCGCTGGGTGAGGACCTCAAGTTCGTCCTGATCTGTTCGAAGGTGAACCTGGAGAAGGCGGACTCCGTGACCGGCGTCAGCATCGAGGCCGGCGCCAGCACTCATGCCAAATGTGCGCGCTGCTGGCACTGGCGCGACGATGTCGGCCACGACAGCGAACACCCGGAACTGTGCGGACGCTGCTCGTCCAATCTGTTCGGTTCCGGCGAGGCGCGCGAAATTGCCTAAGCTGGCACGCTGGCTGGCGCTGGCCGCGCTCGTGCTGCTGCTCGACCAGGCGACCAAGGCCTGGATGCTGGCGAGCTTTCGCCTGATGGAGAGCCAGAGCGTGACCTCCTTCTTCAACCTCGTCCTGGTCTACAACTCGGGCGCCGCCTTCAGTTTCCTCGCCGGTGCCGGTGGCTGGCAGAAGTGGTTTTTCGTCATCCTCGCGCTGGCGATTTCGGTCTGGCTGCTGAGTCTCCTGCGCACGCATGCGCAGGAGCGCCTGCTGCCGACGGCCCTGGCGCTGATCCTCGGCGGCGCCATCGGCAATGTGGTCGATCGCCTGCGTTTCGACGCCGTGGTCGACTTCCTCGATTTTCACCTGGCGGGCTATCATTGGCCGGCCTTCAACGTGGCCGATTCGGCCATCACCGTCGGCGTGGCGCTGATGCTCTGGCATCAGTTCCGCTACGGCAAGGAAACTTCATGACTGACACCGTACGCGCCGGCAACCTGATCACGCTGCACTACCGTGTCGCCACCGGCGACGACACGGAACTGGTGAGCACCTTCGACTCGACGCCGGCGACGCTGCAGCTGGGCAGCGGCGAACTGGTGCCGACGCTCGAGCACTGCCTGATCGGCGTCAAGGTCGGCGAGCGCCATGTCTTCCTGCTCGATGCCGACCAGGCCTTCGGCAGCCACAATCCGCAACTGGTGCAACGCATGGCGCGCGCGACCTTGCCGCCCGACGTCAGCCCGGAACTGCACGGTTTGATCGAATTCGCGGCGCCGGGCGGCGACAAGTTCACCGGCATCGTGCGCGAACTCGACGATGCGGCGGTGCTGGTCGATTTCAACCACCCGTTGGCCGGCAAGCCGGTGCGTTTCGAAGTCGAAATAATCGGAATACTATGACCTATCCCCCAGCCCCTTTCCCGAGGAAAGGGGTGACCACGGTTCCGCCGCGAGGCGGCGTCCAACTGATTTTTGCTGAGGCCTCCTTGGGACGGCCCGGCGGAGGCCTGTGATGCAAATACTTCTGGCCAACCCAAGAGGTTTCTGTGCCGGCGTCGAACGCGCGATCGCCATCGTCGAGCGTGCGCTGGAAAAGTTCGGCGCGCCGATCTATGTGCGGCATGAAGTGGTGCATAACCGCTACGTGGTCGACGGCCTCAAGGCCAAGGGCGCGGTGTTCGTCGAGGAACTGGCCGAGGTGCCGGACGGCGCCACGGTGATTTTCAGCGCGCATGGGGTGCCGCAGTCGGTGCGCATCGAGGCGGAGAAACGCGGCCTCAAGGTATTCGACGCCACCTGCCCGCTGGTGACCAAGGTGCATCTGGAGGTGGCGCGCCTGCACAAGCAGGGTTACGAGATTGTCATGATCGGCCACAAGGGCCACCCGGAGGTCGAAGGCACCATGGGCCAGGCGACCGGCCCGATGTACCTGGTGGAAAGCGTTGTCGACGTGGCGCAGCTGGAAGTCGGCGCTGGCGGAGCGGCGAAGCTGGCCTATGTCACCCAGACCACCTTGTCGGTCGATGATGCGCGCGTGATCGTGCATGCGCTGATGGCGCGCTTTCCGCACATCGTCGGACCGCGCAAGGACGACATCTGTTACGCCACGCAGAACCGCCAGGATGCAGTCAAGGCGATGGCCGGCAAGGTCGACGTGGTCATTGTGGTCGGGTCGAAGAACAGCTCGAACTCGAACCGGTTGCGCGAGGTCGCCGCGATCGGCGGCATTCCGGCCTATCTGGTGGACGGCGCCGACCAGATCGAGGCGGCGTGGCTGGGAGCGAATGCGCGGGTGGGCGTCACGGCAGGCGCGTCGGCGCCCGAGGTGCTGGTCAATGGCGTCGTCGACCGGCTGCGGGCGCTCGGCGCGGGCAGCGTCGAAACCCTCGACGGCGCGGCCGAGAACGTCAATTTCCCGATCCCGAAGGAACTGCTCGGCTGAGCCGGCCGCGCCGTTGCCATGGGTCCGGGCCTGCGGGTATAATTCGCGGCCTTTCAGGACGCTGTTGTAGCTCAGTTGGTAGAGCAACTGATTCGTAATCAGTAGGTCGCCAGTTCGATTCCGGCCAACAGCACCAATTCTCAAGGCCTGCCCCCATTCCGGTCGGCAGGCCTTGTTTCATTTTGGGGACGCACATGCAGATCAGGGACAGCGTATTCATTATCACCGGCGGGGCTTCGGGTCTTGGCGCCGGCACCGGACGGATGCTGGTGGCGCAGGGCGCCAAGGTGGTGCTGGCCGATCTCAACGAGGCGGTGGGCAACGCCCTGGCCGCCGAACTTGGCGCCAATGCACGTTTCGTGACGACCAACGTGGCGGACGAGTCCAGCGCCAAGGCCTGCGTCGCAGCGGCCGTGGCGGCCTTCGGCGGCCTGCATGGCCTGGTCAATTGTGCCGGCATCGCGCCGGCCGAAAAGGTGCTGGGCAGGAACGGCCCGCATTCGCTGGATGTCTTCGCCAAGACCGTCACGGTCAACCTGGTCGGCAGCTTCAACATGATCCGCCTGGCCTCCGAAGTCATGAGCCAGGGCGCGCCGAATGCGGCCGGCGAGCGCGGCGTGATCGTCAGCACGGCTTCGGTCGCGGCCTACGATGGACAGATCGGGCAGGCCGCGTATGCGGCCTCCAAGGGCGGCGTGGTCGGCATGACGCTGCCGATCGCGCGCGAACTGGCGCGCTTCGGCATCCGGGTCATGACCATCGCCCCCGGCATTTTCGAGACGCCGATGCTGCTCGGCATGCCGCAGGAAGTGCAGGATGCCCTGGGCAAGATGGTGCCCTTCCCCTCGCGCCTGGGCAAGCCGGCCGAGTACGCGGCGCTGGTGCGGCACATCATCGAGAACGAGATGCTCAACGGCGAGGTGATCCGCCTCGACGGCGCCATCCGCATGGCGCCGAAGTAAGGTCGGGCTTGGTTGATCCGGCCTGAACATGGCCGTTACGGAACCCTGCTACCACTGCGGCCTGCCGATTCCGGCAGGCGTGGAATTCACGGTCGAGATCGGCGGCGAGCGGCGCAGGATGTGCTGCGCCGGCTGCCAGGCGGTGGCGCAGGCCATCGTCGATAACGGCCTGGCCGATTACTACCGGCATCGCGACGCGATGCCGGAAAGCCCGCGCGAAGCCTTGCCGCAGATCGTGGCCGAGTTCGCCCTGTTCGATCATCCCGATGTACAGAAGAACTTCGTGCGCCGGGCCGAGGGCGCGGCCGGCGAACACGAACAGGAAGCCGCGTTGATCCTCGAAGGCATCACCTGCGCCGCCTGCGTCTGGCTCAATGAATCGCACGTGCGCCGCCAGCCCGGCGTTACCGCGATCGACATCAACTACACCACGCGCCGTGCGCGGGTACGCTGGGACGAGCGCGTGACCAGGCTTTCGGCGATCCTCGAGGCCATCGCCGCAATCGGCTACCGGGCCCATCCCTACGACGTCGGCCGTTCCGAAGAGCTGGCGCAGAGGGAGCGCAAGACGGCGTTGTGGCGTTTGTTCGTCGCCGGCTTCGGCATGATGCAGGTGATGATGTATGCCGTGCCGGTGTATCTGGCCAATGGCGACATGACGCCGGACATCGAGCAGCTGATGCGCTGGGCCAGCCTGATCCTGACCGTGCCGGTGATCCTGTATTCCGCCGCGCCCTTCTTCCTCAGTGCCTGGCGCGATCTGAAGCTGCATCGTGTCGGCATGGACGTGCCGGTGGCGCTGGGCGTCGGCGCGGCCTTTGCCGCCAGCGTCTGGGCCACGCTGATCGCGGCGGGCGAGGTGTATTTCGATTCGGTCACCATGTTCGTCTTTTTCCTGCTTTCGGGCCGCTATCTGGAAATGATGGCGCGGCAGAAGGCGGCGCGCAGTGTCGAGACCCTGGCCCGCGCCATTCCGGCGTTTGCCACGCGTCTTGCGACGTGGCCCTCGGAGATAGCCGGAGAACGTGTTGCGGTGGCCGAGTTGCGCGCCGGTGACGTGGTGCAGATCAAGCCCGGCGAGACGGTGCCGGCCGACGGTTGCGTGCTCGACGGCGAGAGTGCCGCAGACGAGGCGCTGCTGACCGGCGAGAGCCGCCCGGTGCCGAAGCGGGCCGGCGATGCGCTGATCGGCGGCAGCGTGAATACCGGGAGCCCGCTGGTGATGCGAGTGGAGCGCGTCGGCGAGGCGACGCGCGTGGCCGCCATCCAGCGCCTGATGGAACGCGCCGCGGCGGAAAAGCCGCGCCTGGTCGAGATGGCGGATCGCGTCGCGGGGCGCTTCATCGTCGCGCTGCTGGTGCTGGCAGTGGCGACGGCATTGGCCTGGTGGTGGCTCGATCCGTCGCGCGCACTGTGGATTTTCGTCGCCGTGCTGGTGGTGAGCTGTCCGTGTGCGCTGTCGCTGGCGACACCGGCGGCGCTGACCGTGGCCACCGGCGCGCTGGCCGCGCGCGGCGTGCTGGTGACGCGCGGCCATGCGATCGAGGCGCTGGCGCGGGTCGACCGATTCATTTTCGACAAGACCGGGACGCTGACCGTGGGACGCATGGAACTGGTCGAAACCATCGTCATCCGCGGCGACTCCGCGCGCGCTTTGGCCTTGGCGGCCGCGCTCGAGCGCGGTTCCGAGCACCCCATTGCACGGGCCTTGATCGCTGGTGTCGGGGATGCGCACATCGAGGTCGAAGGCCTGCGCACTACCACAGGTGCCGGCGTCGAGGGACGGATCGAGGGCGGCGTCTGGCGTCTGGGTCGTCCCGAATTCGTCGCTGCCTTGCATAGCGAGGAAGTCGCGGCCGATATCCAGGCCATAGTCGGCGCTGGCGATACGGTGATTGCCCTGGGTAATGCGCAGGGCTGGCAGGCCTTCTTCCGCCTGAGCGACGGTCTGCGTCCGGAGGCGGTGACCATGGCGGCTGAACTGGCTGCGGCCGGGATACGGCTTTCGGTATTCAGCGGCGACGCGCCTGCCGCCGCCGCGCGCATCGGCGTCGCACTGGGCGTCGCCGATGCGCGCGGCGGGCTCTCGCCGGAAGACAAGCATGCGGCGCTCAAGACCTTGCAGCTTGCTGGCGAGACGGTGGCGATGGTCGGCGATGGCGTGAATGACGCACCGGTACTGGCGCAGGCGCAGATATCCATCGCCATGGGCGGCGGTGCCGATCTGGCACGGGCCAACGCCGACGTGGTGCTGCTCGGCAACAACCTGCAGGCCTTGCCGCAAGGGCTGGCGCTGGCGCGACGCACTTTGCGCATCGTCAAACAAAATCTGGTGTGGGCTTTCGCCTACAATTTCCTGGCGATTCCGCTGGCCATGACCGGCTGGGTCACACCCTGGATGGCCGGCATCGGCATGTCGGCCAGTTCGCTGCTGGTGGTTCTCAATGCCCTGCGTCTGCAGCGGGGCTAGGTGATGGGCATGGACATCCTGTATCTCCTGATACCGCTTTCCCTGGTGCTGGTCTTCGTCATCGCCGCCTTGTTCTGGTGGTCCCTGCAAAGCGGCCAGTACGAGGATCTCGAAGGCCCCGGCCATCGCATTTTGATGGACGACGATCAGGCCGGCAAGCCCGCAAGCGAAGCCTCGAACGAGGCCAAGGCCGGTTCAATTGGCGTCAAGTCCGACGGCCGCAATTAAAAGCCTCGCACTGTTGACTCAGATCAAGGCGCGTCCGGCGAGAAATAACCATACTGCACACGGGTTTTATGGTGATGGCTTCGTGCCGTTGCCCAAAGGCTCTCTGTTGGGGTTAGGGGTGCGCGCTGCGCACCCTTTTTTTTGCCCTTCACACGCCCCGGTTTCGCCCCCCACAAGTCAAGAAGGTAGGTCCATTGCGCAATAAACCATACTGATAGTATTGTTAATTTCGTTGAAGTCGGATATATTTTGATCTTTATCAAACGCCGCTAATATTTCAGGTGTAATCTCCCCAAAAATTTCATACTGCACCGCATCAATTGCGGTGTCGTGACCGGTTTCTTTTTGACTATGTGAGGTGTATCCATCATGCAATCGCAAGCGACTTACAACTACAAAGTCGTGCGCCAGTTCGCTGTGATGACCGTAATCTGGGGCATCGTCGGCATGCTGGTGGGCGTCATCATCGCCGCCCAACTGGTGTGGCCGGAGTTGAACGTACACGAGTTCCTGAGCTACGGGCGCCTGCGCCCCTTGCACACCAACGCCGTGATTTTTGCGTTTGGCGGCTGCGCGCTGTTCGCCACGTCCTACTACGCGGTGCAGCGCACCAGCCATGCGCCGCTGTTTGCGCCGGGTCTGGCGGCATTCACCTTCTGGGGCTGGCAACTGGTCATCGTGCTGGCGGCGTTGTCCTTGCCGCTGGGTTTTACCCAAGGCAAGGAATACGCCGAACTCGAATGGCCGATCGACATCCTGATCACGCTGGTCTGGGTGTCCTATGCGGTGGTGTTCTTCGGCACCATCGTGAAGCGCAAGGTCTCGCACATCTACGTGGCGAACTGGTTCTTCGGCGGCTTCATCCTCACCGTCGCCGTGTTGCACCTGGTCAATAGCGCTGCGGTACCCGTACTTGCTGCCGGCATCCTGACGCCGAAGTCCTACTCGGCCTACGCCGGTGTGCAGGACGCGATGATCCAGTGGTGGTACGGCCACAACGCGGTGGGCTTTTTCCTGACCGCCGGCTTCCTCGGCATGATGTATTACTTCGTGCCGAAGCAGGCCGGGCGCCCGGTGTATTCCTATCGCCTGTCGGTGGTGCACTTCTGGGCGCTGATCTTCACCTACATGTGGGCCGGTCCCCACCACCTGCACTACACCGCGCTGCCCGACTGGACCCAATCGGTCGGCATGGTCTTCTCGCTGATCCTGCTGGCGCCTTCCTGGGGCGGCATGATCAACGGCATCATGACGCTGTCGGGCGCCTGGCACAAACTGCGTGACGACCCGATCCTGAAGTTCATGATCACCTCGCTGTCCTTCTACGGCATGTCGACCTTCGAAGGCCCGATGATGTCGATCAAGACGGTCAACGCGCTGTCGCACTACACCGACTGGACCGTCGGCCACGTGCATTCCGGCGCACTGGGCTGGGTGGCGATGATCTCGATCGGCTCGATCTACTATCTGCTGCCGCGCCTGTTCGGCAAACCCGAGATGGCCTCGAAGAAGTTGATCGAGGTGCACTTCTGGATTGCGACCATCGGCGTCGTGCTTTACATCGCCTCGATGTGGATTGCCGGCGTGATGCAGGGCCTGATGTGGCGTGCAACGAACGTGGATGGTACGCTGACCTACTCCTTCGTCGAGTCGGTCAAGGCGACCTACCCGTTCTGGACCATACGTCTGCTGGGCGGCGTGCTGTTCCTCTCCGGCATGCTGATCATGGCCTACAACATGTTCCTGACCATGGCTGGTGGCAAGGCAGTCAATGCGCCGGTACTTGAGCCCGCAGCGGCCCACTAAGCCTGATCACAGATTAAGGAGCTATACATCATGTTGACGCATGACAAAATCGAACGCAACGTGGGGCTGCTGATCGTCCTGACCATCCTCACCATCAGTGTGGGTGGCTTGCTCGAAATCGTGCCGCTGTTCTTCCAGAAATCCACCACGCAGCCGATCGGTCCGGACGGCAAGACACTGGAACTGGTCAAACCTTACAGTCCGGTGCGCCTCGCGGGACGCGACATCTACATCCGCGAAGGCTGCTACAACTGCCATTCGCAGATGATCCGTCCGTTCCGTGCCGAAACCGAGCGCTACGGTCACTACTCGGTGGCAGGTGAGTTCATCTATGACCATCCGTTCCAGTGGGGTTCGAAGCGTACCGGCCCCGACCTGGCGCGAGTGGGCGGCCGCTATTCGGATCAGTGGCACAAGACGCATCTGCTGAATCCGCGCGATGTAGTGCCCGAATCCAACATGCCGGCCTATGCCTGGCTGGATCGTCCGCTCAAGGACGATGCGATCGAGGGCAAGATGAGGGCACTGCGCGCAATCGGCGTGCCCTATACCGATGCCGAAATCGCCGGCGCGAAAAAGGCCATCGAGGGCGTGACCGAAGTCGACGCCTTGATCGCCTACCTGCAGGGCATGGGCACTGCGCTCAAGCAGACCAGGTAAGCAAATGGACATCAACGATCTGCGCTCCCTCTTCACCGTGCTGGCGTTCGTCGCCTTCTTGGGCATCGTGTGGTGGGCGTATTCGGACCGGCGCAAGAAGACCTACGACGAGGCAGCGATGCTGCCGCTCGACGATGACAGTCCCTTTGTGCCGCCGACACCGCAGCTTACGAAGAATCAGGAAAGGAAATCATCATGAGTGATTTTGTCAGCGGCTTCTGGAATTTTTACGTAATAAGCATCGTCCTGGCCAGCGTCATCGGCTGCGGTGTCCTCCTCTGGATACAGGATTCGGCCAAACATGTGGAGGGCGAGACCACCGGCCACGTCTGGGACGAGGACCTGCAGGAATACAGCAATCCGTTGCCGAACTGGTGGCGCTGGCTGTACTACATCACGATCGTCTTCTCGCTGTTCTATCTGGCGATGTATCCCGGCCTCGGTACCTTCAAGGGCCAGTTCAACTGGTCTTCCACCGGTCAGTACGACGGTGAAATGAAGAAGGCCGATGATGAGTACGGACCCATCTTCAAGAAGTTCCAGAGCCAGGACATTCGTGCCGTCGCTGCCAACGCCGAGGCCAAGGAAATGGGCCAGCGCCTGTTCCTGACCTACTGTTCGCAGTGCCACGGTTCGGATGCCAAGGGCGCACGCGGCTTCCCCAATCTGACCGACAAGGACTGGCTGTTTGGCGGTGCTCCGGAGCAGATCAAGGAGTCGATTGCCAAGGGGCGTGACGCGATGATGCCGGCCAAGGGCGTCAAGCCGGACTTGAACGGCGACCAGATCAAGGACCTGGCAAGCTATGTACGGTCCCTGTCCGGCTTGGCCAGCGATTCGATTCGTGGCCAGCGCGGCAAGGAACTGTTTGCTCAGGCATGCGGCGCCTGTCACGGTCCCGACGGCAAGGGCATGCTCGGCGTGGCGCCGAATCTCGCCGACAAGATCTGGCTCTACGGCAGCGCTGAAGACACCATCGTCGAGACGATTACCAAGGGCCGCGTAAATCGCATGCCGGCTTTCGGTGAATTCCTCGGCGATGCGAAGGTGCATCTCCTGACCGCTTATATCTATGGTCTCGGCGGTGGCGGCACGGATGCAACTGCAGTAGCGCCCGTGGCAGCAGAAGCGGCACCCGCGGAAAAGAAGTAAACTGAGCCTGCTTCCCCGGCTCCGGAGTTTCCGGAGCCGGGGAATTTTAGCTCGCGTTCATCAGAATATCGTTATACGATAATCATGGCCTCAGGCACCTCGCCATTAACTCCGCTGTCTCCAGATAGCACGCCAGTCTTCGTCGAAGAAAGTCTTTACGAAGTCCACCAGAAGGTGCATCCGCGTGCCGTCAGCGGCGTCTTTGCGACGTGGCGCTGGGCCTTGGTGTGGTTTACCCAGCTTATTTTCTACGGCGTGTGCTGGTTACCCTGGAACGGACGGCAAGCCGTGCTGTTCGACCTGGTGGAACGCAAGTTCTACATCTTCGGCCTGGTCTTCTGGCCGCAGGACGTGATTTTTCTTGCCGTCCTGCTGATTATTTCGGCTTATTCCCTGTTTCTGTTTACCGCGGTCGGCGGCCGCCTGTGGTGCGGCTACGCTTGTCCGCAGACGGTATACACGGAAATCTTCACCTGGATCGAACAGAAGATCGAAGGCGAGCGCAACGCCCGAATCAAGCTCGATGCCGCACCCATGAGCGCACGCAAGCTGTGGCTGCGCAGTGCCAAATACGGGTCATGGGTGTTGCTCTCGCTCTGGACGGGATTTACCTTCGTCGGTTATTTCTCGCCGATTCATACTCTGTGGAACTCGGTATGGAGCTTTACGCTGGGGCCTTGGGAAACGTTCTGGATGTTCTTCTACGGCGCCTTCACCTACCTGTTTGCCGGACACATGCGCGAGCAGGTGTGCAAACACATGTGCCCCTATGCGCGCTTCCAGGGGGTGATGTTCGATCCTGACACGCTGACCATCACCTACGATACCGAGCGCGGCGAGCCGCGCGGCGCGAGAAAAAAGGGGCTTGATCCGAAGGTGATCGCCAAGGGTGATTGCGTCGACTGCGGCATTTGCGTGCAGGTCTGTCCGACCGGTATCGACATTCGCAAGGGCCTCCAGTACGAATGCATCGGCTGCGCCGCGTGCATCGACGCGTGCGATCAGGTGATGGAGAAAATGGATTATCCGAAGGGTCTGATCCGCTATTCCACCGAGCATGCAATCGAAGCGCATTGGGGCTGGCGGGAGATAATCGGCCACGTTGTACGGCCGCGGGTGATCATCTACTCGGTAATCCTCGGCGCAATTTGTATCGCCTTTGTCTGGGCAATCGCCAACAAGCCTACCTTGCGGGTGGATGTGATCCGTGACCGGGCGACGCTGGCGCGCGAGGTCGAGGGCGGGCTGATCGAGAACGTGTATCGGCTGCATGTGATCAACGTCTCCGAGGCGCCCCACCGCTATGCCGTGAGTGTGACCGGCCTGACGGGCATAGACATGGTCGGCGATCGCATCATCGAAGTTCCCGCGGCCGGGACGAAGAGTTTCACCGTGCAGGTGCGGGTGCCGCCCGAGTCGGGCAAGAAGGGCTCGAATCAGATCTTCTTCGACGTCAAGTCCCTGGCTAACGAGAAGGTGGCAGTGCATGAAAAGGCCAGTTTCCTGCAACCATGAAGGAAGAGAAGATGAATTCAGCCGCCGTTCGACCCTGGTATCGGGAACCCTGGCCCTGGATACTCGCGGCGGGGCCATTCATTGTCGTGGTCGCGGCGTTCTATACCGCCTGGCTGGCAATCAAGAGCAATGACGGGCTAGTCACCGACGACTATTACAAAAAGGGACTGGCCGCCAACCAGACCATCGCACGCAGCGAACAGGCGGCAAAAATCGGGCTGGTCGCCGGGGTTCGCGTTACCGCCGATACGTTGTCGGTACGCCTGCAGGCAAGCGACGGAAAGTTCGTGTTGCCGCCGACGCTGGCGGTGACCATCAGCCATCCGACCCGTGCAGGCCTCGACCAGTCCCGGGTACTGGCGCGCTCGGGAGATCTCTATAGCGGTGAGGTTCGCCTGCCTGCTGCAGGGCATTGGCTGGTGCTGCTGGAAGACGAGCGCAAGACCTGGCGCCTGATGGGCAATGTCGTGCTGCCGGCAAACGGCGAGACGCTGATTGGCAATCCCGTGGCGGCCAGTGCGGCGCCGGCCGATATTCGCAATTGAATCAACCAGTTTGAAGAAGGCAAATCATGGAAGCTTGGAAGCTCTTGGTAGGTAGCGACATCGGTCTGATGAGTTTGTTCACCATCGGTTTTGTCATTGCCATCGGCTTCGGCATGGTGAAGTTCTACAAAAAGATGGCCGAAAAAGACGCTCGCAACGCGAAGTAGACACTTGCAATCGGGCTGCCCGGGAGACGGAAATGAAGAAGCTCATGTTTATTCTTTGGCCTTCGTTTGTGGTTGCAGGCATCGCCGAGGGCGTGTTTTTTTCCGTGATCGATCCGCAGGAATTGTTCCTCTTCGGCGAACCGGTACATTTCTCGAAGATCGCGACCTATTCGATAGGATTTTTTGGCTTTTGGGCTGTTTGCGCCACTTCGAGCCTGATGACCTGTTTCCTCCAGACCAGCGCGGCCGAGGTCAACAAGGGTGTGGGTGCCGAGCCTGATTCCGGCCTGAACGCAGGGAACTAAGTCGTTTCGTCGGCAAGAGGCAGCGCGGATCCGCTGCCCGGCCTACCGTCGCGCGGGGCCTACACCGATTGGTGGCGGTGCCAGATTGACGATGCGGCTGAACAGATCGCGACAATCCTGATCCGTCTCGGCATCGAAGCGCGGGTCGCCGTTTTCGCTGAAGGCGGCACCGATTTCGACCCAGTCCTCGGGCGTGAGGTATTTTCGGGCCAGGGGAATCAGCGTGCTTTCCTCGAAGGCCATATGCCGCAATATCTCGTCGGCGAACTTCTCGACGGCTACGGAAAACTTCGCCAGACCATCGGGAAATCCGGCTTCGTAGTGACCGAGGGCAAGCTCCAGATCACGCACATGCTGTCCGCCGGCACTGTGTTGCTGTTCCAGATTCGCGATCAGGGCGTCGGCTTCATGGGTGCGCTGGCGCAGCCTGGCAAACAGATAGGCGTTTTCTTTTGGATGATGCATCTTGGCGGGAAACTCGTCGAGATAGAAAATCATCGCCCAAAGCACCTTGAAGTCCGGTCTTGTATTCTTGGTATGACTTTCGCGAACCAGATATCGCAGCCCATGCACGACGGCAGCGAGCGAGCGGTGCTCGTCGTGAATGATATTCAGTGCAGCGTTGAACATGGGTTTGGGCAGCTTTCCGTTCCGCTCAGCGGCAGACCAGTACCGGGATCTTGGAGTGCGTAAGTACCTTCTGCGTTTCGGATCCGAGAAGAAGCCCGCTGATGCCGCGTCGGCCGTGAGAGGCCATGAAAATGAGATCGGCGCCGGAGGCCTCGGCAGCGGCGATGATCGCTTCGTAGGGGATGTCGCTGACAGAACTGATGGTCGCACTGACGACACCTTCGGCCTTCGCTGCCGCTTCATGACCGGCCAGGATTTCCTTCGCCTGCTGTTCCGCCATTTCGGCGAACTTGTCGGGTGTGGTGGGGTCGATCAGCGCGCCTTCGCCATAGAAGGCAACCGGGTAGTCGGGCTTGGCGAAAAAAAACGTAACCTTGGCTCCGGTCTCCCGGGCAAAAGTGATCGCCCGCTTTGCCGTTTCGGATGACAGCGGGGATCCATCGGTCGGAACGAGTATGTGCTTGAACATGGGGAAGGGTCCTTTGACTGGGTAACTACTAGGTAACTAAGGCTAGCCTACTAAAGAACAGCAGCGTTGATCAAGATCAACAGCAGACAGAACTATACCCGAGCGGCATCGGGCACAATATCACCAAGACGGTTGCAGGGTGGCGCGGCCGGAGTGAAGTGAAGGGAATGGTCATGAGCACGATGAAACAGCCCAAGGTACCGGCAACGCCTCAGGCCGCGTGGCGCGCGGTGAATCAGGCGGTGGAGGCCAAAGTTGACCCTATCGGGATTGCGACCCCGCTACTGCACGCACAGGTGGCTTGGCTGTCCCATCCGCAGGAGATGTCGGAAGCACTAACCGGATTCTCGGCAAAGCTGTGGGACTTGCAGGTGCATTCGTGGCATCGTGCGCTGGGTATGGCAAGCAAGGATGTCGTGTCGCCGAATCCTGATGACACCCGGTTCAGCGATCCGATCTGGAGCGATTCGGCAAGTTGGGACATCGTCAAGGAGTGGTATCTGATGATGACCCACCAGGTACAGGACATGCTTTACGACACGCCCGGACTGTCGAGCCGCGACCGGCGCCGAGCGGCGTTCTGGTGGCGGAAGTGGCTCAATGCGGTGGCGCCGACAAACTTCTTGCTGACCAATCCGGCGGCCATGCAGAAAGCCATGGAGACCCGCGGCGAGAGCCTGCTCAAGGGCTTCAACAATTTTGTGACCGACTTCCAGGCGGGCGATGTACAGATGGCAAGACCGACGGATTTCATCGTCGGCAAGGATCTGGCGACCACGCCGGGCAAAGTGGTGTTCCGCAATCGACTGCTGGAGGTGGTGCATTACACGCCGACCAGGGACAAGGTTTTCAAAACGCCCATCGTCATCGTCACGCCGTGGATCAACAAGTTCTACATCCTCGATCTGAACGCGAAGAAGAGCATGGTGAAGTTTCTGGTCGATCAGGGCTTCGACGTTTATATCACCAGCTGGAAGAACCCGACGGCGGATATGCGTGACGTCACCTTCGATGACTATCTGATGGAAGGTATCGGCCAGATAATCGAGACCGCGCGCGGCATTTCCGGTTCCGCCAAGGTGCATGCCGTCGGCTACTGCATCGGCGGCGCTGCTCTGGCGACGTGGATGGCGTGGGCCAATGTGCACTATGAGAAGAAGGAAGTGCCGGTGGTGACCGTGACCTTGCTGACGACCCTCGTGGATTATCACAAGCCGGGCGACATCGAGGTCTTCCTCGACGAAAGCAGCATCAAGTGGCTGGAAAAGTCGATGGCCGAAAAGGGTTATCTCGACGGCAAGGAAATGGCATCCGCGTTCCGGTTGCTGCGTTCGAACAGTCTGGTCTGGCACTACGTGGTGCGCGGCTATCTGTTCGGCGAGGCGCCGCCGCCTTTCGATGTCCTGTTCTGGAACATGGATGCGACACGCATGCCGGCGGCAATGCATAGTTGGTACCTGCACAATTTCTATCTCGAAAATCTGCTGATCAAGAAGGATGCGCTGAACCTGGCAGGCGAGAACATCGATCTCGGGCGGATTACCCAGCCGCTGTATGCCGTGTCGGCCGAGGATGACCATATCGCGCCTTGGCGCCAGACCTTCCGCATCAATGGACTCGTCGCCGGTCCGCGCCGCTATGTGCTGTCGACCTCAGGCCACATTCTCGGGATTGTGAATCCGGTGGTGAATCCTCCCAAGCGCGACTACCGTGTCGGCCCGGCCGAGAGGCACGATACGGCGGAAGACTGGCGTGACAGGGCGGAACAGCGCCATGGCAGCTGGTGGGAAGACTGGACGGCCTGGCTCAAGCCTCAGTCCGGACCAATGGTTGCAGCACCCGCGGTTGCCACC
Organism: Sulfuritalea sp.; assembly: GCA_022842325.1. GTDB lineage: Bacteria > Pseudomonadota > Gammaproteobacteria > Burkholderiales > Rhodocyclaceae > Sulfuritalea. The sequence goes on along the minus strand of JALHPU010000010.1, from coordinate 79,286 downwards.
GAAAAATTTCCGGCGCTGGGTGATGCGCCGGGTACCTATGTGCTTGAGCCATGAACCATTGGCGGGACAAACCGATCCCGCACATACGACGTGTCTGAATTTTCAAGAGAATTTCCAGGACATAAGCAAGGATAATCAATCCATCAGGCGCTTGACCGTAGTCAATGTTCCGGGGTGGAGCAGCCTCCAGAATTAACCGAAGTTCAAACGGAGTCTGCCCCCATGTCGATTACTACCCCCCTTTTCGAGCATCACAAGCATTGTGACGAGATATTTGCCGACGCTGAAGCCGCCTGCGGCAGTGGTGACTGGACGGCTGGCGAGAAGGCGTTTTCGCTCCTGCGCGACCAGTTGGAAACTCATTTCGGTAGCGAGGAGGAGCTCCTGTTCCCGGCCTTCGAGACGGCGACCGGAATGACCTCCGGCCCGACCGAAGTGATGCGCGGCGAGCATCGCCAGATGCGCGATTTGCTGGTGCAGATGCAAGGGGCGCTGACCGCCCGCGACAGCGACGCCTTCGGCGGTGCCGCGGAGACTCTGTTGATCCTCATGCAGCAGCACAACATGAAGGAAGAAAATATCCTGTATCCGATGTGCGACAACGCCTTGGGTTCGTCCGATGTTGGCGCCACGCTGGCGGAACGCCTCAAACTGTCATGACGATAGAGATCGATGGGCGCGAGTTGCAGCCACCGGAGCCGATGGAGCGCACCATGGAGGCGCTGGACAAGCTAGGCGAAGGCGATGACGTGTTGTTGTTGCTGTATTGCCAGCCGCATCCGCTGTTCAGTATCCTGAAAGCCAATGGCTATGCGTGGAGCGAAGAAGTGCGCGCCGACGGAACGCGCGAGATCCGGATTCGCAAACAGCCTGCCTGACCGGGTCCGATCGGATGCATCCCAGCCTTTCCTTCGATCAGGCGCCCCCCATATCGGTGCCTTACCGCTTTTTCCTGGCGGCGCCTTGGTTCGGCGTGATGGCCGGAATTCTATTGGCATTCTCGGGCGGCGATGCCTTTGGCTCGCGATGGACACCGGAGGCTTTGGCGCTGACGCATCTGCTCGCGGTGGGCTTCATGCTGCAGGCCATGTGCGGAGCGCTGTTTCAGTTCATTCCGGTTGCCGTCGGCGGCAATGTCTGGCGCCCGAAACTGCTCGCCAATACCGTGCAACCGCTGCTGCTGCTGGCGGCACTGTTGCTGGTCGCAGGCCTGCTGTTCAGCCGCCCCGGGCTGTTGTCGTCCGCGGTTCCCCTGTTTTTGCTGGCAGTGGGCGGCTTCGTAGTGGCGGTCGCGCTGGCCTTGTGGCGAACTCCGGCGACCGGCATGACCTTGTGGGCGATGCGCATGGCGATCGGCGGGCTTGCGATTGCCGTATTGCTCGGCACTCTTTTGGCCGAGGCCCTGGCGCGTGGTCTTGCCCTGCCTATTGTCGACCTGACCAATGTTCATCTGGCATGGGGACTCGGTGGCTGGGCGCTGATGTTGCTGGCGGGCGTGTCTTACCACGTGGTACCGATGTTTCAACTGACGCGGCCTTATCCGCTATGGTTTACCCGCTGGTTCGGGCCCTTGCTGCTGTTGCTGCTGCTAGCCTGGTCGCTGCGGATCTTTGTCGTCGATATGCGCTGGACGATGGCGGTTGCACTGCCGCTGCTGCTGTTGTTTTCCGCTTACGCGGTCATGACCTTGTGGCTGCAGTTCACGCGGCGCAGAAAAATCGATGATGCAACATCGCTGTATTTCCGCGTGGCGATGATTTCGATGCTGGTCTTCTCCATTTCCGGTGCGGGGGTTCTGCTGCATCCCGGGTTCGCCGAGGACCCGCGTGCGGCGGTCTGGCTGGGGGTGCTGGCCTTGGTGGGCGTCTTCGTCTCATCCCTCAGCGGAATGATGTACAAGATCACGCCGTTTCTGAACTGGCTGCATCTGCAGCGACTGGGTGCCCCCATGTCTGCTGTGCCCAACATGAAAAAGATGATTCCTGCGGGCGCCATGACCGGGCAACTGCGCCTGCATGTGCTTGCCTTGCTGCTGCTGCTGGCAGCGGTCTGGGTCCCGGGACTGGCCCGTCTTGCCGGGGTGGCTTTCGCCGCCTCAAGTGCCTGGCTGGGATGGAATCTGGCCAGTGCGGCGCGGCGCTATCTGGTCTTCAGAGATCAAATTCGCGCAATCGCTTTGCATCCTTGATAGTGATTTGCTTGCCGCTGACGCCAATCAGGCCATTGACCGTGAGATCGTGAAAAATTCGCGAGAGGGTTTCCGGCGTCAGGTTCAGGCGCGACGCGATCACCTGTTTCGATGTCGGCAGCGAAATGTCGAACGAGCCGACACAGTCGCCCTCCTGTGGGCACTGCTGCAGCAGGTAGCCAACCACCCGCTGTGCCGAGGAGCGCAGGGAGTAGGTTTCGACGTCCTGCACCAGGGAATGCAGTCGCATCGAAAGTCCAGCCAGCATGCGCCTGGCGAACAGGGGGTCGGTTTCCAGCAGTTCGAACACCGGGATGCTGGCAATATGAAGGAGCAGGCTATCCACCAGGCCCTCGGCGAATACCGGGCAAGGACGATTGAGGAACATTATCGCCTCCCCGAAACTTTGGCGCGGCCCCAGAATCTGCATCACTTTCTCGTTGCCTTGCGCCGACGGAAACGCCAACTTGATCTGACCGAAGACGACGACGAAAAAACCTTTGGGCATGTCGCCCTTCTGGAACAGCATTTCACCCTTTGCAAGTCGGCGCTCACGACACGCCGGTTCCAGCGCGGCAATCTGCTCAGGGGAAAGCTCCTGAAACAGCGGCAGGCGCGAAAGAATTTGCGGAATGTCGAGTCGGGTCTCGTGCATGGGGATACTCTTGATTTGTTGGTAGAACCTTATCACTCATCGCCGCGGCGACGAGGTTCGTGATGCGTACGCCGGTCTTTTTTACCGCACCGCACCGCGTGATGTTCCTGACCGGGACCGTGCAGGCGCTTGCGGTAATGGCATTCTGGTCGCTGCAGACAGGGGGACATTATGCCGGACTCTGGGCGGTTCCGGCGTGGCCCTTGCTGACGCAACTGCCGGCGTCGCTGCTGCACGCAGTGCTGGTCTCTTGCGGGATGTTCCCCGCGTTTATCTTTGGTTTCATTCTGACCGCCGGACCGCGCTGGCAGGGGGCGGGCGATCTGCCGCAGCGAGAATACGTCCTCGCCTTTTTGCTGTTCGCCAGCGGCTGGCTTCTGGTCTGGGCCGCCCTGCTGCTGCCGCAACTGCTGCTTGCCGGGACTGTCCTGGCATTGGCCGGCTGGGTTGCGGTGGCGCTGACCGTGACCAGGATCGCAATGTTTCGTGCGACCGAGCGCGAGCATATCGTCTACGTCGCGCTTGCCTGCTGGCTTGGCGCAACAGGGCTGGGCGCCTTTCTGGTATTTGCCGCTGGTGGCGCGATGGTGTGGGCGCGTCTGGCCATTGCTCTCGCCGTCTGGGGTTTCCTGTTTCCGGTTTTTCTCACCGTTGCCCATCGCATGCTGCCCTTCTTTACCAGTACCGCGGCAAGAGGCTATGTCGTGCAGCGTCCGGCGTGGGCCTTGCGCGTCCTGCTGGGGGCCAGCGTGGCGCACGGCAGCCTGACGATGCTCGAGCAAACCCGATGGCTTTGGCTGATTGATCTGCCGGCCATGCTTGCCGCGGGTAGCCTGAGCTGGCTCTGGTGGAGCCGCCCGGTGATCGGCCAGCCGATGCTGCTGGTGCTGCATGTCGCGTTCGCCTGGGTGACCGCCGCGTTTGCCCTGTTTTCGCTGCAGAGTCTCTGTTGGCAAGCCATGCCCGGCTTGCTTGGGCAGGCGCCGCTGCATGCGCTGACGATCGGCTTTTTCGCATCGATGCTGCTGGGCATGGCATCACGGGTGACCTTGGGCCATTCGGGCCAGGCGGTGAGCGTGACTGCCGAGATGTGGGCTGCGTTCCGCCTGATGCAGGGCGCGGCTCTGCTGCGGGTCGTCGGCGAGTTGCCGGCCTTGCCTGGAGCGCACGTGGTGGTATGGCTGTCGTCGCTGCTCTGGCTGATCGCTTTCGCGATCTGGGCGTGGCGCTACGCGCCGGCATTCTGGCGTCCGCGCGCGGATGGCAGGGCGGGTTAGCCCCATGTATCTCGCCGTCAAATATGTGCATGTGATCAGCGTGGTGTTGAGCCTGACGGGCTTCTTCCTGCGCGGGGTGCTGATGATGCGCGATTCGCCTGTGCTCGGCGCACGCTGGATCAGGGTATTGCCGCACATCAACGACACCGTGCTGCTGATTGCGGCCCTGTCCCTGGCAGCCATGACCCACCAGTATCCCTTCGTGGTCGGCTGGGTCACGGCGAAGGTATTCGGCGTGATCGCCTACATCATCCTCGGTGCCCTGGCCTTGCGTGAGGCCAGTACCCGCAGCATGCGCGTTGCCTGCTGGCTGGCATCGATGGCGATATTCGGCTGGATCGTGTCGGTGGCCCTGACGCGGCAGCCGCTGGGCTTCCTGGCTGCGGTGTTCTAGCCGAGGCGGCCGTCCGGCGGCGCCAGCAGGGCTTTGAGTCGGGGTATGTCGAGGATGCGGATATGCTTCTGCTGCACCGAGATCAGGCCTTCGTCCTGAAAGCGGGAGAAGGCACGGCTCACGGTTTCCAGCTTGAGGCCGAGATAGGAGCCGATTTCCTCGCGCGTCATGCGCAGGTGAAACTCGGCCGGCGAATAGCCGCGTGCACTGAAGCGCTGCGACAGGTTGAGCAGGAAGGCTGCCAGACGTTCTTCGGCGCGCATGGTGCCGAGCAGCATCATGACCCCGTGGTCGCGCACGATTTCGCGGCTCATGACCTTGTGCAGGTGATGCTGCAGAGAGTGGATCTCGCTGGAGAGCATTTCCAGTTCGGTGAATGGGATCAGGCAGACTTCGCTGTCTTCCAGAGCTACGGCATTGCAGGTATGGACTTCGGTGCTGATGCCGTCCATGCCGAGAATTTCTCCGGCCATCTGGAAGCCGGTGACCTGGTCGCGGCCGTCTTCAGTCAGCACGTCGGTCTTGAAGAATCCGGCCCGAACGGCAAAGATCGATTCGAAAGGATCGCCGGCACGGTAGAGGTGCTGGCCGCGTTTAAGTTTGCGCCCACCGCCGATCAGGTTGTCGAGTCGCCCCATGTCTTCTTGGGAAAGGCCGAAGGGCAGACACAGCTCGCGCAGATTGCACTGAGAGCACGCGACCTTGAGTCCCGGGGTGATGAGCGGAATTACATTCTGCTTGACGTTTGCATGCACGCTTGTTGCGTTACCCGTTTCGGGGCACCCCTTTGATCTGTATCAATGCAACTAATTCGCGATTGCGGCATGGTATACACTAGCAGGAAATATGCTGTGCTTACCGCAATCCCCAACCTTCAGCCAATGGATTATCAGGAACTCATCTTCGACCCGGAGGTCATTCGGCGCTTCGATGTAAACGGCCCGCGATACACCTCGTATCCGACTGCCGACCGCTTCGTCGAGGCGTTCGGCGCCGACGACTACATACGCTGGCTCGGCAAGAGGACGATAGGCGGCATCGGACGACCTTTGTCATTATACGTCCACATCCCCTTCTGCAATACCATCTGCTACTACTGCGCCTGCAACAAGATCATCACCAAGGATCATGGTCGTTCCGCCAAGTACATCAAGTACCTGGGCAAGGAAATCGCCATGCAGGAAGCCGCGCTGGACGGCAGTCGCGATGTGGTCCAGCTGCACTTCGGCGGCGGTACGCCGACCTTCCTCAGCAACGACGAAATGCGTCGCCTGATGGACATCATCCGCAAGCATTTCCGCCTGCTGCCCGGCGGCGAGTACTCGATCGAGGTCGATCCGCGCAAGGTCGACCGCGATACCGTGAAGCTCCTTGGCGAACTCGGCTTCAACCGCATGAGCGTCGGCGTCCAGGATTTTTCGCCCGAAGTGCAGGTCGCGGTGAATCGCGTGCAAAGCCTCGAAGAAACCAAGCTGGTGATCGACTCGGCGCGCGAGTTCGGTTTCAAGGGCATCTCGGTCGACCTGATCTACGGCCTGCCGAAACAGAACGTGATCAGCTTTAACCATACCTTGGACGAGGTTCTCAAGCTCGATCCCGACCGCCTGTCAATCTACAACTATGCGCACTTGCCGAGCCTGGCCAAGCCGCAGCGGCGCATCAACGAATCCGATCTGCCGTCGCCCGATGCGCGCCTGCAGATACTGCAACTGGCGATCCGCCGCCTGACCGAAGCGGGCTACGTTTTCATCGGCATGGATCACTTCGCCAAGCCGAACGACGAACTGGCCGTGGCCCAGCGCCAGGGCCGGTTGCATCGCAACTTCCAGGGTTACTCGACGCATGCCGAAGCCGACCTGATGGCCTTCGGCGTGTCCGCCATCGGCAAGGTCGGTCCCAGCTACTGCCAGAACGTGCGCACGCTCGACGAGTACTACGACAGCCTCGACCAGGGGGTGCTGCCGATTTTCCGCGGCATCGAGTTGAATGCGGACGACCTCTTGCGGCGCAGCATCATCCAGGCCCTGATGTGCCATTTCGAGCTTTCCATCGAGTCGATCGAGATCGCGCACCTGATCGACTTCAAGTCCTACTTCGCCTCCGAACTCGACGACCTGCGCGAAATGGAAAAGGGCGGCCTGCTGACCATCGACGACCAGTGGATTACGGTCGAGCCGCGCGGCCGCCTGCTGGTGCGCGGCATCGCCATGGCATTCGACAAGTATCTGCGCACCGATCGCGAACGCGTCCGCTATTCCAAGGTCATTTGACCTTGAGGGGGCTTCCCCTTCCCGGCCCCATCCCCACCCCGGCCCTCCCCTTGACGGGGAGGGAGAGAATGGGTCGCTCACGCGACCAATATTTTGATGCCTGACAGCGGCTTCCTTGCGGTATTCCTGATCGGCCTGCTCGGCGGCGTGCATTGCGCCGGCATGTGCGGCGGCATCGTCTCCGCGCTCAGCCTGCAGATGCCCGGCAAGCCTGGCGCTGCAACTCCGGCGTGGATCATCCATCTCGCCTACAACCTCGGCCGCATCGGCAGCTACGCCGTTGCCGGCGCGCTGATGGGTGCACTGGGCAGCCTCGGCCTGCTGCTCAACAACGCCTTGCCGGTGCAACTCACGCTGTACATCGCCGCCAATCTGATGATGATCGCGCTGGGCCTGTATCTGACCGGAATCACCGGCGCGCTGGCCTTCACCGAACGCGCCGGACAATGGTTGTGGCGCCGCATCCAGCCAGCGACCAAACGTTTCCTGCCGGTGCGCGGGCCGGCACAGGCGTTTCCGCTCGGGCTGCTGTGGGGCTGGTTGCCCTGTGGGCTGGTCTATAGCGTGCTGGCGATGGCCCTGCTCACCGGCAGTGCGTTACGCGGCGCGGCGACGCTGCTGGCTTTCGGCCTCGGTACGCTTCCCAACCTGATGCTCGCCGGATTGCTGTTGGCGCGCTTTCGCAGCGTGATCCAGGGGCGTGCGCTGCGTCTGGGTTCCGGCCTGCTGGTGCTGGGCTTCGGCGTGTATGGCCTGATCAATGCCGCGACCCTCGGCGGCAAGCTGTGGCAGGGCGTGGTCTGCCACGTTTGAGAGTCGGCGCTGGCGGGACGGCGCTGTCTAGGGCGTCAGCGCCATGCGGATGATGGGGCAGGGCATATCCTGCCCACCGCATTCGCAGCGATGCACCAGCTGACGCAGGGCGTCGGCCACCTTGTTCAATTGTTCGATGCGCGTCTCGATGTTGCGGATTTTCTCGCTCGCCAGGCTGCGGGCCAGACGATGGTCGCGGGTGTCGTTGAGCGTCATCAGCTCGGCAATTTCCTCCAGCGTGAAGCCGACGCCTTGGGCGCGCTTGATGAAGTTCAGGCGCTCGAGATGCATCGCGTCATAGCGGCGATAGCCGGAGGTGGCTGGCGGCTCGGCGAGCAGGCCGCGGCGCTGGTAGTAGCGCACGGTCTCGACCCCGACCCCGGCTTCTTTCGCCAGTTTGCCGATCGTGAATCCCTGTTCTGAAATTTTCATCAAAAACCCCTTGACTCCGTACTTAGGTACGGAGTTTAGACTTGCTGCCATGAAACTTCCAGCCGCGTCGGCGGCCTATATGGAGTGACCTACATGAATGCAGCCACGAAGGACGAAAAGCAGGCGCTGGAACTGCCCCTGGCAGGCATGACCTGCGCCGCCTGCGCCATGCGCATCGAGAAGCAGCTGAACAAATTGCCGGGCGTGGAAGCGACGGTGAACTTCGCCACCGAGCGGGCGAGCGTGCGCTATGCGACGGCCGATACCACCGCGGCGAAGCTGGTCGAGACCATCCGCAAGACCGGCTTCGAGGTGCCGCCGGCGACCGTCGAACTCGCCATCGGCGGCATGACCTGCGCGGCCTGCGCGGCCCGCATCGAGAAGCAGCTCAACAAGCTGCCGGGGGTCGAGGCGACCGTGAATTTCGCCAGCGAAAAAGCCCATGTGCGCTACGTGCCCGGTCTCAGCGATGCCGAGCGGCTGGTAGCGACGGTGCTCGAGACCGGCTATGCGGCGACCGTCTCCGACAACGACACGCGCGCCGAGGAAAAAGCGCGCAAGCTCGCCGTGTATCACGAGGAACTGCGCCGCTTCTGGATCTCGGCCGCGCTGACCCTGCCGCTGGTGGCGCAGATGGCCTTCATGTTCGGCTCCGGCGCCCATGACGATGTGCTGCCGCGCTGGCTGCAACTGCTGCTGGCGACACCGGTGCAGTTCTGGATCGGCTGGCGCTTCTACGTCGGCGGCTTCAACGCAATCCGCGGCGGCGCCGGCAACATGGACGTGCTGGTCGCCCTGGGCACGAGCATGGCCTGGGCCTACAGCCTGGTCGTCACGCTGTGGAACCTGCATCACCAGCACGTGTATTTCGAGGCCTCGGCGACGGTGATCACGCTGGTGCTGCTGGGCAAGATCCTCGAAGCGCGGGCCAAGGCCAAGACCTCGGCCGCGATTGAGGCGCTGGCGAAATTGCAGCCGCAGACCGCGCGCATCGAGCGCGACGGTCAACTGGTCGACGTGGCGGTGGCGACGCTGATTCCGGGTGACGTCTTCGTGGTCCGTTCCGGCGAAGCGATGCCGGTGGACGGCGCGGTGATCGAAGGAACGTCTTCGGCCAATGAAGCCATGCTGACCGGCGAGAGCCTGCCGGTGACCAAGGCGCCGGGCGACCGCGTTTTCGCTGCGACCATCAACGGTGACGGCCTGCTGCGCTGCCGCGCCACGGGTGTCGGCAGTCACACGCTCTTGGCCGGCATCATCCGTCTGGTCGAGGAAGCGCAGGGCTCGAAGGCGCCGGTGCAGCGCCTGGCCGACCAGGTGTCGGCGATCTTCGTACCGGTGGTGGTGGCGATTGCGCTGCTGACTTTCATTGGCTGGTGGGCGCTGGCCGGCGACTTCACCCAGGCACTGGTGAATGCCGTGGCGGTGCTGGTGATCGCCTGCCCCTGTGCGCTGGGCCTGGCAACGCCGACCGCGATCATGGTCGGCACCGGGCAGGGCGCCAAAGCCGGCGTACTGATCCGCAATGCCCAGGCACTGGAACTCGCCGAAAAGCTCAAGGTGCTGGTGGTGGACAAGACCGGCACCCTGACCGAGGGCCGGCCGGTGGTGACCGACGTGGTCAAAGTCGGCGCTGGCGACACGGCGGTGTTGCTGCAGCTAGCCGCGAGCCTCGAACAGGGCTCGACGCATCCGCTGGCCGCCGCGATCGTGGCGCGGGCCAAGGCGGACGGACTGGCGCTGACGTCGCCGCAGAACGTGGTCACCACGGCGGGCCGCGGCCTTGCCGGAGACGTCGATGGCCGGCGCGTGCAGCTCGGTTCCGTGACATGGATCAAGGAGCAGGGGCGGTCGGCACCCGAGGCCGACGCGCTGGCGCAAGCCGGTCGCAGCGTGGTCGCCGTGGTGGTCGACGACGTCCTGCTCGGCTTCGTCGGCATCGCCGATCCGCTGCGCGCCACCTCGCGTGCCGCGGTGGCGCGCCTGAACCGGCTCGGCATCGAGGTCGTGATGCTGACCGGCGACAACGCCGGCACGGCGCAGGCTGTCGCGCGGGAAGCCGGCATCACGCACTTCGAGGCCGAGGTGCTGCCCGGCGACAAGGCGGCGACGGTGAACAAGCTCAAAGTAGAAGGTCGCCTGGTCGGCATGGCCGGCGATGGCATCAACGATGCGCCGGCGCTGGCGGCGGCCGATGTCAGCTTCGCCATGGCGGCGGGTTCCGACGTGGCGATGCAGGCGGCGGACATCACCTTGATGCGCGATGACTTAAGCAGCGTGGCCGACGCGATTTCGCTGTCGCGGGCGACCCTGGCGAAGATCCGGCAGAATCTCTTCTTCGCTTTCATCTACAACGTACTCGGCATTCCGCTCGCGGGGCTGGGCATGTTGAATCCGGTCATTGCCGGCGCGGCGATGGCGGCAAGTTCGGTGTCGGTGGTGAGCAATTCCCTGCTGTTGCGCAGGTGGCAATCAAACAAGGACTGATCAAATGGAAACGACGACAATCAAGGTGGACGGCATGTCTTGCGGCGGCTGCGTGAAAAGCGTGACCGGCGTGTTGACCGCGCTGGCCGGTGTGGCGAAAGCAGAAGTTTCGCTGGAGCAGAAGCAGGCGGTGGTGGAGTTCGATGCAGCAAAAGTGACGCGCGAGCAGCTCAAAGGCGTGATCGAGGACGCCGGCTTCGAGGCCAGTTGAGCCGCAAGACGAAAGTTATGTCTCCGGCTGAGCCGGAGACGGTATCCCTTGCGGACAGCGTTGGGCGTAGCGGGGAATTCGCGGAGCACTGCTCCGTGCCCGCGTAGCCGGTCAGCTATGCAAAGCTGGCCGTGGATGGACGGCGCTTGAAGCGCGCGCCGCCCGCCCGCCTTCACTTCAGGTCGAAACGATCGAGGTTCATGACCTTGTTCCAGGCCGCCACGAAGTCGCGCACGAATTTCTCTTTCGCATCGGCCTGGGCATAGACCTCGGCCAGCGCCCGCAGCTGCGAGTTCGAGCCGAACACCAGATCGACGCGCGTCGCCGTCCACTTCGCCTTGCCGGTGGCGCGGTCGCGGCCCTCGAACACGTCCGTGGCCTCGGACGTCGGCGCCCAGGTCGTGCCCATGTCGAGCAGATTGGCAAAGAAGTCGTTGCTCAACACGCCGGGCCGTGAAGTGAAGACGCCATGCGCCCGCTGTTCGACATTGGCGCCGACGTTGGCGTTCAGCGCACGCAGGCCACCAATGAGCACCGTCATTTCCGGCGCGGTCAGCGTCAGGAGTTGCGCCTTGTCGAGCAGCCGTTCCTCGCCCGGCACGCCGGCGACCCGGATGTAGTTGCGGAAACCGTCGGCGACGGGTTCGAGCACGGCGAAGGACTCGATGTCGGTCTGGTCCTGCGTCGCATCGGTGCGGCCGGGCGTGAAGGGCACCTCTACTGCCTGGCCGGCGGCCTTGGCGGCGGCTTCCACCGCGGCGCAGCCGCCGAGCACGATCAGGTCGGCGAGAGAGACCTTCTTGCCGAAGGATTTCTGCACGCCTTCGAGTGCGGCCAGCACCTCGGCCAGCTGCACCGGCTGGTTGGCTTCCCAGTCTTTCTGCGGCGCTAGGCGAATACGTGCGCCGTTGGCGCCGCCGCGCTTGTCGGAGCCGCGGAAAGTGGAGGCGGAAGCCCAGGCGGTGGAGACCAGTTCCGAGATCGACAGGCCGGTGGCGAAAATCTTCGCCTTCAGCTCGGCGATGTCCTTCGCGTCGATCAGCGGGTGATCGACGGCAGGCACCGGGTCCTGCCAGACCAGCACTTCGGCCGGCACTTCGGGGCCGAGGTAGCGCGAGCGCGGGCCGAGGTCGCGGTGGGTCAGCTTGAACCAGGCGCGGGCGAAGGCGTCGGCGAAGGCTTGCGGGTCCTTGTGGAAGCGGCGCGAGATGGGGCCGTAGATCGGGTCCATGCGCAGCGCGAGGTCGGCCGTGGTCATGATGGTCGTCACCTTCTTCGACGCGTCGTGCGCGGCGGGTGCGAGGTCCTTGTCGGCCACGTTCGCCGGCACCCACTGCCAGGCGCCGGAAGGGCTCTTCACCAGATTCCAGTCGTAGCCGAACAGCATGTCGAAGTAGCCGTTGTCCCACTGGGTGGGGTTGGGGGTCCACGCGCCTTCGATGCCGCTGCTGGTGGTGTCGCCGCCGCGGCCGGAGCCGAAGGCGTTCTTCCAGCCGAGACCCATCTCCTCGATCGAAGCGGCTTCCGGCTCGGCGCCGACCAGCTTCGGATCGCCCGCGCCGTGGCATTTGCCGAAGGTGTGGCCGCCGGCGACCAGCGCGACGGTTTCCTCGTCGTCCATGGCCATGCGGCGGAAGGTCTCGCGGATGTCGCGACCGGAGGCGAGCGCGTCCGGTTGGCCGTTGGGGCCTTCCGGGTTCACGTAGATCAGGCCCATCTGCACGGCGGCTAGCGGGTTTTCGAGTTCGCGGTCATCGGTATAGCGCTTGTCGCCCAGCCACTCGGCCTCGCCGCCCCAATAGACATCCTCTTCCGGTTCCCAGATGTCATCGCGCCCGCCGGCGAAGCCGAAGGTCTTGAAGCCCATGGACTCGAGTGCCACGTTGCCGGCGAGGATGAACAGGTCGGCCCAGGAAAGCTTGTTGCCGTACTTCTGCTTGATCGGCCAAAGCAGGCGCCGCGCCTTGTCGAGGTTGACGTTGTCGGGCCAGCTATTGACCGGCGCGAAGCGCTGGTTGCCGTGGCCGGCGCCGCCGCGCCCGTCGGAGATGCGGTAGGTGCCGGCGCTGTGCCAGGCCATGCGGATGAACAGGCCGCCGTAGTGGCCCCAGTCGGCCGGCCACCAGTCCTGCGAGTCGGTCATCAGCGCGGTGAGGTCCTTCTTCACTGCGGCCAAGTCGAGCTTCTTGAACTCTTCGGCGTAGTTGAAATCCGCGCCCAGCGGATCGGACTTCTCGCCGTGCTGGTGCAGGATGCCGAGGTTCAGCCGATTCGGCCACCAGTCGGCATTCGACTGCATGCTGGCCGTGGTGCGCGCACCGTGTTGTGCTGCGAAGGGGCACTTGTTCTCGTTGCTCATGGCGTTCTCCTTGTGGCTCAAGCTTGGTAGGGCGATTACTCTTCCAAAAGACTACGGAGCATCCAGGCCGTTTTCTCGTGCACCTCGATGCGTTGCGTCAGCAAATCGGCGCTCGGCTGGTCGTTGGCCTTGCCCACCAGCGGGAACAGCTTGCGCGCGGTGCGCGCCGTGGCTTCCTGCGCGGCGACCAGGTGGCGCACCATGTCCAGGGCTTTCGGTTGGCCGTCGACTTCCTTGATGGTCGCCAGCTTGACGAACTCCTTGTAGGTGCCGGGGGCAGGATGGCCCAGGGCGCGGATGCGTTCGGCGATCAGGTCGAGTGCGTTCCACTGTTCCGTGTACTGGCCCATGAACATCAGGTGCAAGGTGTTGAACATCGGTCCGGTGACGTTCCAGTGGAAGTTGTGCGTCATCAGGTAGAGCGTGTAGCTGTCGGCCAGCAGGCCGGACAGGCCTTGCGCGATCGCGGCGCGGTCCTTGTCGGAAATGCCGATGTCGAGCTTGACGGTCTTGACGGCTTTGTTCGCTTTCATGAGCTTGTCTCCTTTGTTGGTTCGGGTGCTTCGATAATGCAGAAAGAATACCTTGGCGCAACTCAGGCCGGCTGACCCAGATCAAGCTTTGCCGCGACGGCCGCCGGCGCCGGGCTGCGGATCAGGTGGTCGAAGGCGGAAAGGCTGGCCTTGGCGCCATCGCCCATGGCGATGATGATCTGCTTGTAAGGTATTGTCGTGGCGTCGCCGGCGGCGAACACGCCGGGCAGCGAAGTCTGGCCGCGCGCATCGATCTCGATCTCGCCGCGCGGCGAGAGCTTGAGTGTGCCCTTCAGCCAGTCGGTGTTGGGCAAGAGGCCGATCTGGACGAAGATGCCTTCGAGCTCGACACGCTTGACCTGGCCGCTGTTGCGATCCGTGTAGGCGATGCCATTCACCTTGTCGCCGTCGCCGGTGACCTCGGTGGTCAGCGCGCTGGTGATGATGGTGACGTTGGGCAGGCTGCCGAGCTTGGCCTGCAGTACCGCATCGGCGCGCAACTTGCTGTCGAATTCGAGCAAGGTGACATGGCTGACGATGCCGGCCAGATCGATCGCCGCCTCGACGCCGGAGTTGCCGCCGCCGATCACCGCCACGCGCTTGCCCTTGAACAAGGGGCCGTCGCAGTGCGGGCAGAAGCAGACGCCTTTCGCCTTGTATTCCTTCTCACCCGGCACGTTCATTTCGCGCCAGCGCGCGCCGGTGGCGAGGATCACGCTTTTCGCCTTGAGCGTGGCGCCATTGGCGAGCCTGACCTGGGCCAGGCCGTCGTCTCCGGCCGGGATCAGGGCTTCGGCGCGCTGCAGATTCATGATGTCGACCTCGTATTCCTTGACGTGCTGCTCCAAGGCCATGGCGAGCTTGGGGCCTTCGGTGCGCTGCACCGAGATGAAGTTCTCGATGCCGAGGGTGTCGAGCACCTGGCCGCCGAAGCGCTCGGCCACTACGCCGGTGCGGATGCCCTTGCGTGCGGCATAGATCGCCGCCGCCGATCCGGCCGGTCCGCCGCCGACGACGAGCACGTCGTAGGCGTCTTTGGCGTTGAGCTTTTCGGCATCGCGTTCAGAGGCGCCGGTGTCGACTCTGGCGAGGATTTCCTCAATGGTCATGCGGCCCTGGCCGAAGCTCTCGCCGTTGAGCAGTACGGTCGGCACCGCCATGATCTGGCGCGTGTTGACCTCGTCCTGGTACAGCGCGCCGTCGATCATCACGCTCTCGACGCCGGGGTTGAGTACGGCCATCAGGTTGAGCGCCTGCACCACGTCCGGGCAGTTGTGGCAGGACAGCGAGATGTAGGTCTCGAAGCGCATGGTCCCGGTCAGACCCTTGATCTGCTCGATCACGGCGGCATCGACCTTGGGCGGGTGGCCGCCGGTCTGCAAAAGGGCCAGCACCAGCGAGGTGAATTCGTGGCCCATGGGAATGCCGGCGAAGCGGATGCGCGCAGCTTCGCCGGGACGGCCGACCGTGAACGAAGGCTTGCGCGCGTCGGTGCCGTCATCGCGTACGCTGACTTTGGGCGAGAGCGCGGAGATGTCGGCCAGCAGTTCGCGCATCTGGCGCGCGGCATCGCTGGCGTCGAGCGAGGCGACGAGTTCGATCGGCGACTGGAGCTTTTCGAGGTAGGCGGAAAGCTGGGTCTTGATGGCGGTGTCGAGCATGATTTTCTCCTTGGTCGGGATTGCACTGGCAAGCGCGCGGGGCTTGTGGCCGGCGGCGCTTGGCGCTGCAATCCCGCCCCCTGGTTCGGTGGGGGCGGGTTGAAGGCTGTTTAGATCTTGCCGACCAGATCCAGCGACGGCGCCAGGGTGGCTTCGCCTTCCTTCCACTTGGCGGGGCAGACTTCACCCGGGTGGCTGGCGACGTACTGCGCGGCCTGCACCTTGCGCAGCAGTTCGGTGGCGTCGCGGCCGATGCCACCGGCGTTGATCTCGATGATCTGGATCTTGCCTGCCGGGTCCATGACGAAGGTGCCGCGCTCGGCCAGGCCGGCTTCCTCGATCATCACGCCGAAGTTGCGGGTGATGGCGCCGGTCGGATCGCCGATCATCGGGTACTTGATCTTGCCGATGGTCTCCGAGGTGTCGTGCCAGGCCTTGTGCGTGAAGTGGGTGTCGGTCGATACGGCGTAGATCTCGACGCCGAGCGACTTGAAGGTGGCGTAGTGGTCGGCCAGGTCGCCCAGCTCGGTCGGGCAGACGAAGGTGAAGTCGGCCGGGTAGAAAAACACCACGGACCACTTGCCCTTGAGGTCGTCACTGGTGACGGGGACGAACTTGCCGTTGTGGAAGGCGGTGGCCTTGAAGGGGAGGATTTCGGTATTGATCAGGCTGGCGTTCATGCTGTGGCTCCTTGAGGTGGTTGAGATGTTTTGCTGCGATGGAGTGAATATTAATTATCGCAATCACAAACGTCTAATTGATTGTCGAAATCGATTAGATAGCCACGGCCTATCGCTGATGAATCGCCGTGTCGCCGGCGCCGACTCCCAGGGTCGATGGTGGGTGGCAATGCCCCTTCGGTCGTGCAAATGCAAAGCCGGCAGCGACCTGGAAGGTCGTGCCGGCGATGCTGCAATCGGGGCTTGTGCGCCGGCTTGCGGCCGGCGTGGCATGCTTGGGCCTAGAAGCGGGTACTCACCGTCAGGCGGGCATTGCGCGGTGCGCCCGGGCTGATGTTGTTGTCGTTGTGCGCGGTCGGGTAGTACTTCCTGTCGAACAGGTTCTCGACATTCAGCGCCAGCCGCGTCTTGCCGTCGGCGAAGGTGTAGTAGAGCGCCGCGTCGGCGCGGGTGAAGGCCGGCAGCTTGACCGTGTTGTTGGTCGAGGCATACACCTCGGACTGATGGATCACGCCGAGGCCTGCGCTCCAGCCGCCGCCGAGGCCGAACTTGTTCCAGATCGACAGGCTGTCCTGCGGCACCAGGCCGACGCGGCGGCCGGCGGGAATCGTGGTGCCCTTGACGATGCGGCCGTCGAGATTGGCGTAGCCGGCGTAGATATCCCAGTTCTTCGTCACTTCGCCCTGCAGACCGAGTTCGACGCCGTCGGTGCGCTGCTGTCCGGCGAGGAGCAGCAGTCCGGGATTGTTCGGATCGACCACCTTGACGTCGTCGCGATCGGTGCGGAACACGGCAGCGGAGAGCGTCAGTTTTGGCAACAGGTCCCAGCGCACGCCGGCTTCGTAGTTCTTGGCGGTTTCCGGCGCCAGTTGCGCGGTGTTGACGGCCAGGCTCAACTGCTCGGCGGAGGGCAGGAAGGAGGTGCTGTAGCTGAGGTACCAGGTGGTGTTCGCGCCGGGCGACCAGGTCAGGCCCAGGCGCGGGCTGAACTCGTTGTCGGTGCGCGCCAGGTCGGTGGCGGCGACCAGGGTGCGGCGGTCGTCGAAGCTGGTCTTGAAGTGGTCGTAGCGCAGGCCGGCCAGCAGCTTCCATTCTTTGGAAAGTGCGATCTGGTCCTGCAGGTAAACCGCGGCCAGGTCGACCTTGACCGCGTTGTCGGCGCTGGTGCCGGCGGCGCGGAAATCGGTGGCCACGGCATAGGGCGAACCAACCGCGACGTTGACCGAAGTGGCGGCGCCGAAGAAACCGTTCTTGCGTACGGTGGTGCTGTCCTGATGGCCGAGTTCGAGGCCGGCGAGCAGGGTGTGCTCGACGCCGCCCGCGCGGAACTTGGTCGTCAGGTCGGTCTGGTTGAAGAGGTTGGTGCGCTTGTCGGCATTGTTGTAGGCCTCGATGCGCACCAGGCCGCCGGCGGTGACGGCGCCGTTGGCATAGACGTTCTGGTAGTACTTGTCATAGTTGGTGATGCGCAAGCTGTTCCTGATCTGGCTGCCGCCGGCGAAATCATGTTCCAGCACGGCCGAGAAGCCGTTGACCGTGGAGCGCGCCTCGCTCTGGTCGGCATTGCCGAAGAAGTTGGCGGGATCGGTGTCGTACGGACGCTGCGTGGCCGCGGCGGAAGGGATGCCGCGATCCGCAGTGCGCTCGTCGCGCGCATGCTCGAAACCGAGGGTCAGCGTCGTGGCGGGCGACACCAGGACGGTGGCGGTGGGATTCACGGCGTAGCGCTGCAGATCGACGCCGTTGCGGAAGCTCTTGCCGTTTTCGGCCATCGCATTCAGACGCCAGGCAGTCGAGTCATTGGCCTTGTCGCCGAGATCGACTGTGCCGCGCAGGCGGCTGTCGCTGCCGAGGCTGATGCTGGCTTCGCCGATGTGGTCGAATTGCGGCTTCTTGACCACGCGGTTGATCACGCCGCCGGCGCCGCCGCGGCCGAAGGCCATGCCGCCGGGACCCTTGAGCACTTCAAGGCGTTCCAGGTTGTAGAAATCGCGGAAGATCTGCATGTCGTCGCGCACGCCGTCGACGAAGAAATCGGCGGTGGTGTTGATGCCGCGCAGCATGACCTGGTCGCGGTTGCCTTCGCCCTGCGCGCCATGGGCGCCGGGAACATAGCGCAGCGCATCGGCCATGCCGGACATGGCCTGGTCCTTGATCAGGGCTTCCGGAATCACGCTGATCGAGGCCGGGACTTCCTTGAGCGGCGTGTCGGTCCTGGTGACGGTGGATGAGCGCGTGGCGCGATAGCCTTTGACCGGACCGTCGGCACGCTCGCCCTGATCCTGGACGTTGACCTGCGGCAGCGCCGTGTCGGCAGCGTGCAGCTGGCCGATGGCGCTGCAGGTTGCGATGACGGCGATGGCCAAGGGGTTGATGCGGGTATGAAACGACATGGTGCGACTCCTCTGGGGTTGCGGCTGGCTGGGAGAAATCGCCTGGCTTGCCGGATTGCGAATGGATGGTTGCGGTGACTAATTCTTTTGCGATGGTTCCGTTACAAAGCCTATACGGGTCAGCCCGGCACGCGCCGAGGCCGCCATGACGTCGGCGACTTTTTCGTAAGGCGTGACACGATCGGCGCGCAGGTGCAGTTCGGGTTGCGGCGCCAGCGCGGCGGCGGCGCGCAGCTTCTGATCGAGCAGCGTGGCGGCAACGATCTCGCCGTTCCAGTACACCTGCCCGGCGCCGTCGATGGCGACTTGCACGTTGTCGGGCTTGGTCAGGTTGGCGCTGGACGAAGCCTTGGGCAGATCCACCTTGACGGCGTGGGTCAGCAAGGGCGCGGTGACGATGAAAATCACCAGCAGCACCAGCATCACGTCGATCAGCGGAATCATGTTGATCTCGGCCAGTGCTTCGTTGCCGTCGTCGTCGTTGAGGGAGGCGAAGCTCATGGTGATTTCCTCAGGCCGTGGCGCGCGTGCCAGCCTGCACGCGGGCGATGATGCGTTCCGATGTGGCGGCAACGTCGCCCTGTTGCGGTGCGTTCTTGAGGCCGGTGGCGAGGAAGGTGAACAGGTCGTGGGCGAAGGAGTTGAGTTCCGCCAGCGTGTTGCGGTTGCTGCGGGCGAAGGCGTTGTAGGCCACCGCGGCGGGAATCGCCACGGCCAGCCCGACGGCGGTCATGATCAGCGCCTCGCCGACCGGGCCGGCGACCTTGTCCAGCGTGCCCTGGCCGCTGATGCCGATCGCCATCAGCGCGTGGTAGATGCCCCACACCGTGCCGAACAGGCCGACGAAGGGCGCGTTTGACGCCACCGTGGCGAGGAAGGTCTGGCCGTATTCGAGGCGCGACTTGTCCTGCGCGATGGCGCGCTTCATGGCCCGGGTGAGGAATTCGTCGGGCGTGCCGGCATCCACCAGGCCGCGCGATTCGCGCCCGGCCTTGTGCTGCTCGATCGCCGTGAAGCCGTGATGCACCAGGTGTGAAAAAGGCTCGGCGACGCCGCTCTGGCGCAGGTGGCGGGCCACCGCGTCGAGGCTGGGCGCGGCCCAGAAGGCGGCGAGGAATTCGTCGCTCTTCTTTTGCGAGCGAACCGACTGGACGCCCTTGGTCACGATCAGGTACCAGGTGCCGACCGACATGATCAGCATCAGGGCGAGGATGAAGCGGGCAATGCCGTCGGCATTGGCGAGGAAGTGGGCGAAGCCCAGCGGGTTTTCCATGGTCAGTCCTTCAAGGTGAAAGCAATCGGAACCAGCACCCAGGCCGCGGTCGGCATCTGGCCGAGCCGCGCCGGGACGAATTGCCAGCGGCGCACGGTGTCGAGCGCCGATTGGTCGAGGCGCGGCGAGCCGCTGGAGGTATGCAGCTGGACCTCGGCGGCGCGGCCGTCGGCCTCGACCCGGACGCGCAGCACGACGCGGCCCTGTTCGGCGAGGCGACGCGAGAGCGCCGGATAGGCCGGCTTCGGGTTGTCGAGGTAGTCGGCATCGAAGCGCGGCTGGGTGACAACGGGCGCAGGCGCGGCCGGGGCCGGCGCGGCGACAACAGTCGGCGCTGGCGGTACGGTGGCAGCGATCGGGGCGGGCGCATCGACGGGCGCGGCGATCTGCGTTGGCTGCGGCAGCGGCGTCGGCCGCCGCTCCATGGGCTTTGGTCTGGGCGCCACGATCTCCGGTTTCGGCATGATCACCTCGGCCGGCGCCAGCAGGCTTACGCTGAGCACCGCGAGCGGCGTCCGCAGGGCGATCAGCTTCATCTGCAGCAGGCCCCAGATCGCCGCCGCATGGAGTGCGATGACTAAGGCGAGGCCGCGAGTATGGGCGCCAAGAGGCGATCGGGCGTAAATGGCAAACCTCCAAAGAAATGCATGATTCGACTTTGGCTGGCTTGCCGATACTCAGGCTGGCTGGCTACGGACGGCAGCAGGCTCGGCTGCCGTCGGGAAGGCAATCCTACGAACTCGACGGTGCTCCCATCGCCGACTGCAGGTAGTTCTCCACGCCGACCTTGGCGATCAGTTCGAGCTGGGTTTCGAGATAGTCGATGTGTTCTTCGGTGTCTTCCAGAATGTCTTCCAGAATCTCGCGCGAAACGTAGTCGTGCACGCTTTCGCAGTAGGTGATGGCGGCCTTGGTGTCGGCGTGGGCACCCTGCTCCAGCGTGAGGTCGCCGGCCAGGCATTCGGGCACGTTCTCGCCGATGATCAGCTTGTTCAGCGCCTGCAGGTTGGGCAGGCCTTCGAGGAACAGCACGCGCTCGATCAGCTTGTCGGCGTGGTGCATCTCTTCGATCGACTCCTCGTACTCGTGCTTGCCCAGTGCGGCAAAGCCCCAGTTCTTGTACATGCGGGCGTGCAGGAAGTACTGGTTGATCGCGGTCAGCTCATTGACCAGGCACTTGTTGAGCAGCTGGATGACTTTCTTGTCGCCTTTCATGGGGAGCCTCTTGTCGTTCAGGCTGCCGCCAGTTGCCCGGCGGCAGCGGGTCGATGGGGCGTGTGAGCGTGCAGGGAATTTTTCAGCACGTCGCGCGCGCAACCCGTACAGCGGCCACAGCAGGCGCCGACGCCGAGTTGCTCGCGCAATTGTCGCAGACTGCAGCAGCCTTCGGCCACGGCGCTGCCGATGTCGCTTTCGGTCACTGCATTGCAGATACAGACGTACATGATGGCTCCTGGCTTATTTGGTGAGAATCAGCTTGCCCTGGCGCGTGCGCCGCAGGCGGTAGGTTTCGCCCTGGTGGGTGATTTCGACCTCCCCTTTGGTGCCGAGCAGGATGGTGCTGTCCAGCGGGCGCGGCGCCTCGGCGCCGCTGCGCGGCAGTTCGGGCCTGGTGCTTGCTGGCTGCGTTTCGGTCTTCATCGCGGGTCGCTTTTCAATCTAAAACGTAATGCGAATGATTCTCATTGATCTGGTCCGCGTTGTCAATAGGGAGTTTGCAGTTTTTGTCCGGAAACCCTCGGTGAAGCGTCTTCCTGCCTGTCAGGAAGGCGAAATCTTCGCAGCGCTATAATTCGCGCTTTCGCACAAAGGAGTAGCCGTGGGCCTCGATCGCGTTCCTTCCGGCAAGGATTTGCCGAACGATTTCAATGTGGTGATCGAGATTTCGATGCACTCCGAACCGATCAAGTACGAGGTCGACAAGGAGTCCGGCGCCATTTTCGTCGATCGCTTCATGTCCACCGCCATGCACTACCCCTGCAACTACGGCTACATCCCGCACACCATCGCCGGCGACGGCGACCCGGTGGATGTCCTGGTGATGTCGCAGTTCGCGTTGCCGCCGGGGGTGGTGGTGCGCTGCCGCCCGATCGGCATGCTGAAAATGACCGACGAGGCCGGGGAAGACGCGAAACTGCTGGCCGTGCCGGTCGACAAGCTGACGCCGATGTACCGCGACGTCGATAGCCCGCGCGACCTGCCGCAGATCGTGCTCGACCAGATCTCGCATTTTTTCCAGCATTACAAGGACCTCGAGCCCGGCAAGTTCGTCAAGATCCAGGGCTGGCTCGGCGCCGAAGACGCCAAGAAGGAAATCATGGAAGGTGTTGCCGCTTACGAGTCCGCCAAGGATAAGCCAGCGTTTTGAGTTTCATCCGCCCCGTCTGAGCCTGCCGCGAGGCAGGCTTTTTTATGTCCGCGCCGAAGGCGCGGACGGTATCCCCCGGTGGGATGCGGCGGCATCCGCTATAGTTAGACCCATGAGCCGTCTTCGCGTAGCCATCGCCCAGTTCAACGCCCATGTCGGCGACCTTGCCGGCAATTCCGCCCGGATTCTTGAGCTCGCCATCCGCGCGCGTGAAGGCGGCGCGGATGTACTGCTGACGCCGGAACTGGCGCTCTCCGGCTACCCGCCCGAAGATCTGCTGATGCGGCCGGATTTTTATCGCGCCTGCGCGACACAACTCGATGTGTTGGCTCGCGATGCCGTGCTGCCGGTCGTGATCGGCTATCCCGAAGAGTCGGCCGGCAAGCGCTACAACGCGGCATCGCTGCTGGTCGATGGACGGGTGACGGCGACCTATCGCAAGCATCGCCTGCCCAACTACGAGGTCTTCGACGAGGAGCGCTACTTCGCCGCAGGGCGCGAACCCTGCGTGATCGACCTCAAAGGCGTGCGCTGCGGCCTGGCGATCTGCGCCGATGTCTGGGAATCCGGCGCTGCCGAATCGGCTGCGCTGGCGGGTGCGGAACTGATGCTCACGCTCAATGCTTCGCCCTTCCACATGAACAAGCAGTCCCGTCGCTACGAGGTGCTGCGCGATCGGGTGGCGGCCACCGGCAAGCCGGTGATCTACGCCAACCTGGTCGGCGGCCAGGACGAACTGGTGTTCGACGGCGCCTCGTTCGCGATGGACGGGCATGGCCGCCTCACGCATCAATTGCCGGCCTTTGCCGAGGCACTGGAATTCGTCGACTACGCCGACGGACATTTGTTGCCCGGTCGCATGGCCGAGCCGCCCTCGCGCGAAGCGGAGGTCTACGCCGCGCTGAAGCTGGGCGTGGCCGACTACCTCGGCAAGAACGGCTTTCCCGGCGCCATCATCGGCCTGTCCGGCGGCATCGATTCCGCGCTGACGCTGGCCATTGCCGTCGATGCGCTGGGTGCGGACAAGGTGCGCTGCGTGATGATGCCCTCGCCGTGGACCGCGCAGATGAGCCTTGACGATTCGCGCGAAATGGTGCGCCGGCTCGGCGTGCAGTACGACGAGATCCCGATTGCGGCGGCGATGGACCAGTTCGCCGTGTTGCTGGCGCCGACTTTCGCCGGCCTCGGTCCGAAACCGGCCTGGGACACCACCGACGAAAACCTGCAGGCGCGCATCCGCGGCATGCTGCTGATGGCACTGTCGAATCGCACCGGACGCATCGTGCTGACCACCGGCAACAAGAGCGAAATGGCGGTCGGCTACGCCACACTGTATGGCGACATGGCCGGCGGCTTCGCGGTGATCAAGGATGTGGCGAAGACCTTCGTCTATGACTTGGCGAACTGGCGCAATGCAGTGTCGGACGTGATACCGCAGAACATCATCACGCGCCCGCCCTCGGCCGAACTCAAGCCCGGCCAGACCGACCAGGACACGCTGCCGCCCTACGCCGTGCTCGATGCGATCATCGAGGCCTACATGGAACGCGACGAGAGCCCGCGCCAGATCATTGCCGGTGGCGTAAGCGAAGCCGATGTGCGCAAGGTGGTCGGCATGCTGAAGAAGAACGAATACAAGCGGCGCCAGGCGCCGGTCGGCATCCGCGTCACGCAACGCGGATTCGGCAAGGATTGGCGCTATCCGATAACATCGCGCTATCCAGACGAATACTGACTTAGAGGAAATCGGAAATGAAGAAAATCGAAGCCATCATCAAGCCGTTCAAGCTCGACGAAGTTCGCGAAGCGCTTTCCGACGTGGGTGTGACCGGCCTGACGGTCACTGAAGTCAAGGGTTTCGGCCGGCAAAAAGGCCATACCGAACTGTATCGCGGCGCCGAGTACGTGGTCGATTTCCTGCCCAAGATCAAGATCGAGATCGTCGTTGCCGACGAGACCGTGGAACCCGCCATTGAGGCCATCATCAAGGCCGCCCGCACCGGCAAGATCGGCGATGGCAAGATTTTCGTGTCCGCCGTTGAGCAGGTCGTGCGGATCCGGACGGGTGAAGCCAACGAAGCGGCTATCTGACCGGCTGTCGCCGGCCAGTTAGCGGCACGCCGCGAACTGGTTGGCTATCCCCCCGGCCCCCTTTCCGAGAAAGGGGGTGACTAAATTAGCTCGCTGCGTTCGATTATTTGGGAGCAGCAAGCAGCACGACTACCGCCCCCGCGCCGCCTTCGGCGGCGCGCGCCTGACAGAAAGCCAGGACTTCACTGCGCTGGCTTAGCCAGCCCAGCACCAGTTTCTTCAGCACCGGCTCGCGGCCGGGCGAACTCAGGCCCTTGCCGTGCACGATGCGCACACAGCGATAACCGTGCTGCCGGCATTCGGCGAGAAAGCTGACGACCGCCGTCCGCGCCTGATCGCGATTCAGGCCATGCAAATCGAGTTTTTCCTGCGTCACCCAGCGTCCGCGGCGCAAATCGCGCAGCCAGGCTTTCGGCAGGCTGTCGCGGCGCCAGGCGGCTTCGTCGCCGCCTTCCAGATAGAGGTCGATCAGCACCGGGCCATGCAGGGACTCGTCGAGCGCCGCGGCCTCGTCGCGCAGGTGCTGGCGCGGAATGGCCGGCGGCAGCGGCGGTTCGTGGTGCACGCGGTCCCATTGCAGCCGTTCGACATCGGCTACCGCATCGCGGAAAGCGGCGCGTTCTTCGTCGGAAGGCGTAGCGCGTTTGCTCACGATGGGCAGCTCCGCAATCCGCAAATCGGGGCGGCCTACTCCAGGCTGTCGAGATAGCGCTCGGCATCCAGCGCCGCTTGGCAGCCGGTGGCGGCGCTGGTCACGGCCTGCTTGTAAATGTGGTCCTGCACGTCGCCGGCGGCAAACACCCCGGGAATGCTGGTGGCCGTGGCGTTGCCGGTGCGGCCGGCCTGGGTCACGATGTAGCCGCCTTCCATTTCGAGCTGATCGACGAAGAGATCGGTGTTGGGCTTGTGGCCGATCGCTATGAACACGCCCATCAGCGGGATGTCGGAGGTTTCGCCGGTCTTCACGCTCTTGATGCGCATGCCGGTGACGCCGGACTTGTCGCCGAGTACCTCGTCCAGCGTGTGATCCCACTTGATGGTGACCTTGCCGGCCTTCTCCTTTTCGAACAGCTTGTCCTGCAGGATTTTTTCGCCGCGGAACTTGTTGCGCCGATGCACCACCGTGACATGGCTGGCGATGTTGGCCAGATACAAGGCTTCCTCGACCGCCGTGTTGCCGCCGCCGATGACAGCCACATTCTGGTTCTTGTAGAAGAAGCCGTCGCAGGTGGCGCAGGCTGAAACGCCCTTGCCGGAAAAGGCTTCCTCGGAAGGCAGGCCGAGATACTGCGCCGAAGCGCCGGTGGCGATGATCAGCGCGTCACAGGTGTAGCTGCCTGCATCGCCGACCAGGCGGATCGGTTTCTCCTTGAGTGCAGCGGTATGGATGTGGTCGAAAATGATTTCGGTCTGGAAGCGCGCGGCGTGCTTCTCGAAACGCGCCATGAGGTCGGGTCCCTGCACGCCGTCGGCGTCGGCCGGCCAGTTGTCGACGTCGGTGGTCGTCATCAGCTGTCCGCCTTGCGCCATGCCGGTGATCAGCACCGGTTTCAGGTTGGCGCGGGCCGCATACACGGCGGCGGTGTAGCCGGCAGGGCCGGAACCGAGGATCAGCAGGCGGGCGTGACGGGTGCTCATGGCATAGGGCTTTCGGTGGATGGTTGAACGGGGAATTATATAGATGGGCCGGCCGGCGGCGATTTCAACCGGCGGGCGGAAGCGCATGCACCGGGCTGTCGACTCTTGCCCGGGAATCGGTAAGATGCCCCGCTACACATGTCGGCGGGCTGGTGATCCCCTGCATGGATGCTGGCCAGCGCCCCGATAAGGAAAGCCCATGACGCTACCGCACTGGATGTCTGCCGAAAGATTTCGCAAGACCTGGCAATTTCTGGCCGTGACGGTGCTCGCGCTGGTGGTCTCGCTCGGCAGCGAACGCCTGGGATGGCTGCAGGACTACGAGAACATTTATTACGACTATTGGCATCAGATCTCGGGCCAGCGGCGCGAGGCACAGCACGCCGCGGTGATCGCGGTGGATGACGACACGCTGCTGCAGTACAAGGACGATCCGCTGGCGTTCTGGCAGCCGATTTTCGCGGTGGCGATGCAGAACCTCACCGATGCCGGCGTCAAGTCCATCGGGCTGGACTTCATCTATGCGGTCAGCGCCGAAGCCTGGCTGCGCAAACTCAACCTGCCGGACAGCGAAGTCTCGCGCAATTACGACGCGCCTTTCCGCGGCCGGCTGGCGCAGGGCAATACGATCCTGATCGCACAGCTGGTCGAAACCTCGCAAGGCGACATGGAGGTCATGGGTCCGCCCCAGGAGCACCTGCTGATGATGCCCAACGGTGCCTTCGACACCGGCATCGCCAACCTTTATCCAGACAACGACAAGCTGGTGCGTACCTTCTATCCGGTGGTGATTCCGGACAAGCAGTTTCCCGGCGTCGGGTTTGCCATGCAACTGGTGCTGCGGGCGACCGGTGGCGATTCGCTGGCGGATTCCTGGACTTTCGCCGGCGAAGACTTCCAGCGCGTCCGCGAGCGGCGTCGTATCGGTTACGTCGGCCCGCCGGGCAGCATGCTGACCATTTCGATGAGCAAGCTGCTGCAGCCCGATGCCCTGAACGATCCTGAGGTGAAGAAGCTGAAAGGCCGTTCCGTGATCATCGCGCCCAACAACATCGGTACCTCGGACCGGCACTTTTCGCCCTATTCGCGACTGCTGCCGGGGCATTCGACCGAGCCGATGATCGGTGGCGAGATTCATGCGAATGCGATCGAGACCATCCTCTCGGGGATTTATCCGCGCAATCTTTCGCTATGGGTGGTCTGGCCGGCGCTGGTGCTGGTTCTGGTCGCAGCCGTCACCCTGTATCTGCGGCTCCATCCGGCGGGTGGCCTCGGTGTCGCCCTGGGATTTGCGCTGCTCGTCCTGGTTCCGGCCTATGTGCTGTTCCAGAAGGATCTCCTGTTGTCGGTGGCCCCTTTCCACCTGGCCCTGGCGACGGCTTATCTGGGCACGCTGGCGCTGCGCCTGACCGGTGAGGAAAGGCAGCGCGCCCAGCTCAAATCAATGTTCGGCCAGTATGTCTCCGACGTTGTGGTGGATAAGCTGATTGCCGATGGGCAGCGGCCCAATCTGAGCGGCGAGAAGCTTCAGGTGTCCGTCCTGTTCTCGGACATCCGCAATTTCACCACGATCTCCGAGAAGCTCGATGCCGAGGAAGTCGTGGAAATGCTGAATGCCTACTTCGGCCTGACCTGCGAGCCGATCATGGAGCATGGCGGCATGGTGAACAAGTTCATCGGCGATGCGGTGATGGCGATATTTGGTTCGCCGGTGCACTATGACGATCATGCGCTCCGCGCCTTGCTGGCGGCGCAGGGCATGGCGCGCGAGGCGGAGAAGTTCAAGACCTGGATGAAGGAACGCTTTCCCGATCGCGGCCTGCCTGAATTCGGCATCGGTATCGGCGTACATAGCGGACCGGCGGTAATGGGCGACATCGGTTCGGTCAAGCGGCGGGAGTTCACTGCGATCGGCGACACCGTCAATGCGGCATCGCGGCTGGAGGGCGTGACCAAGGAACTGGGCTGCGTGGTGGTGGCCAGCGCCGCCTCGATCAAGGCGGCGGGCGAGGGCATCCGCACCGGACGCCGCGAAGTCATTCACGTCAAGGGCAAGGCCGAGCCGATCGAAGTGTTCGAGGTGCTGTTCGATTAGGAATCGACGGCAGGGCGGGAACCCAAACAATCGAACCCAGTCAATCTTGCACGGATGGTTGAATTTTCCGGTTTGGGTGGGATAATCAAAAAGTTGGGTCTTGAGTCCGGGAACATTTTTATCCAGCATATTTCGATGCCGATCAGCGCGTTAGCTTATTCACCCTGGAAATCATCGGGGCACGTGAACCGATGGTGCTGCGCCGTTGCGCTCGGCCTGATGATGCTTGGCGCCATCGGTCAGGCGTTCGGCCAGGCGAAATCCCAGGAAGCCCGCGTTGCCTTGATCATCGGCAATTCCGACTACAAGGCGGCACCGCTGGACAATCCGGCGAACGATGCCAGCGATCTGGCGAGCGCGCTGGAAAAGCAGGGTTTCACCGTCCTGGTGCGCGAAAATGTCGGCGAGCGCGGGCTCAAGGAAGCCGTCGATATCTTTTCCAAGCATCTCAAAAAAGGCGGTATCGGCTTGTTCTTTTTCGCCGGTCACGGCATTCAGCTGAAGGACCAGAACTTCCTGCTTCCCGTGGATGTGGGCTTCGACAACGAAACCGATATCGCCTTCAAGTCGATCAGTGCCGAGTACGTGCTCTCGCGCATGGCCGAGGCGGGCAACCGTATCAACGTGGTGATTCTCGATGCCTGCCGCAACAATCCCTTGCAGTTGGCGCGGAAAACCATCAACAAGGGCCTCGGGGTGATGAACGTCGGCCGGGCGGAAAAGGGCACCTTCATCGCCTACGCCACGTCTCCGGGTTCGACCGCTGCCGACGGCACGGGACGCAACGGTCTCTACACCAAGCATCTGCTGCGCGCACTCGAAACCAGGGATACCGACATCGACAAGGTATTCGGTCGCGTGCGCACCGGCGTCGTGCAGGATACCAACGGCGAGCAGGTGCCGTGGACCTCGAGTTCGGTGATCGGCAGTTTCTATTTCGATCCCGCCGAAGACCTTGCGGCCCTGCAGCGTCCGAACGTCTCTGTGGCGGCGACACATGAAGCGGCGGCGGAGGCGGTGGCACTGCCTTTCGATCCGGTACAGGAGAGGGCCTACTGGGAACGGATCAAGGACAGCAAGAACCCGGCGGACTTCATCGCCTATCTGGAAAAGTTTTCCGGTGCGCAGCGCGCGGCTTATGCTCGCTGGATGGTGCAGAAGTACGGCGGAGTGGTGCCGTCGGCAGCGGCCGCGAGGCGTGCGACACCGGCCGTGGCGAAGCCGGAGCAGTTGGCGCTGGCGGCGCCGTCGCCGGTATTGCCGTTGCCGCCGCTCGTGCTTGCCTCGGGAGCCATTCCGTCGCCCGGAACCCTGATTCAGGATTGTCCCGAATGTCCCGACCTGGTCGCGGTTGCGGCAGGCGAATTCACGATGGGCAGCGGCCCGAAAGAAAAAATGCGCGAACTCGACGAAGAGCCGGCGCATCGGGTGCGCGTTGCGGTCCCCTTTGCAGTCGGCAAGTTCGAAGTCACGCGTGCGCAATATGCCGCCTTCGTCAAGGACACCGGACGTGAGCACAAGCCCGGCTGCCATTCCACTCGCGGTGGCGTTTTCCACAAGAATCCGAAGGCCACCTGGCAGAACCCCGGTTTCGAGCAGAAGGACAATGAGCCGGTGGTCTGCGTGAGCTGGGAAGATGCCCAGGCCTACGTTGCGTGGCTGAGCAAAAAGGCGGTCAAGCAGTATCGGCTGCTGAACGAGGCGGAATGGGAGTATGTCGCCCGTGCCGGCAGCACCGGAAGCCGCTACTGGGCCGAGACGGACAATGCCGCGGTGTGTCGCTACGCCAGCGTCGCCGATACGTCGCTGAAAAGCGTGACGCCGGGCGCGCAGATGTTTCCGTGTTCCGATGGCTTTGCGCTGACTTCGCCTGTCGGCCGTTTCCCGGCCAATTCCTTCGGCGTGCACGACATCCTGGGCAATGCATGGGAATGGGTCGAGGATTGCTGGAACGAGGGCTATGCCGGCGCTCCCGACGTGGCCAAACCCCGCCTTTCCGGATCCTGTACCGAGCGGGTGTTTCGTGGCGGCGCCTGGAACAGCAATCCGGCTACGGTGCGTGCGGCCTACCGGGATCGCGATTCGCGGGAGGAACGTCACGACAACGTGGGTTTCCGGGTCGCGCGTTCCTTGCCGTGACCAGCGGTAAATTCGACACGCGGAACCAGGCAACGGACGCGCCGCGCAGTGCGCTGCGCCGCAGCCTGCTGCTGGGCGGGGGCGCCGGCCTGGCCCTGGGGGCTCTGGCTCCCGAGTTGTTCGCCCAGTCTTCCGGCGGACAGCCGATCCAGGATATTTACGCGCCGCGAGCCAAGTTCGCCCTGCTGATCGGCAACCGCGACTACCCGAATCGCAAGGACATTGCGCCGGCCCACAAGAACGTCACCGATCTGAAGGACGTTCTCCAGTACTACGAATTCAAGGTCAAGGATTATCGCGACCTCGATGCGCTGGAGATGATGCGGGTGCTGACCGAATTCAGTGCGGAGCTGCGGTCGGTCGGGGAAACCAACCTGCCGGGCGGCGTCGCCGTGGTGTTCTATTTCTGCGGCCACGGCTTTCAGTCGGCCGGACGCAACTATCTGGTCCCGGCGCGCGTCGATCCTTCGTCGGAACAAGCCCTCAGTTCATCGCTGCGGCTGAACGAGGACATCCTCGTCGCCTTGCCGCAGCGCTATCCCGGCATCAGCATTGCGCTGATCGACGCTTGCCGTACCGACCCCTTTATCCGCAAGGGTGTCGATGATTTCAACCAGATCGCGGCTCCCGAAGGCACGCTGGTGTTTTTTGCCACACGCGCCGGTCGTCCGGCACTGGCCCCCATCAGTCCCGATCGCAATACGTTTTTTGCCGCTGCCGTGGTCGATGTGCTGCGTGAGGCCAACGGCGTGACGCCGATCGACGACTTGTTCCGGATCGCTGCCCTGGACTGTCAGGCGCGCGTCAAGGCCGAGTTCGACAAGGTCAAGCTGACCATCCTGCCCCAGTTTCCGGAAAGCTCCTCCAACTTGCGCGGCCGTTTCGTGATCCGCAATCGGCAACTGGAATTGCAACGCAGCCGGCCGAAAGGTACGGCATTGGCCGGCGTCGATCCCACCGTGATGGAAAAGCGCTGGGAAACCCTGCTGGCCACCCTGAGGCCGGCACGCCTGATTCGTCTGTGCGAGGATTTCGAACGTGATTTTCCCGGCAGCGAATTCACCCAGCAGATCCGGGTGACGATTGCCGGAGCCCAGCAGGCCCTGGAAAGCCAGCGTTCGGCGCGACTTTCCGGCGATCTTTTCGAGGAATCGGCAGGCGACAAGGGTTATCGCGACGATCTGATCAAGGCCTTGCGCGGCGACAAGGACGCGGCGCACCGGATCGCCATCGCCTACCGCGACGGCACCTCCGGCGTCGCGGCCAGTCCGCGCCGGGCGGAGCAATGGCTGCGCTTTGCCGCCGAGTTGGGCAATGGCATTGCCAGCTGGGAGCTTTCCGAGAGCTATAACCAAAGCGGACTGGTCGGCGAAGCCGCCCGATTCGAGAAGAAAGCCCTCGACCTCGGCTATCGGCCACCACCCAGGCTGGCGACTCGTGGTTACTGAATTCGACAGCGGCACGCGGCGCGAGAAGATCGCGGCCGCCGCCGTCCCGCCAGCGCCGACTCTTGCGGTGTGGCGCGCGCGCTCGTTCGGCAGCCTATTTGGCGGTATCGTGCTGCTGATGACCATGTTTTCCACCTTGGCGCCGGCCCAGGAACGTTCCGCGAGCGGTCGAATTCCGTTGTTTGCTCCGGCCGTCGCGGAACCAGGCCCGTTCAGGGGTGAGCCGCGCGGCACAGCCGACGGGAGCGAGCCGAAGGGGGCTGCCATCAAGGTAGCCCAGCCTGAGCGCAGGCCTCAGTCGCGGAGCGCACTCAATCCAGGCGCCAAACCGAAAGCCGAATTCAAGGCGCAGACCGGGATCCTGCACACCGCGATGTCGAAGCGAGTTCCACCTGCCGATCCCGTGGCAGCGCCGAACGACCGCTCCGCCAGGATGGCGGAATGTCGCCAGCAAATCAAGTCCGCGCTGCAACCATCCCGCGTGATCAAGCTGGCCGGGGAGTGCGAACGCGATTTCCCCGCCAGCCAGTTTGCGGCGGAAATCCAGCGCATTGCGATGGCCGCCCGCCAGGCCTTGGAGATTCAGCGTTCCACCGGACTTTCCGGCGACTTTTTCGAGGAGGCGGTCGGTGACGAGGCGTATCGCGACAACCTCGGCAAGGCCGTGCGCGGCGACAAGGATGCGGCCTACAGCCTCGCCCTTGCCTACCGGGCCGGCATTTCGGGTGTTGCCGCCAGTCCCCGGCGGATGGAGCAATGGTTGCGCTTCGCCGCGGAACTCGGCAGCGGGGTGGCGAGTTGGGAACTGGCGGAGTTCTACAATTACAGCGGATTCGTCGCCGATGCCGCCCGCTTCGAGAAAAAGGCCCTGGATCTGGGCTTTCGTCCCCCGTTCCGGCTACCGACCCGCGGCTACTGAGGACGGACCCCGAGGCGCCGCGCACGCGTATAGACGCGGCTGCCATGCGCATTGTAATATTGCCCGGGGCCAACGAGTTAGCACTTCCTCAGCATAATATTAAGGGACCAGTCCAGAGTCCCGCCTGGAACGCTAACGTCTTGTTTGGCTGGTGGAGGCGACATCAACATTACAAAAGCAAAGCGCCGGCCGGACGCAGCGCAGACCGGTCGACCATGGCGTTTCAAGGGAGCCGCTGCGGCGCTTGCGCTGTCGTGGGGCGTCGCCATGGCGCAAACCGCCCCGGATGCGGGCGAGATCCTGAAGACGGTTCCGCCGCCGGCAGCCCGTCCCGATTCGGGCCCGAGCATCGAGGACAAATTCTCCAAGACTCGCGCGATTGCCGATGTCGAGGGCATGCGCCTGGAGATCAAGGGTTTTCGCATCGTCGGCATGACCGTCGCTTCCGAGTCGGAAATGACGGAGCCGTTAACCCCCTTTGTCGGCAAGGACAAGCGGTTCCAGGATCTGCTCGATGCCGCCGCGGTGGTCCGGCGCGAGATTGCCGGTCGTGGCTACTTTCTTGCCGACGTGGTGGTTCCCGAGCAGAAGATCGCCGACGGGGTCGTCGAACTGCGGGTGCTCGAAGGCCGCCTGGGCAAGGTTCGCCTCGACGTCGCGCCGGAGGTGTCGATCAGCCGCTCCCTGTTGGAGTCCTATCTGGGGTCGCTGGAAGAAGGCGACCTGATCCAGACTTCGGTGGTGGAACGTGCCCTGTTCCAGATCCATGACCTGCGCGGCATCGTGGCCACCAGCAGTTTCGCGCCCGGCACGGCGGCGGGGACCGCCGACCTGACCATTCGGGTCAGCCCCGGCAAGAAACTCGATGCCAATATCGATTTCGACGCCAACGGATCGATCTACACCGGCCTGCATCGCATCGGCGCCGGCGTAGACGGCAACGGCCTGCTGGGCTTCGGCGAAATCATCAGCCTGCGCGCCAACAACGCCATCGACGGCCATTTGCGCTTTGCCCGTGCTTCGATTCTGTTTCCGGTCGGGCGCTGGGGCACCAAACTTGGCGCCGCCTACTCCGACCTCAAGTACCGCCTGGGCACGCCGCTGTTCGTGCCGCTCAAGGTCAATGGCGCGGCCGCCGTCAACTCATTGACGGCGATCCATCCATTCATCCGTTCGCGCAACACCAACCTGATCCTGATCGCCCAGCATGACAAACGCAAGTTCTATGACATCCAGCTTGGCGTTTCCCCTTCTCCGGAGACGCTCAAGAAAACCGACGTCAGTTCGCTCGGCCTGTCGGGCGACTTTCGCGACCGCCTCGGCGGCGGCGGCATCAATGTGTTCAACGCGGCCTATACCCTGGGTGAACTGAAGTTCGGCAATTCCGCGCTGGAGGCCACCGACCTGGCCGGACGCCAGACCAGGGGCCTCTATGGCAAGACCAACATCTCGCTATCTCGCCTGCAGGCAGTTTCCGAGCGCCTGGCGCTGTATGGTTCCTACAGCCAGCAATTCACCAACAAGAACCTCGATCCGAGCGAGAAGTTCAGTCTCGGCGGCCCCAACGCCGTGCGCGCCTATCCGCAGGGAGAAGGCGCCGGCGACGAAGGCTATGTTGCCAGTCTCGAACTGCGCTACCGCCTGCCGCTCGAGGAAAGCCTGCCCGGCAGCATCGTACTTGCCGGCTTCTATGATTTCGGCCGCTCCATTCTGATCAAGCGGCCGACCGCGGCCGACTTCGCCGCCAATGCGGAACGCCTGCGTCGGGTGGCCGGTCCCGGTATCGGGCTCAATTGGGAAGTTCCCAACGACTGGTATTTGCGGACTACACTGGCTTTCCGTGATACCACCCGGGCAACCGCTGATCACCTGTTGCGCTATCCGCGCTTCTACCTCCAGTTCAGCAAGTTTTTCTGATTCGCGAATCGCCGCCGCGCCAACCCGACCCCACATAGATTGGCGCGTGCCAAACGCAAGAGGACATTGCCATGTTCAAGCACGCCACCATGAATCGCGCCTATCGTCTGGTCTGGAGCGAACTGCATGACACCTGGGTGGCCGTCGCCGAGTTTGCCCGCACGCGCGGCAAGCGCACCTCCTGCGCGGTAGTCGCCGGTACCCTGCTGGCGCTGGGCGCCGGTGGCGCGACAGCGGCCGATGTGCTGGCGCCAACTGCGCTGCCCACCGGCGGGCAGGTGGCCGCAGGACAGGTCGGCATCAGCAGCAATGGCGCGCGCATGGACGTGACCCAGACGTCCGGCAGCGCCATCGTCAATTGGGACAGCTTCAACATCGGCAGCCAGGCCCACGTCAATTTTGCCCAGCCCTCCGCTTCCTCCGTCATCCTCAACCGCGTCCTGGGCGGCGACGGCTCGGCGATCTTCGGCCGGATGACCGCCAACGGCAACGTCTTCATCACCAACCCCGGCGGTATCCTGTTTGCGCCAGGCGCACAGGTCGATGTCGGCGGTCTGGTCGCCTCCTCGCTGGGCATCTCGGACGCCAATTTCCTCGCCGGTAGGTTTCAGTTCGAGAAAGTCGGCGCTGGCGGCACGGTGACGAACCAAGGCAGCATCAACGTTGCAGACGGTGGCTTCGTCGCCCTGATTGCGCCGCAGGTCGGCAACAGCGGCACCATCCACGCGCCCGGTGGCAGCATCGGCATCGCCGCCGGCGACTCGGTCAATCTCGACTTCGATCACGACGGCCTGCTGAGCTTCCAGGTCAATGTCGCCGCGGCAGGCGCACGCGCCGACAACAGCGGCGTGCTGATCGCCGATGGCGGCCGCGTGGTGATGAACGCGCAGGCCAAGGATGCCCTGCTGTCCACGGTACTCAACAATGACGGCGTAATCCGCGCGCGCAGCCTCGAAACCCGCAATGGCGAAATCTGGCTGGGCGGCGGCAATTCCGGTGTGGTCAGTGTCAGTGGCACGCTCGACGCCTCCGGCACGGCAAACGACCAGCGCGGCGGCACGGTCAAGATCCTGGGCGACAAGGTCGGTCTGTTCGACCAGGCGAAAGTGGATGTCTCAGGAGTCGGCGCCGGCGGCACGGCGCTGATCGGCGGCAACTTCCAAGGCAAGGGCCCAGAACAGAACGCCAGCATGACCTATGTCGGCAAGGACGTGACGATCAATGCTGATGCGATTACTACCGGCAACGGCGGCAAGGTGATCGTTTGGGCGGATGGAGCGACGAAGTTCTCCGGCAACATCTCAGCCAAGGGCGGAAGCCAGATCGGAGACGGTGGATTTGTTGAAGTGTCCGGGAAGAAGAATCTTGGTTTTGACGGGGTAGTCGATACAAGTGCGGCCAAGGGAAAAACCGGCTCGCTGTTACTCGATCCGGATGATTTGTATGTTGGGGTGGACCCTGCCAATGGCGCATTGGTTGAACCTAACGGTGATGCCGACGCGACCACATTTTTTGCCCAGACCAATCCGAATAACTATTTCGTTTTGGCTGCAAGTCTGGCGGGCGATACTGCTTACACGCTGACTGCAAATAATGATGTGATTTTCAACGCGGGTGTGACGTTCGGGACTACTGCCGCAACGGTCTCCGTTACCGCAACTAACTCAATCACATCCACGGGCTTCACCGTCGCAACGAGTGGAGGCGCGCTAACGCTGAACGCCGCTACCATGGCGCTTGGCCCGATCAATAACGCCGGGGGTTTGCTGACCATCAATAACTCCGGCGCGGCAACCCAGTCGGGTGTTTTCTCCGGAGCGGGTGGCTTGACGAAGACCGGCGCTGGAACACTAACCTTGTCTCAGGCCAACACCTACACCGGCGCCACCACCATCGGCGCTGGCGGCACTCTGGCGCTGGACGCCACCGGCACCATTGAAGCCAGCTCGGGCGTCGCCAACGCCGGCACCTTCACCATCGCGGCCTCCAAGACCATCGACTCGCTGACCGGCGCGGGCGCGACCACGCTGGGCACCCTGAACACGCACATCCTCACCATCGGCGACGCGACCAACACCAGCGGCACCTACACCGGCATCGCCAGCGGCGCCGGCGGCATCACCACCGCGGGCACCGGCACCCTGACCCTGGGTGGCGTGAACACCTACACCGGCGCCACCACCATCGGCGCTGGCGGCACTCTGGCGCTGGACGCCACCGGCACCATTGAAGCCAGCTCGGGCGTCGCCAACGCCGGCACCTTCACCATCGCGGCCTC
>JALHPU010000010.1:0-42757 GCA_022842325.1 Sulfuritalea sp. | reverse complement strand
AACACCTACACCGGCGCCACCACCATCGGCGCTGGCGGCACTCTGGCGCTGGACGCCACCGGCACCATTGAAGCCAGCTCGGGCGTCGCCAACGCCGGCACCTTCACCATCGCGGCCTCCAAGACCATCGACTCGCTGACCGGCGCGGGCGCGACCACGCTGGGCACCCTGAACACGCACATCCTCACCATCGGCGACGCGACCAACACCAGCGGCACCTACACCGGCATCGCCAGCGGCGCCGGCGGCATCACCACCGCGGGCACCGGCACCCTGACCCTGGGTGGCGTGAACACCTACACCGGCGCCACCACCGTCTCCGCGGGCGGTGGCCTGACCACGGGTGGCGCGGCGGTGATCGCCGACGGCTCGGCCGTCGTCGTCGATGGCACGCTGACCCTGGGCGGCGCCGAGACCATCGGTTCCCTGGCGGGCGCCGGCACCGGCAGCGTGGTCAACGGCGGCTTCCTGCTCACCGCCGGTGGCGACAACACCAGCACCAGCTTTGCAGGCGTCATCAGCGGCGTGGGCGGCCTGACCAAAGCCGGCAGCGGCACCCTGACGCTCAGCGGCACCAACACCTACACCGGGGCGAGTAGCATCATGGGAGGTACGTTGGCGCTCGGCGCTTCAAACGCCATAGCCGATGTGAGCGCGGTGACGGTCGCAGCTGGCGCGACGTTCAACTTGGCCGGCTTCAGCGATACAGTTGCGTCAATCAACAACGCTGGCGCCATGACGATGGGTACGGGCGCAACGTTGACCACAACAGGAAATCAGATCCATACGGGTACGGTGACGGGGAACAACGTAGGGCTTGCTAGCAGCGGCGGTGGATCGATTACAGCGAATAACGCGGCGAACGACTTTGACGGAACCTTGACGTCCTCCGGGACAGGAATTCAGATTCGCGACGCTAACGCGCTAACGGTTGCATTGACCGACACAGGCAACAGCGTCATTCGGGCCGGCGGGAATTTGGCTCTTTCGGGCAATGTCACCGGGAATCTGGTCATAAATTCCGGGGCAACTGCGTTTGGCGGCACCACCGTGGGCGGATTCATGGACGTAACTGCGACAGGTGCCATCACCCAAAGCGGCATCCTGACCATTACCGGCAATCTGTGGATGATGAGTTCCGCAGAGATCATCCTCAAGAGCCTAAATTCGCTTGGCCGCACCGTTTCGCTGATAGCCGGTGCCGGCAGCGAAGTCTGGTTGAACGCCACACGGATTGAGGTGGGCACGGTACGGCCATTGGATTCTTCGACGACCAATGTCGGCATCACGGCGGCGCGGGCGACCCTTGAAGCGCCGACGGGCAGTTCGTTCATTACGGCCACTGGTGCCGAGGGCCTGGTCAGGTTGTCGGCACCCCACAGTGCGACGCCGGCGCTGACCATACTGGCCAACGGAGTCATTGGCGACGCGAATGCTCCGACCATCAAGGGCTTGCGTGTCGAGACCAACGGCTTGGTCAAGGTGGTAGGAGACGGGGTGGGCGACGGCACCATTTTCCTGGTTGGGGACGACGCATTTCAGCCGAAATACGAGTTTTCCGGCGATCCATTGCACCGGGCGGTCAAATACAACGGTGTTGACGCCACCAACGCCCAGTTAACGGGTGCCTTGGACGCCGCTTACCTGGATATTCGGAATCTGACGACTGAAATTCGCGAATCCGGCTTTGCCAAGGAGAATGCGAGCAAGGTGTTGCGGCGGGGCGTCGTCACTTCCGCCGGGCCGGGTCAGCCGGCGGTGGACGACAGCACGGGAATGGCCGGGTTGGAGTCGTGCGACGGAACTTTTGGCGATAGCAGGCTGGCTTGCCAATAATCGGGTCTTGGACTACAAGGAAATTATCCCTTTCTGCCGGAATTTGGTGAGGACTGTGACATTTGTCATTGACTTCGCGAGGGAGCTGGGCGTATCGTTAAATTTCAAATAGTTGAAGTGCTGAGTTAACGGAGGTTGGTCATGATCAAGCGAGTAATTTTTGCGGCATTGGTGTTGTCCTCGGTTGGCGGTCTTGCGCCCGCTGCTGCTGATGAAGCGCGGCAGACCGTGTCGATCAACACGCCCAATCCCAAGGTCGAAGATGTTGAGGGCGCACTGTTTCCCAAGGAAATTGTCGCGCTCAAGGATGAGTGTGCGCAGATGGAAAAAATTGGCCTGCGCTGTCAGAGCGTAATTCCAAAATCGTCGCTGGATACCATTCAGATCACCTTCGCTCGTGGCTCGGCCGTGCTGACGGAGGAGGGAAAGGGTTTCCTGCGGTCGGTAGGGGCTGCTTTGCAGCGCAAGGCGGGTATCTGGAAATCAGTCGCGATCGAAGGTCATACCGATGCAACGGGTAGCGAAGCCGTAAATCGCCGCCTGTCGCAAAACCGTGCGGAGTCAGTGAAGAGCTTTCTTCAGGCCGAGTTCGGGCTGAACAATCTCGAGACCGCGGGCCGTTCCAGCGAGAAACTGCGGGATACCGATAATCCGTCCGGAGCCTTGAATCGTCGCGTCGAGTTTGTTCCTAATTGGTGATCGCCATGAAATATAGAGATTGCGTTAATTTGACGGCGTTTGTGGTTGCTGCGGTGGTCGCGGGTGGTGCGTTCGCCCAGGAGGCAGCCGGGGATGTCGCTCTGGTCAACAGCTTGCAGGGTGATGTCAGCTATCAGGGCAAGGAGGGTCCGGCGCGCAAGGCGCAGCCGTACATGAGGCTGCGTCACGGTGACAAGATGGTCCTCGCCTCAGGTGCCAGCATTCGCATCAGCTATACGACGGCCAGCCGGCAGGAGTCATGGACCGGGCCAAGTAGTTTCGTGGCGACGTCGGCGGGCGGAGAACTGTTGAAAGGCAGCAAGCCGGATGTGGTGAAGTTGCCGGCTGCAGTGCCACAGAAACTGGCGCGAGTTTCCGAGTTGATGAATACCTCGCGGGTGGGCGGTCTCGTGGTCCGGTCGGCGAAGGCGCAGACAGCCTCGAGCAAGGAAGAAGTTGCTGAAGCTGTTGCTACTTATGAAGCCATGCGCGCGACGGCGGCACCCAACGACGTGACGCCAGAACTGTTCCTGTACTCGGTATTTCAGGAAAACGGCATGGCCGACGATTTGAAGATCGTCGCCAAGGAGATGCTTTCCCGTCAGCCCGATAATCCCGACATCCAGCAACTGGCGAAGGCTGCCCTTGGCGCTCGCTAGTCGTCGGTAGCCCCATAAGAACGGCAGCCGGAACTTGGTTCCGGCTGCCGTTCCCGTTTTTGGGTCACAAGGGTCGAACAGCGCCCGAGTAGGGTGGCTTTTTCTGGCTTGATCGTCCCGGCGGGCAGCCATAATTTGCCAGTGTCCGTCATCCCGGTTCGTGTTCTATCATGGACCGGCCTCATCCCATGAGTGCTATCAGCGCAACCGAATCCGTTTCAACTCCCCTGCCGGAAAAAATCGCCCTGCTGGTGCATGAGGCACGCTGGCTGCTGGTTGGCTTGGCGGGCCTGTATCTGGGCCTTGTGCTATGGGGTTTCGACCGTGCCGATCCAGGCTGGTCGCATGCGGCGATGGTGGAGCGCGTCGCCAATCCCGGCGGTCGCTTCGGCGCCTGGCTGAGCGACCTTCTCTTGTATCTGTTCGGCTTTTCCGCGTGGTGGTGGGTAGCCTTGCCCTTGTTTCTGCTGGCCTGGGGCTACCATCGCCTGAGCCACCTGTTCGGCGGTGACCGCCGTTCGCTGCTGATTGCCATTGCCGGGTTTCTGATGCTGCTCCTTGCCAGTTGCGGCCTTGAAGCCATGCGCTTCTGGAGCCTGAAGCTGGCTTTGCCGCTGGCTCCGGGCGGCATGCTCGGCATGGAAGTCGGCCGTCTGACCACGCAGTTTCTCGGTTATACCGGTGGCACCTTGATTCTGCTGGTGCTGGCGATGATCGGTTTCAGCCTGTTTACCGGCGCATCGTGGTTGGTCATCGCCGAAAAATTCGGCATCCTGCTGGAAGGTGGCTGGGTCGGCCTGCGCAGCCTGTGGGACAGTTGGCAGGATCGCCGCTATGGGCGTGCCGTTGCCGAGCAGCGAGAAGTCGTGGTAGAGACCGAGCGGCGCAAGGTCGAGGAAAGTCCGGTCCGCATCGAGCCGGTCGAAATCCTGGTACCGGTCGCGCCCAAGGCCGTGGCGCGGGCGGAGAAAGAGCGCCAGGCGCCGCTGTTCTTCGACGCACCGGGCGGTGCCCTGCCGCCGCTGCACCTGCTGGCCGAGCCCTCGCACAATCCGGCGGACCTGCCGGCGCCCGAGACCCTCGAATTCACCTCGCGCCTGATCGAGCGTAAATTGGCCGACTTCAACGTCGAGGCCAAGGTGCTGACCGCCCACCCGGGGCCGGTAGTCACGCGCTACGAGATCGAGCCGGCGGTTGGCGTCAAGGGCAGCCAGGTTGTCGGCCTGGCCAAGGATCTGGCGCGCGCCCTGTCGCTGGTCTCGATCCGCGTCGTGGAAACCGTGCCCGGCAAATCCTGCATGGCGCTCGAGCTGCCCAATCCGAAGCGGCAGATCGTGCGCCTGTCGGAAATCATCGGCTCGCAGGCCTACCACGGCATGCATTCGCCGTTGTCGGTGGCACTCGGCAAGGACATCGGTGGCCAGCCGGTGGTGGTGGATCTGGCCAAGATGCCGCACCTGCTGGTGGCCGGCACCACGGGTTCGGGCAAATCGGTTGGCGTCAATGCCATGATCCTGTCGCTGATCTACAAGTCCGAACCGAAGGACGTGCGCATGATCATGGTCGACCCCAAGATGCTGGAACTGTCGATCTACGAAGGCATTCCGCACCTGCTGGCGCCGGTGGTGACCGACATGACCAAGGCGGCCAACGCGCTGAACTGGTGCGTAGGTGAAATGGAGCGGCGCTACAAGCTGATGTCGGCCATGGGCGTACGCAATCTGTCGGGCTACAACAGCAAGATCAACGACGCCAAGAAGGCCGGCGAGCACATTCCCAATCCCTTCTCGCTGACCGCGAATACGGAGATTGGCCCCGAACCTCTGGAACCCATGCCCTACATCGTGGTGGTGATCG
The DNA here is from genome assembly GCA_022842325.1 of Sulfuritalea sp. Lineage (GTDB taxonomy): Bacteria > Pseudomonadota > Gammaproteobacteria > Burkholderiales > Rhodocyclaceae > Sulfuritalea. The sequence continues at coordinate 37,706 of JALHPU010000010.1, read as the reverse complement.
ACGAACTGGCCGACCTGATGATGGTGGTCGGCAAGAAGATCGAGGAACTCATCGCGCGCCTGGCGCAGAAGGCGCGTGCCTCGGGCATCCACCTGATCCTGGCGACGCAGCGGCCCAGCGTGGATGTCATCACCGGCCTGATCAAGGCCAACATCCCGACCCGCATCGCCTTCCAGGTCTCGAGCAAGATCGATTCGCGCACCATCCTCGACCAGATGGGCGCCGAGGCCCTGCTCGGCCAGGGTGACATGCTGTTCCTCGCACCCGGCACCGGCCTGCCGGTGCGTGTGCATGGCGCCTTCGTCGCCGACGAGGAAGTGCATCACGTCGTCGATCACCTGAAGAAGGTCGGGCCGCCCGATTACATCGAGGGCCTGCTCGACGGCCCGGCGACGGACGAGTCGGAAGTCGGCGCTGGCGACACGGCGGCGGGCGATGCCGAAGCCGACCCGATGTACGATCAGGCCGTCGAAGTGGTGCTGAAAACGCGGCGGCCGTCGATCTCGCTGGTGCAGCGCCACTTGCGCATCGGCTACAACCGCGCCGCACGGCTGATCGAGGCCATGGAAAAGGCCGGGCTGGTGACGCCCATGAACGGAGCGGGCGGGCGCGAGGTCATCGCGCCGAACCGGTCGGAGTAAGGCGCGGAATAAAGCGCCGGGCAGCGGTGGAGTCGGGGATAATTGCCCCATGAAGCGACTACTCTGCCTTTTCTCCATCCTCGCCTGCCATATGACTCCGGTCACGGCTGGTGGCCTTGACCAGCTCAAGAGCTTTCTCGACACCAACCGCAGTTCACGCGGCGTGTTCACCCAGACCGTGATTGCAAAGTCCGGACGCAAGCCGCAGCAGTCGGCCGGCATCTTCGCCCTGCAGCGCCCCGGCAAGTTTCGCTGGTCCTACGAGAAGCCCTACAAGCAACTGCTGGTCAGCGACGGCAACAAGCTGTGGAGCTACGACCCCGACCTGAACCAGGTCGCGGTCAAGAAGCTCGGTACGGCCTTCGGCGCCAGTCCGGCGGCACTACTGGCCGGGCAGGATCTGGACAAGCATTTCGTGCTCAAGGAAGGCGCATCGGCGGATGGCATCGAGTTCGTCGAGGCCACGCCCAAGGGGGGCGACGCCAGTTTCGAGCGGGTCAAGATCGGCTTCGCCGCCAACCGGCCGGTGAGCATGGAAATCCACGACAGTTTCGGCCAGGTCACGGTGTTGCGTTTCACCCAGTTCGAGGCCAACCCGGCGCTGCCGGCGGCGCTGTTCCGCTTCGTCGCACCCGCCGGGGCCGATGTTGTCGGCGACTGATTTGTTCCCCGCCTCGGCCGCGCATGCACCGCTGGCCGAGCAGATGCGGCCACGCACGCTCGATGAGGTGATCGGCCAGCGCCACCTGGTCGGCGAGGGCAAGCCGCTGCGCCTGGCGTTTTCTTCCGGTACGCCGCATTCGATGATCCTCTGGGGTCCGCCGGGTGTGGGCAAGACCACGCTGGCGCGCCTGATGGCGGACAGCTTCGATGCCGAATTCATTGCGCTGTCGGCGGTGTTCTCGGGGGTCAAGGACATTCGCGAGGCGATGCAGCAGGCCGAGATGATGGCGCAGCAGGGGCGGCGCACAATCCTGTTCGTCGACGAGGTGCATCGTTTCAACAAGGCGCAGCAGGACGCCTTCCTGCCCTATGTCGAACGCGGCACGGTGACCTTCATCGGTGCCACCACCGAGAACCCGTCCTTCGAAGTGAATTCCGCGCTGTTGTCGCGCGCCGCGGTGTATGTGCTGAAGAGCCTCGACGAGTCCGAACTGGGCGAGCTGTTCGACCGGGCGCGGACCGGGGCGCTGGACGACCTGGAATTTGACGCCGAGGCGCGCGAGCGCCTGATCGGTTACGCCGACGGCGACGCGCGGCGCCTGCTCAACGTGCTGGAGCAACTGCGCACGGCCGCCACCACCGCCGGTCACCGTCTCGTCAGCGCCGACTTTCTGGAACAGACGCTGGCCGCCGACCTGCGGCGTTTCGACAAGGGCGGCGACGCTTTCTACGACCAGATCTCGGCCCTGCACAAATCGGTGCGCGGCTCGAACCCGGATGCCGCGCTGTACTGGCTGGTGCGCATGCTCGACGGCGGCGCCGATCCGCTCTATATGGGGCGACGCATCGTGCGCATGGCGATCGAGGACGTCGGTCTGGCCGACCCGCGCGCCTGGGAAATCGCATTGAACGCCTGCGCCACCTACGAGCGCCTGGGCAGCCCGGAAGGCGAACTGGCGCTGGCCAACGCGGTGCTCTACATGGCCGTGGCGCCCAAATCGAACGCCGCCTACGTCGCCTATAATGCCGCCCGCGCCTTCGTGGCGAAGGACAAAAGCCGCGGCGTGCCCGAGCATCTGCGCAACGCGCCGACCAAGCTGATGAAGGATCTCGGCTTCGGCGCCGACTACCGCTACGCCCACGACGAAGCCGAGGGTTATGCCGCAGGCGAGAACTACCTGCCCGAGGGCATGCCCGCCGTGCATTGGTATCAACCCGTGGCGCGCGGACTGGAACAGAAGATCGCCGAAAAACTCGCCCACCTGCGCGAACTCGATGCGCAGGCGAAGAAGAAACGATAAGGATTCACCATGCTGGACATACAAAGCCTGCGCAGCAATCTCCCCTTCGTCGCCGAGCGCCTGGCCTTGCGCGGCGTGACGCTGGACACCGCCGCTTTCGAAGCGCTCGAAGCCGAGCGCAAGCGCCTGCAGGTGCACACGCAGGACTTGCAGGCCAAGCGCAATTCGCTCTCCAAGCAGATCGGCATGCTGAAGGGCAAGGGCGAGGACGCCTCCGCCGTGATGGCCGAAGTCGCCGGTCTGGGCGATGCGCTCAAGGCCGGCGAGACGGCGCTGGCGGAACTGATGCCGCGCTTCGATACCTTCCTCGAACTGATACCCAACCTGCCGCACGAGAGCGTGCCGGTCGGCAAGGACGAAACCGGCAATGTTGAAGTGCTGCGCTGGGGCACGCCGCGCGCCATCGATGCGCCGCGCGACCACGTCGATCTGGGCACCGCGCTGGGCGGGCTGGATTTCGAGGCCGGAGTGAAAATTTCCGGCAGCCGCTTCACCGTGATGAAGGGGCAGATCGCGCGCCTGCATCGGGCGCTCGTTCAGTTCATGCTCGACCTGCATACCGGCGAGCATGGCTACACCGAAATCTATACGCCCTACCTGGTCAATCCCGAGAGCATGTTCGGCACCGGCCAGTTGCCGAAGTTCGAGGAAGACCTGTTCATGGTGCCGCGCAGCGACGGCAGCAAGCTCTACCTGATTCCCACCGCCGAGGTTCCGGTGACCAACCTCGTGCGCGGCGAGATCCTCGCCGGCGATGCGCTGCCGCTCAAGTTCGTCGCCCACACGCCCTGCTTCCGCTCGGAAGCGGGCAGCTACGGCAAGGACACACGCGGCATGATCCGCCAGCACCAGTTCGACAAGGTGGAACTGGTGCAGATGGTGCGCCCCGATCAGTCGTGGCAAGCGCTGGAGCAACTCACCTGCCACGCCGAAGCGGTGTTGCAGAAGCTCGATCTGCCCTATCGCAAGGTGGCCCTGTGCACCGGTGACATGGGCTTTTCCGCAGCCAAGACCTACGACCTCGAAGTCTGGTTGCCGGCGCAGAACACTTATCGCGAGATTTCATCCTGCTCCAATTTCGAATCCTTCCAGGCGCGGCGCATGCAGGCCCGTTTCAGGAACGACAAGAACAAGCCGGAACTGCTGCACACCCTGAACGGCTCGGGACTGGCGGTCGGCCGTACCCTGGTCGCCGTGCTGGAGAATTACCAGAACGAGGACGGCAGCATCACGGTCCCGACGGTACTGCGGCCATGGATGGGCGGGATGGAAAGGATTCAGGCGGCCTGAACGTCGGTCGCGTGCCGTAAGGCGAGTCATGGGGCGGCTCGAAGCGGCTCAGCACATCGTAGTAGCTGCGGATGTTTTCCACCATGATCACCGCTTCGCCGCCGCGCGCCGCACCGCTCTTCAGGCGTGCGTAGATTTCCGGGCGCGCCAGTTGCGGCAGCACCTGCTTCATTTCGTACCAGACGTCCGGGTCGCGCTTCATCCTCTGCGCGATGGCGCGCGCACCACGGAAATGCCCCATGCCGAGGTTGTAGGCCGACAGCGCCAGCCAGAGCCGGTCGGGATGCTTGGCACTGGCGGGCACCTGCTCCACCAGTTCGGCCAGGTAGCGGGCGCCGGCGCGGATGCTTTCGGGGGCGTCGAGCCGGTTCTTGACCCGCAGATAGTCGGCGGTGTCTTCGGTCAGCATCATCATGCCGCGCACGTTGGTGTAGGAGGTCGCCAGCGGGTCCCATTTCGACTCCTGATAGGCCAGTGCGGCGATCAGGCGCCAGTCGATGCCGGTCAGGTCCTGCGCCGCCTGGAAATGGCGGCGCCACTGCGGCAGCCTGGTCTTCGCATCATCGAGAAACCTGGCGATGCCTTCCGCATTGATGCGCTTGATGTGGCCGAAATAGCGGTCATGCAGCCGTGCCAGCGTGCCGTCGGCACGGGCGCCGGCAATGAAGGCATCGGCCTTGGCGCGCAGGCCATCGGCGCCGTCGGCACCGAAGGCCCAGCCGAACTCCAGCTTGCCCGGCAATTTCAGCAACGGGGCCAGTTCGGGATGGAAGTTGACGCCGAGATCGAGATGGATGTCATGCACGGCGACCAGTTCGGCCTTGTGCGTGGCGACCCGTTCCAGCAATTCCATTTCATTGACGCCGGCAACTTCCACCACCACCGGACGCGATGCCGGCTCGATCCCGCGCAAGCTGTCGGCCAGGGGCGATCCGGCCGGCACCTCGACGGTTTTCCCGGCCAGGTCCGTCAGCTCGCCCGGCCCGTAGACATCGTTGTGGCCGACGATCCACTGCCGCACCGTGCGGATCGGCATCGAGTAGTGCAAAGAACCGTTACCCAGCGGCATCGAGGCCGCGAGGTGCACCCGGCCGGCCAGCGCCAGGTCGTTCAGTTCGTAGGGGTCGGCGGCCTTGATGAAATGCACCTTGAGTCCGAGGCTTTCCGCGAAGGCAGTGACCAGGTCGTGCTCGAAGCCGCTTGCCGTGCTGCCCTCGCCCTGGAAAAAAGCCGGCGTTTCGCGGATCGCGACGACCAGCCGGCCGTCGGTTTCGGGAGGGTCGATGCGGCTGCAGGCGGCCAGCCCGATCATTGCCAGACAGCAGAGCAGGTGAAGCAGCTTGGGCAACGCTATCCCTCCCTGAACTCTGTCATTGATCGACGCTTCGCAGGTATAATCCGCGCCTCGCGGAGAGGTGGCAGAGTGGTCGAATGTACCTGACTCGAAATCAGGCGATGTCGCAAGGCATCCGTGGGTTCGAATCCCACCCTCTCCGCCAACTCTACATCCTAACCGTTCCGAAATAACCCTAAAGCCCGCGACACTGCGGGCTTTTTCACGTGAAGCCCGTTCCCTAGCGATCCTAATAAGACCTATTGAAACCGTGGTAAAACCGTGGTAAAAATGGTGGTAACGAAATCGTGTAATTGGAGTTACCACGATGGCCGCCAAGCAAAACACCCTCACCGTCAAGGAAATTGACAACGCCACCAGCGGGGACAAGAGCATTCGCAAGCTGCATGATGGTGCGGGTCTCTACCTGTGGGTGTATTCCGATGGTCGAAAGTATTGGCGACTGCGGTACTGGGTGGCCGGCAAAGAAAAATCCCTATCCCTTGGCGTCTATCCTGAAATCGGGCTGAAGGAAGCGCGGCAGCGCCGTGATGATAACCGAAAGCTCATGGGGGAATCCCTTGACCCTTCAGCCGAACGGAAGGCGAACAAGAGGCAGCGCAAGCTAGCCTCCGAAAACTCGTTCGAGGCGGTAGCGCGGGAGTGGTACGCCAAGCAACTGCATACCTGGGTGCCGAAACATGCGGACGATGTTCTCCGCCGGTTCGAGGTCAATGCTTTCCCGTTCATTGGGGCGCGGCCGATCGCCGAGATCGAAGCACCCGAGCTGCTGGAAATGTCCCGCAAGATTGAGAAGCGCGGCGCGCATGACCTGGCGCACCGGTTGATGCAGGCGTGTGGACAGGTGTTCCGCTATGGCATCGCAACGGGGCGCTGCAAGCGAGACGTTGCCGCCGATCTGCGCGGCGCCCTGACCCCCCACGTCAAAAAGCACCAGGCTGCCGTCAGGCCGGAGGAAGTCCCCGGGCTTCTGCGAGCGATCGATACCTATGGCGCGATGGGTGACAAGCAAACTATGTACGCCCTGCAGCTGCTGGCGCTCACCTTCGTTCGTACCAATGAGCTGATCGGGGCGGAGTGGTCAGAGTTCGACCTGGTGGCGGGGCTGTGGATAGTGCCAGCCGGGCGCATGAAGATGGGCACGGAGCATATCGTCCCGCTCTCGTCGCAGGCCCTCACCATCCTGGGTGAGCTGAAGTCGCTTGCCGGAAAAAGCCGCTACGTGTTCCCCGGCCGCAATCGTGACAAGCCCATGAGCAACAACACCATGCTTTTCGCACTCTACCGCCTGGGCTACAAGGGCAGGATGACCGGGCACGGCTTCCGTGCCGTGGCTTCCACCATGCTGAACGAGCAGGGCCAGCGGCCTGACGTGATTGAGCGCCAGCTGGCGCACTGCGAGCGCGACGAGGTACGGGGCGCGTACAACCGTGCCGAGTACCTGGGAGAGCGCGTCAAGATGATGCAGGGCTGGGCTGACTACTTGGACAAGATCAAGGCCGGGGCGGAAATCATCTCGCTGCGCTGCGCCTGAGTCCGGCCATGGTCCGGCCTGTGCAAACGTATCGACAAGGGACAAAGGCGGGCAGGCCTCGCCGGCCGATCGTCATCACATCGGCGAACAAGCCGGACGCGATGCTAGTCGCATCAGCTGCTGTTCCCCTGGTGATGGACTTTATAAGGCGCGACCGAGAAAAGCAGGCGCGGAAGTACAAGGATTCACGATGAACTGATTTCGCCGCAAGGCAAAAAAGCGGGGCCGGCGAGTGGTGAGACACTCGGCGACCCCTAACCACGAAGCACCTTACAAGGAGATGCAAGCATGGCTAATTCCGATAGTAACAGCGTAGATTCTTCCATATCCCAAGCACTCAACACCCTGTTTGACATTCGAGCATTGGCGGCTGGCGCGAATGGAATTCTCGAACTCAAATCGAGCGCAGAAAACGCGGCCGATGCCTATCGTCTGACGCGCTTGATTATTAGTAAAACGGAAACCGCTATTGCGCAGATCAACCAGGCTGATGCGGCACGGATGGCTCAGAATGGCGGTGCAGCATGAGCGCCAATACAATCAATGCCTCCCGCATCGCCGGAGCCCTTAAGTGTATGGGTGCACTGCGCAAGCTCGAACAGTCGGCGGAGCATGGCGAGGACGACGACCCGACTATGGCCGGATACTATGGAAAACAGCTCGCGGACGCACGTGCCCTGGTCGCGGCCCTTGGTCCCATGACGCCAGAGCAGGAGGGCATCGTCGCGACCTTGGCTGAGTACATCCATACGATCGCAACAACCGGAACGCCGAATATTGATCCCGGTGGATGGCTTCCGCTGTCTTCCATGACCAACGAAGAGCGCTTGGTGCTTATCGATCGCTTTGCAGTTCAAGACTAATTGTCTTCGCCACGCCTAGCCGGCGGCTGATCCCCAAAGGCGAACACCGGGCACCCTTACCCGGCCGGCGCGGCGATCCTGGATCAAGGGCTACCCCGAAGGGAGGGGCATGGATACCGATGACTCCAATAGCCGAGACTACATCCCCGCGCCGCTGCGGCTTGATGATGTATTGCGGCGAAAACTGCGCGAAGAGTTTGCCGAGAAATTCCGGAAGGCCAACCCGGATTGTTGTCTGCAACAGGATGAGCACGAAGCGGAAATCTTCGTCCGCACGCTTGAGGGTTACGCCGCCGGCATTCCGGAGTTTAAGCGCACTCATCCGCCCGAACAGAAGAGGCGGCGGGAGAAGGTTCGAGCGTTGGCTGTGGCCATGGAAAACTTACACAAAGCAATTGAAGGAGTCGATTCTGCTGCCCTTGGCTTCGCCTTATGGCGAGGCATGGAGGAAGTCGAAGCTAATAACATCGGCGTCAATCCATTGCATCCGGGGATGCACGCCGTCTTTTCAGCCGCCAGTCTTCGCGCGGAAATTTTGCCGGAACTTGCAGCGTTTTCGTGCGGTGTGCGAGCGGCAGCAGATGAACTCCCGATATACGACTTCAACTTTATGCTGCGTACCGCCTTAGCTGTTGAGGGGACTTTTTTTCAAAGCGGCATTCCCTTCACCATCAGCGATTCGGGCTTTGCAGCGCAATGTCTTCGCGCAGTGTTCCAGCTTGGCGGCCTCAAGGATGGCCGTATGGATTACTGGTTGAAATTGGCACGCGATAGCGACGATGCGATGGTGGGGATGATCAAGCGTATCGCAAAGAGACAGAAAAACGCCGACGAGTAGCGGCGGTTTTTCGATAGTCGGAAATTTAACGGCATTAGACCATTCGGCAATGCACATCAAATCCGATGTGCTCCTTTCTAAAGGAAAAGGAAATGGCCGAATTTGTAGCAACTCCCGAAGAGGCACTTCTTCGCCGGCAGGATGTTGAGCGGCTTACACGCTTGGGACGCAATGCGATCTATGAGCGCCTCAACCCGAAGTCACCCCGCTATGACAAGGATTTCCCCAAGCCGATAACTGTCGGCAGCACTTCGGTTCGGTGGGTCCAATCCGAGGTGCAAGCCTACATCGCAAGGAAGATCGAGCAGAGCCGAAACTCAGACCGCCAAGCGGCGTGAGGCGGCCATGAATACCCGCCCCATCCCACCAGGCACCGCGCCCTGTGTCGCCTGCGGTTATCAGGTTGCCCGCCGCGACAACGCCGGGAATGTCTCGATTTCCATCACCGTCAATCCCGGCGTCAACATCACGCTCCGAGGGCCGATCTGCCTCGGCTGCACCGGGAAGGCGAAGCAAAGTCCGGAAGCCGCGCTCGCAGTGCTTCGCACCGCTGCGCCACGTATGCTCGCACCAAGGGAGGCGGAATGACTCATACCGCCAAACCGGCCGCCGTATCACCGACGGCAACTCCCGATGCTTCCGCCTCGCAGTTTCCCTCGTGTGAGTTTCGCATCGGCGAGGGGCATGCACCGGCGCACCTGGGACAGTTCCCCAACCTGCGGCTGCTGACGCTCAGCGCCATTGGCAAGGCGCCAATGGAATTACCTGATGGCGCGGTGGATACCTTGGGCCTCGGACCCGTATCGCTTGGGGTATTGATCGGCGATGCCTATCTCAAGCTGTTGCGCACAAGGGGACAACAAGACCAAGGGCTGCATTGCGATGTCGAGCCCTTGAGTCATATCTCCAGCGTCATTGACCTGATGTTGCCGCTATCACCCAGGGCATGGGCCACACGGGAAACCTTCCTGCGCCGTGTTAATGAGTTCGGGAAGATCGCCCTGCTGCACCCTGGGCGCCTGCCCGCGATCATCGCCAATGTTGATGCCCTCACGAATGCCCGTTTGACCGAGCGGGCGAGAGCGATCGTGACCACGGGCATAGATCCGGGCGCCGATGACCTTTGGCTAAGCGAAACATCCGATGACGTGGGGGTGTGACCATGGCCAACCACGAAAAAGCACCGCGGCGCGGTCCCATGCAATGGACTGTTCGCGAAGGGACCGGCGACCCGCGACTCTCACTTCTGCCGCTTCACGGTGAAACAAGTAAGGCCCTGGCGGCCGAGTTGATCCGCGATGGATTCGGTGAGCGCTGCGGTCAGTGTGAAAAGCCATTCAACGCGGTGCGCAAGTGGCGCGGCATTGGGCGGGTTACTCACTGCGCTGTCGGCAGCATGCTGTGCATCACTGCGTGGCTGCTCTGTGGCCGATGCACTACCGAAATGCGAGCCAATGGCAACCAGGTAAGCGAAAAGCTGATCGCTGAGGCACGGGCGGGGACAGATGCGGCGCTGGCGCTGATGAGCCCAGCGGGAGGGCATGCCTGATGGCCGACATCCTCAATCCCCCTTCAGGAGCAGATGCGCCATGACTTCGGCCGGCGAATGGATTCCGCGTATTGCCGCCGCCGCCCTGGCCAGCTTCGCCGACACGATGTCATTTATCGGGCTGGCGCAGGGCAAGCACCAGGGGCACGAATACCTGCCGCTGAATCCTCGCCGGCCGGACAACTCGCCGGGGAGTTTCAGCATCAACACCACCACCGGCGCCTGGGGCGATTTCGCCATCGGCGCGAGTGGCCTTGATCTGGTGTCCCTGGCAGCATACCTGGCTGACGAAAAGCAATCCGACGCGGCGCGCCGACTGGCGCAACACTTCGGCATTGCGGTTCCGGCTGGCAAGGGTACGGCACCGCAGGCCGCAGGCGAGGCCGGCAAGGAGAAGGCACCGGCCGCCCCACGAAAACCCCGCCACGGCCTGGAAACGGGCGCGGCCCATTCGGCCGGGGAGTGCGTGCTACCCGTGCCCGACGATGCGCCGGCCCGACCCCAGCGCCATCCCAAGCTAGGCGCACCGTCGCATTCCTGGGAATACCGCGATGAAGCCGACCGGCTGCTGTTCCTGGTGTGCCGTTTCGACCAGGCAGAAGGCGGCAAGGAAATCCGCCCCTTGAGCCTGCGCCGCATGCCGGGGGGGAAGCTGGAATGGCGCTGGCTGGGGGTTGATCAGCCGCGCCCGCTGTATGGCCTTGACCGCCTCGCCGCTCGCCCTGGTGCTGATGTTGTGATTACCGAAGGCGAGCTGGCCGCCGACGCAGCGGCACGGCTGTTTCCCAATCATGTCGCCATCACCAGTCCGAACGGGGCGAAGGCGGCGGATAAATCCGACTGGTCCCCGCTGGCGGGGCGGCGCTGTGTGCTGGCGCCGGATGCCGACGCCGCCGGCGAAGCATATGCCTCTGAAGTGTCGAAACGTCTGCACGCAGCCGGCGCGGCCGATATTCGCCGGCTGAATTCGGCGGTGTTCCTGACCTTGCCTGACGGCACGCAACGCGAGGCCCTGCCCGATGGATGGGACGCCGCCAACGCGGTAGATGAGGGCTTCACCGCCGCCCTGGTTGCCGAGCGCCTGGCAGCGCTGTCAGATGCCTTCCCGGTATTCGAGAAGGCCGCTCTGCCCCCTGTCGCGTCCAATGCTGCAAAAGTCGGCGCCGGCGACACGGCAAGCGAAGACAACACTGGATCCCGCCCCCATTTCTATGTCGACGCACGCGGCACCTGGTATGTCGGCGTCAGCAAAGACGGCGAATTGATCGCGCCGCGCTGGGTGTGCCGCACTCTCGACGTAATTGCGATGGTCCGCGATCCGAACCAGAAGGGCTGGGGCAAGCTGGTGGAATTCCTTGACCCCGATCGCCAGCCGCACCGAGAGGTAATCCCTGATGCCATGCTCAGCGGCGACGGCGCCGAGCTGGAAAAACTGCTGCGGGGCTGGGGCCTGCAGATCGCCCCCAAGGGCCGCCCGCTGTTGCTGGAATACCTGATGACCCAGCAGCCGAAAGCCCGTGCCCGCACCACCAATCGCACGGGCTGGCATGAGACCGACGACGGCCGAGTGTTCGTAACTCCTGATCGTGCGATCGGCAAAGCCGACGAAGTATGGTTGTTCGAAGATGGGGCGGCGGCGGCCGATTATCGCGAGCGAGGCACCCTCGATGAATGGCGGCAGCAGATCGCAGCCCTATGCGTGGATAACAGCCGTCTCACCTTCGCCGTGTCAATGGCCTTTGCCGCGCCCCTGGTGGATCTGGTCGGCGGCGAGTCGGGCGGTATTCACTACTCTGGAGAATCCGGCGACGGCAAGACCACGGCATTGCGTGTGGCAGCGAGCGTATGCGGCGGCCCTGAATACATGAAGCAATGGCGGGCCAGCGACAACAGCATGGAATATCTGGCGATGCAGCACTGCGATGCGCTGCTGGCCATGGATGAACTTGCCCAGATCAATGCCAAGGTGCTGGGCGATACGATTTACATGCTGGGCAACGCGAACGGAAAGAGCCGGGCGCGGGCGCAAGGCGGCCTGCGTGAAACGGCGAAGTTCCGAATCCTGTTCCTCTCGACGGGCGAAGTCGGTATGGCGGCGCACGTCGCATCGGTCGGCATGGCTACCACGGCCGGGATGGAAGGCCGCATGGCGGAGATCCCCGCCCGCGTCTGCGACAACCCGCCCGGCATCTATGAGGTATTGCACGGCGAGGCCTCACCGAAGGCACTCTCGCAGCGCCTGGCGCATGCCGTCAAGAAATACCACGGCACGGCCTTCCCTGCCTTCCTGGCTGAGCTGGTCAAGCGCGACCCCGACGAGATCCGGGAGACGCTGCTGAAGGCCCGCAAGATGTTTGCCGAGCGCTACCTGACGAACGAGGCCGGCAACCAGGTGCTACGGGTCGCCGATCGCTGCGCCTTGGTCGGCGCAGCCGGCGAACTGGCGACCCGATGGGGAATTACCGGCTGGGCAGCAGGGGCGTCAATGAAACAGGCCGGCACTTGTTTCGAAGCCTGGCTGAGTCACCGAGGCGGCGAAGGCAACCAGGAGGAACGGGTGATGCTGATGCAGGTACGCGGCTTCCTCGAAGTCCACGGCGAGGCGCGGTTCTCCGACTGGCGGCGATCCGTGGCCAAGGACACGCACGCGAACCGCGTCATGAACCGGGCGGGTTGGCGGCGGCTGCTTAACAAGGAAACCGGATGCGTAGTGGAGCCGCCGGATCTGGCGGGGCAGACCGTCATGCTGAGCGATGACCACGTGACCGAATACCTGGTTCTTCCGCAGGTGTTCCGCACCGAATGCTGCAAGGGCTTCAACCATCGCACCGTGGCCAAGCTGCTCTCCGGTCTGGGCTATTTGAAAACAGAAAAGGACCACTTCGCCGTGAAGATCAAGCCACCCGGCGAAGCCTACCAGCGCATGTATCACATCCTGCCGGCGATCTTCGATGCGGAATAGGACGGCCACCATGATCGGGCGCCGGATCCTGCCCATAGAGCAACCCAGGGTAGCGCGTGGGCACCGTCGGCCACTGGCCGCGAAAAAAATGCAGACGTCTGGATACCACCGAAATAGCGGCGCTGCCCTGTCGGCAGCATCGCTCCACCACGCCGCACCGGCTCACGCTGTGCGGCATCACCACCACGAAAGGAAAGCACCATGGACGACAAATACAACGGAATAGATATCCGCCTGGAGCGCGATCCGCGCTACCTGGCCGCAAAGGCGCGGCTTATCGAGTTGCAACAGGAGCACAACGCTCTTGAGAAGGTGTGCCACGAAGCGGAGCAGGGCCTAGGCTCGCTGATGATCGATGCCGAGGGCAATCGCAAGCGGGAAGCGAAAGCGCTGTTGGTCGGCGGCGAGAGCTGCGGCGCCGACTACCAGCAACGGGAGGTATTGACCAAAACTCTTAATGAGGCCCGACACAAGAGAGGTGTGCTGTACGAGGCCATCGCCATGCAGAAAAAAATTGTTGCCGAGCTGGCGTCCCAAGTCGGATCGGCAATTGCCCGCGACCTGGTGCCTTTCCACTGCGCCAACGTGGTTGCGGTGTTCAATGCGCTACTGCAACTGAATACCGCGCTTGAAGCCGAGGACGATTTGCGCGATTCGCTGTACGAGCACGGTGTGGCGTATTCCGGGTCAATTCGCCCGATGCCCCTTATGGGCACGTTGAAGGACGGCAATTCCAGAATCATGCACTACATGAAAGAGTGCTACGAGTACGGCTTTGTCGAACGCAACCAGTTGCCGGACGTGGTTCGCGATCGCATACCGAAGCGCGAGCCCGTACCCATCGTAAAGCCCGCCGTCGCGATCCGCCGCGATCCCGCCGAATGGACTCCAGTCTGACCACCACATGAAAGGAGGTATGCCACCGCTAGCGCAATTGACTGACAACTTTTCCTGAAAGGAAATCATCATGCAAGAACTCGCACAAGGCACCCGCAAATCGCTACTCAAGCGCGATATCGAAACTGTCCCGGCGTTTCGGCAGCATCTTGCCCGCAACGGTTTGCGCAACCTGGCGGAATTCGAGGCGCGCAACAAAGCAGCTGGCCAGGCAATTGGCCAGGAAGATGGAGCGCTCCTCGACCTTCGCTATCGTTACTCGAAGGTGAGGCCGAGGAAGTAAGCGGCCGGCGGCGGCGTGGCGGTCTTTGTCAGCTACGCCGCCGCCCGCGGCCCTTGGTACTCAATATCCAGTTCGCACGCCAATGAACGCCAGCCACAGCAGGGAGCCAACCGCCATGTCGAGCCATGCTGGCGCAGATTCCTGCCCGGCAATCGACAACCTAGTGGCAGCGATGCCTGCAGGTCCGGCTTTGGACGAGATCCTCGCTCTGGTTCGAATCGGCTTGGCGTTCAAATCCCAGCAGTGCGGACGACACCCCGGCTTCCTCGCCAAAGAGATCCGGCGCGCTGCGTTGCGGATCGGCGAGCCTGTGACGTTTGAGCGAATCCTGGTGGAATTGGAAAACGCTGCAGTGCGCCGCGATCGTGACGGCGAAGCCGCAAGCCCGTTCGAAAGTGTTAATCGAATATGGGAGCTGGTGACCTATCACCATCCCCGCCGTGGCCGCATTCAGGTGACATTTAAGACCATTCGCAACAAGGTGGCGATCTGCAAAAAACTATCACCTCCTGATTTCCCCGATCCCGCTATGTCGGGATAGATGGAATCTAAAGTACGAACACGCTACCAGTGCAGATCAACCCAGGAACCCGGATATGAACCACACACCACAGAGCGCGGAGTCCGCCGTAATTCTCGCGGCGATAGAGGCCCAAAACCGCGCCTTCGAGGAATTTACGGGCCGCTACGATGCTCGCATAAGGGCCATTGAAAAGGAAGTTGGCGGCGCGCTGAGAACCACTGACCGGGCGCCCGGCCGCGATCTTCAATCTATGAGGGAACCAACGTGAGTCATACGATTAAGCCAACTCGCATCGCTGACTTGGACGCACGCCTCGCTCGGGCTCGACAGTCAATTGCCTATGCCGACCGTTGTATGAAAGAGGCGAAGTCATCGAAGTTCCCGCCCGCGCAATTGGCTGTCATTACCGCCGATGCGGACAGGCTACGCAACTCCGTAAAGGCGGTGATACGAGCGCTGCTGAATGAAAAGAAAGCGGTGACATCATGATCGCCGGCGCACTCGAAATTCAGTTCTACGCGAACATGGCACGTATTGCCAAGGATATGAACGATGCAAAAGGCATCGTCGGCGGTGCCATGAACAGCATTGAAAAAGCTGTCGCCAGTGCCAAAGCCGCGCTCGGCGCACTCGGTGTCGGGTTGTCCGCTGGGTATTTCGTCAGCTTGATCAAGGGCTCGATCGACGCCGCTGATGCACTGAACGACATGTCGCAGCGGGTGGGTATCAGCGTGGCGGCCCTGGCGAAGTATGAGCTGGCGTCCAGGCAATCCGGTACGTCCATGGAATCGATCAGCAAGGGCATCAAGGGTCTATCCGGCAACCTGGTCGAACATGGCACCGCCTTGCGTGCTGCAGGCATTACCGCCAAGGACGCTGATGGGGCCATGAAACAGGTATCCGACATCTTCGCTGCGATGCCTGACGGCATCGAGAAAACCACGCTCGCAGTCAAGTTGTTCGGCAAGTCCGGCATGGACCTCATTCCGATGCTCAACCTCGGCAGCGCCGGTCTTGGGGAGGCCGCAGAAAAGAGCGCCAAGTACGCGGCAGCGATGGCGGCGCTGGCCCCGCAGGCTGACCAATTCAACGACCACCTGGCTGAAATCGCCATCTCTTCGAAAGTGGCCGGGCTATCCATGACCGATGACCTGATGCCAGCCCTGAACACCATAGCGAGGAACATGGCGTTGGCAGCGCAGGAATCTGGCGCCTTGATGGCCGCCTGGGTGGCTTTTGGCGGGGTGGCATCTGCAGTATTTACTGACAACCTTCTGACTCCTCTGGCCAAGGTTAACAAGTCCATCTCCAGTTTGAAGGAAGACATCGAGAGCTATAACCCGCTGGCGCTGTTCGGCCCGAACATCGCACAGATGCGCGCCGAACTTGCCCAACTGGAAGCGGAGCGGATGGCGATTGAAAAGGCGCAGGCTGCAGGTGCAAAAGCTGCCGCCGATGCAGGGAAGCGACAGCGCGATGAAATGACCGAAGATCTGAAAGCGCGGATCAAGAAGATCATGGATGCGCTCGGTGGCGGCGACGCCAAGAAAGACCCCTACGAAGCCCTGCAGAAAAAAGCCCTCGAGTACATCAAGACGCTGGAAAAAGAAACTGCGCAGATCGGCCTGACCGTGGTGCAGAAAAAGATGGTCGAGGCCTCGCTGGTCGCGATGACCTTGAAGAGCGAAGCCGAGCAGACCGCCGTCATGGCCGCGGCGGCCGCCTGGGCGCGCAAGACCATCGAGCTCGAGCTGGCCGCCGAAGCCGCGCGCGAAAACAACCGCGTTGCCGACATCGCGCTAGACGAAGAAGAGCGCGAGCGCCTGGCGGTCGAAAACGGGATCAAGTCCCTGCGTGAAAAGATCGTCGCGCTGGAAGAAGAATCCTTCGCCCTCACCGCCACCGCCGCGCAGCTGCGTGAGCACATCGTCCTGCGCGAGATGGAAAAGTCCGGCCTCGACAAATCCAGCGAAGCCTATGCCGAGATGGAGCGCCGCTACCGTAGCGCGCTGTCGGCGAACGAGATGGCCAAACAGGCCAAGAAGGGCGCCGACGAGGCCGCCCGCGAATGGGAAAAGTTTGCCGACGACGTCTCGCGCAGCCTCACCGATGCGCTGATGCGTGGCTTCGACGATGGCAAGCCCTTCGCGCAAAACTTCCTCGATTCGCTGCAGGCCACCTTCAAGACCGCCGTGCTCAAGATCGCCGTGCAGATGGTGATGGATCCGATCAGCGGCAGCCTCAAGGGGCTGCTGGGCGGCGCCAGTGGCGCGTCCGGCCTGTTCGGCAATTCGGGTTCGATCACCGATACGCTGTCGGCCGGCGGCAGCCTGTATAACCTCGCCACCGGCAACGTCGGCGGCGGCATTTACGGTGCTTTGGCGAATTCGAGCCTGGGCAGTTCAATGGGTCTCTCCACCGCCTACATCGATGCCCTGGGCATCGGCGAGGCGGTCGGCGGCACTGCGCTCACCGGGCTGGGCACCGCAATACCTTACATCGGCATGGCCATCGCCGCCGCGTCCATGCTCGGCATGTTCGAAGGCGACGGCCCCACCGAGCGCAGCGCATCGGTGCATCAGTGGGGCAACGTCAATGGCTATTCCGGTGAATACGGCCACAACAGCGCCATCGGCGGCTTCACGCCCTGGGCCAACAACCAGTGGTTCAGCGGTGACATGTGGCCGGCGCAAAAGGCCTTCGGCGATCAGCTGGTCGCCATCGACAACAAGATCGCCGGCGCCATCACGCCCGAGCAGCTCGCCGCCGTGCAGGCCGCGCTGCAGGCCGACGCGCCGACCTCGGTCGGCTTCGGTACCGAGCACACCGACTGGCGCAACTCCGGCGCCGACGAGTTCATCATGACCGAGCGCTACCAGATCATCCTCAACACCCTGCAGGCCGGGCTGGGTGATCTGGCCGCGCAGGGCGGCATCACTGCCGATGAGGTGGAGAACGCGGTGGCCGGGCTCAATGCCGTCAAGCAGGCCGAGATCGATGCCGCCGCCGCCGCCGAGCAGGCCGCCGCCGACCAGTTGGCCGCGCAGAAGAAAATCGCCGAAGGCTGGCAGCGCGTGGCCGACGGCATCCTGGAGACCATCGCCCGCCTGCGCGGCGAGATCGGCGGCGCGCCGGGTAGCTTTGCCCAGGCACAAGCGGCATTCCTGATCGGTACCGCGGCGGCCCGCGCCGGCGACCAGGGCGCCGCCGGCATGTTGCCGGCGCTGGCGCAAGCCGTGGTGGATATGGGCCGCGCCGTCAGCACCACCAGCACCGAACAGGCCATGCTCACCGCCCGCACCATCGCCAGCCTGCAGGGCACCGTGACCAGCATGGCGCAGTTCGGCATCAGCGTGCCGGCCTTCGATGTCGGCACCAACTACGTGCCGCGCGACATGCTCGCCCGGATCCACGAAGGCGAAGCCGTCACGCCCAAGCGTTACAACCCGGCCGCCGGCGGCGCGGGCGGCAATGGCGAGCTGATCGCCGAGATCCGCGAACTGCGCACCGATGTGGCCGGCCTGCGCACCGAGGTGGCCGGCCTGCGCACGGCCGCCGCCGCCACCGCCACCAGCACCCGCAACCTCGACACCACGCTGACCCGCGTCACCCGCGCCGGCGATTCACTGGTCACCACCCCGGCATGAAAGTCATCCCGCCCTATTCGAGTTGAGTACGGTAGTTCGAACACGCGCCCGACTTCTGGCGGCGCATAGCGGTGGAGCATCCACCGCTATTAGTCATGGTGCTAGCCATCCCGTCGCCGGCGGATCTCGCCAGGTGCGAGGCCTGTTGATCGCCGGCGCTGGATGTACCCAGGTGTTGCCACTTGCCACTGGCCAGGGCATCGCTATGTGCCTATCATTGCGAGATCCAAAAAAAGGAGGGGAATCATGAGAGCACCGCACTGGATTGTCCTGGCCGCATTGGTGGCCGCATGCTCAAGCCCGCTCGACACGCCGTTGCCACGCGAAATTGAAAAGATGGAAAGCATCAAGCCGGCACTCGACAAGCTGAAGCAGGAGGATCGCGAGCTGGTGGCGGCCTATGTGCTGCGTCATACCATGGGCGCAAAGCTGGGGGGCTTGTTTGGCATTCCGGTTTCAGCCGGCATTCCTGAGGGGATGACACTAGGCAAGGCGATCGAAGAGCAAAGGAAGTTCGTCGCGGAACAGAGGGGTAAGCAGGCAGCCGAAAAAGAGGCTGCCGACAAGGCTGTTGCTCAGCGTAAGGCTCTTGCTGATGAATTTGCGAAAGTGGTTGCTGTGCGGCTGGTCGACGTCAGACTGCATGAGGCCACCTATCGCGACAACGACGTGAAGGATTACCTAACTTACGTCATCGAGGTGCACAACAAAGGCACAAAGGATGTGGCTGGCGTTAAGGGCATCCTCACTCTGCGAGATGCCTTTGACGACATTATTTCAACGCGTCCGATGAAATTCGATAGCAAGTTAGCAGCTGGCGCGACAGCAAGACTCAGCTTGGGGCGTGAATACAGTAAGTTCGATAGCGACGACCGAAAAGAGGCGGGCGTCGACGCTGCCAAGGTGAAAACAGAGTTTGCGCCTTCGCTTGTCCTCTTCGCAGACGGCACCCGCTTCGATGCGGAGGCCGTGAAATAGGCTGCTGAATCGATTCGGCGTGATGGTGAACGCTGAGAGCTAGCCAGGCGCGAGTCAGCAGATCGCGCCGCCGCCGTTCCCTCGATGCCCGAGTAGGAGTAGGTATTGCCGCCCCCTGCCGATCGTTACTCTGCTCCTCACCTGGTGTGCGCCATGCAGCACTCAAACCGGGGATATCCCCGGCAACCGGGGTGCACTCCTGTCATATCCGGGGATCGCTAAAGCCAGTCATACCAAGGGTTTTGGCGATCAATCCCCGGAATCCCCAGTATCCCCGGTATAAAAGCACCGGACGGCAATTGAAATGAATGCGCGGGGTGTTGGGTAGGGAAAATCAATCTGCGCCAGAGAAACGATATCTCGATCGCTTGTGGCCAGGGCGTGGATGATGTTGTCAGTTGGATGACTGGCGGGGGGCATCAATTCTCTGCAGGCTTCAAACGCTAGACCGCGTGGTCCTCACTCTGCGCATAACCGCGTAATTGATAGGGGGGGGTACGACGGGAGGGGGGGGTAAATCTTTGGAGATCGATGCAGGAGGACCGAGCTATCAACCACATTTTTATGGCCGGGAGTTTCGGGGGGGGGGTCTGACACCAGGACGTTACCAATCGCACCAAATACAGGAGAGACCGAAAACGGCAAACTCGATGCGATCGTGGCGCCAGTGGCGTTAATTCACCTCTATGTGTTTTGAATAAATAGAGCTATCAAGTCAGATATATAGGGACCGGGGATTTTGCCGCCTCAAGTCCATCCCCTAAAATTGTACCGGGGATACCGGGGATTCTGGGGATTGACCACCGAAACCCTTGGTATGACTGGCTTTAGCGATCCCCGGTAATGACGGAAGTGCACCCCGGATGATGGGGATATCCCCGGTTTTTGGGCAAAAACTGTGCCCCGGTTTTCCACCTGGACTGGTACAGACCCCCACGCCCGCCCCGTCCGTACCCCTCGATTTCTGGCGCGAAGGTGCGCCCCGGCGCACCCGCACCGGGCGCCGGATTTCTGCGAACGTCTGCACCACGCAGCACCGGCCGGATCGCCTCCCCTCGCCGGCAAGGCTGATCCCTGTCGCTACGCGTGGCCCTGGAGGCGCTGGGCATCCGGCCGACCTTCCTCCACCACCAGGTGTGAGGTCTTTGGGATCGCGCTCGGATCGAACGGCGGCGATCAACACGGCAGATGGCTACTGCTCGCCCTTGTCCCGTTCCTGCTCTCGATTTCTGGCGCGAAGGTGCGCCCCGGCGCACCCTCACAGGGCGCTGGATTTCTGCGAACGTCTGCACCACGCAACACCGGCCGGATCGCCACCCCTCGCTGATGTCGAAAAGGCATCAAGCAGGAGGCAGCGAAGGAAAAAACGTGGTAACTATCGTGGTAACACGATAATGCGTCAATGCGAAATCACAGTGGCGTCAAGGCTTGTCGGCCATAGTTCGGCAGACACCCTCCCGCCACCGGATTCTACCCGCTCCAAACCCCCAGCTTGAATTGCCTTCAGCCGCCCTTGCGGCGTGACAGCGGATGCCGCGGCACGTCCGGATGGCGCCGTGCCGGCGCGGCTTTTCCGGGTTTGGCCGGCGCCGCCGGCGTGGTGCGCCGTGTCGCCGGCGCCGACTGTTGCGCCCGCTTTCCGGCATGGGCCCTCTGGCTGTGCGGCAATGACGAAGTCCCCGTACCGACCGGCTGCCAGGCCGGAATCAGGTGGCGCTTGCCCGGCCCGATCAGGTCGGCGCGGCCCATGGCTTTGAGGGCTTCGCGCAACAGCGGCCAGTTCTCCGCATCGTGATAGCGCAGGAAGGCCTTGTGCAGCTTGCGTTGCCTGGCGCCGCGCACCACGGCGACGGATTCGGAATCGGCCGTGACTTTGCGCAGCGGATTCTTTTCCGTGTGCCACATCGCGGTGGCGATGGCCAGCGGCGTCGGCAGGAAGGTCTGCACCTGGTCGAGGCGGAAGCCGCTCTTCTTCAGCCACAGCGCGAGTTGCAGCATGTCCTCGTCGGTGGTGCCGGGGTGGGCGGCGATGAAGTAGGGAATCAGGTACTGCTCCTTGCCGGCCTCTTTCGAGAACTTGTCGAACATCTGCTTGAAGCGTTCGTAGGCATCCATGCCCGGCTTCATCATTTTCGACAGGGGGCCTTCCTCGCTGTGCTCCGGCGCGATTTTCAGGTAGCCGCCGACGTGGTGCGTCACCAGTTCCTTGACGTACTCGGGCGAGCGCACGGCGAGGTCGTAGCGCAGGCCGGAACTGATCAGGATCTTCTTGATGCCGGGCAGGGCGCGCGCCTTGCGATAGACCGAGATCAGCGGCGCGTGGTCGGTGCCGAGGTTCTCGCAGATGCCCGGAAATACGCAGGACAGGCGGCGGCAGGAGGACTCGATCTTCGGGTCCTTGCAGGCCATGCGGTACATGTTGGCGGTCGGACCGCCGAGGTCGGAAATGACGCCGGTGAAGCCGGGCGTCTTGTCGCGGATCTGCTCGATCTCGTGCAGGATCGACTCTTCCGAGCGGCTCTGGATGATGCGGCCCTCATGTTCGGTGATCGAGCAGAAGGTGCAGCCGCCGAAGCAGCCGCGCATGATGTTGATCGAAAAACGGATCATTTCCCAGGCCGGGATCTTGGCGTCGCCGTAAGCAGGATGCGGCGCCCGGGCGTAGGGCAGGCCGTAGACGTGGTCCATTTCTTCGGTGGTCAGCGGCAGCGGCGGCGGATTGAGCCAGACGTCGCGCCGGCTGGCGCCTTCGCCATGGGCCTGGATCAGGGCGCGCGCGTTGCCGGGGTTCGATTCGAGATGGAAGGTGCGCGAGGCGTGGGCGTAAAGTACCGGGTCGTCGCGCACCTGTTCGTAGGACGGCAGGCGGATCGCGGTGTGGGCGCGTGCCGCCTTGTGTTGCGCCAGGCGCTCGGCGCGGCTGACGACGCGCACGATCGCCTGGCTCTGCACTCCCTTCGGTTCGTCGCCAGCGCCGACTGTCGGGGTCGGCTTGCTGGCTTCCATGGCGTAGGGATCGGGATGGGGGTGCACCGCTCCCGGCGTATCCACCGTGGTCGAGTCTGCCTCGGTCCACTCCGGTCCCGGCAGCCAGCCATGCGGCACCATGAAGGCGGTGCCGCGCAGATCGCGGATGTCGCCGATTTTTTCGCCCTTCGCCAGGCGGTGGGCGACTTCCACCAGCGCGCGTTCGGCATTGCCGAAAAGCAGCAGGTCAGCTTTCGAATGCGGCAGGATCGAGCGCCGCACCTTGTCCGACCAGTAGTCGTAGTGCGCGATGCGGCGCAAGCTGGCCTCGATGCTGCCGATCACCAGCGGCACTTCGGGGAAGGCCTCGCGGGCGCGCTGGGCATACACGATCACGGCGCGGTCGGGGCGGCGGTCGGCGGCGGCGTTGGGCGTGTAGGCGTCGTCGGAGCGGATCTTGCGATCCGAGGTGTAGCGATTGACCATCGAATCCATGTTGCCGGCGGTGATGCCGAAGAACAGCTTTGGCTTGCCCAGGCGCTTGAAGTCGTCGGCCGAGTGCCAGTCGGGTTGGCTGATGATGCCGACGCGAAAGCCCTGCGCTTCGAGCAGGCGGCCGACCAGTGCCATGCCGAAACTGGGGTGGTCGATGTAGGCATCGCCGGTGACCAGGATGATGTCGCATTCGTCCCAGCCCAGCGCGTCCATTTCGGCCCGCGACATCGGCAGGAAGGGCGCCGTGCCGAAGCGCTGCGCCCAGTACTTGCGATAGGAAGTCAGCGGCTTCGCCGCAACGGTAGTCATGATCAGGGAGGATCCTACGCCGCGCGGACGCGGCTTTGGGAGGGTACGTGGCGGGCCAGGAAATCCATCTGGTCGGCCAGGATGTTGCGGTTGCAGAGTATCAGGTACTCCGCCTTGTTCGGGATATAGGGCGCATACACCAGTTCCATATGCGCCTGTTCGGGAGTGCGTCCGCTCTTGGTCTGGTTGCAGTGGCGGCAGGCGGTGACCACGTTCATCCAGGTGTCGCGCCCGCCCTGCGAAACCGGCAGCACGTGGTCGCGGGTCAGCCGCTGCGAGGAAAATTCACGGGCGCAATAGGCGCAGATGTGGCGGTCGCGGTGGAACAGTTCGCGGTTGGACAGCGGCGGCGTCGGATGCAGCGACTTGCCCGAGAGCGCCTTGCCGCGTATCGCGATGATGCTGCTGGTGGCGAGTTCGGAACGTTCGCCGGTGACGCGGTTGGTGCCGCCGTAGAAAATGAACTGAGTATCTCCCGCGTCCCAGGCGACCAGATCGCGTGCGACGTAAATGCAGGCATGCTGCCAACTCACCCAGCGGTGCGGAACACCGTGCTGGTCGAGCGTAAGGATCAGCGGATGGCTAGTCATCTCTATAGAATCCTGTATCGGTACGAATTTAGCAGAGCGCAATGACTTTTCATAGCTTTGAAACAGGGGGAATTGGCACGCGACGGCTGCGCTATGCCGTCTTCGCCTCGCTGCTGCTCCACCTGCTGCTGCTCTGGCCCACCGCGCCGCGCCTGCTGTCTGACACCGCACCGGCCTTGCTGCATGCCGCGCTGCGTCCGTCGCCGGTTCCGACCCAGCCGCCGCCACCGCCCAGGCCAGCGCCGCGCGCCGTGGCGCCGGCGCCGACTGCCCCGATTGCACCACAAGCATTAGAGCAGTCCAAACCGACTTCCGTTCCGCAAACCCCCGTGGTGTCTGCGGAAAAGGCCTTGATGCCGACGCCGACACCGGCGTCGCCGGCCGGGAGTGCGGCGTCCTCAGTTCCCGCACGACCGACTGCGCCGGGCGCGGTCGCTGCCACCCTGATCAGCGAAACCACGGCGTCCGGCGTCGTGCTCGACGGCTTGCGCGGCTACCGCCTGGCCGTTGCCAGTCAGGCCAGGCGTTTCAAGCGTTACCCGGCGCAGGCGATGGCGGCCGGCTGGGCGGGAAGCGCCGAAATCCGTCTCGAAGTCGCCAGCGACGGTCAGCCGCGCGACGTCACCGTAAGCCGGTCGAGCGGCCATGAACTTCTGGATCGGGCCGCACAGGCCATGATCGATGCCGGTGCGCAGCGCGCGCGCCTGCCGGAAAGCCTGCGCGGCAAGGCCTTTGCCGTGGTCCTGCCGGTGGTGTTCAACCTCGAGGACGATTAGTGGCGGCCTGCGGCGGCGTGGTCAGGTCTTCGGTATGGAAGCGGTACTTGCCCGCGCGGCGATCGGCGAAGTAGTGCTTCAAGGTGATCGCAATGGTGCGGAAGGCGATTTCGTCCCAGGGGATTTCGTCCTCGCCGAACAGGCGCAATTCGAGGGTTTCGATGCCGGGGGCGAAGTCGAGGTCGAGCAGTCGCGAGCGGTAGATGACGTGCACCTGATGGATGTGCGGTACGCTGATCATGGTGTACATGTCGCCCAGTTCGATGCGCGCGCAGGCTTCTTCCAGGGTTTCGCGCAAGGCGGCGGCGGCGACGGTTTCGCCGTTCTCCATGAAGCCGGCGGGCAGCGTCCACTTGCCGTGGCGCGGCTCGATGGCGCGGCGGCAGAGCAGAACGCGATCCTCCCACTCCGGCAAGGCGCCGACCACCAGCCGCGGATTTCGGTAATGGATCGCCCCGCAGGCATCGCAGACATGGCGCGGCAGGCTGTCGCCGGCGGGTATCTTCAGCGCAACGGGAGCGCCACAGGCACTGCAGAAATTCATCGCCGGATCCATGCAATTATTGTAGCGTGCCGGATACTGCCTTCGACATTGCCCTTGCGCATTAAATGGTGATATAAGCCACTCGCAGACCCTGAATATGACCAGTGAAACAGCCGAATCGATGCCAAATCCCGCCTTCCGCAAGCGAATAGAGGAAATCAGGGGCATGGAGGTTTTCCCTCTGCCCAAGGGCGCCGCGATGGCGCTGATCCGCCTGACGCAGCGCGAAGGGACTTCCCTGGCGGTCATGGCGCATGCCCTCAAGTCCGATCCGACCCTGTCGGTGCGGGTGATCCGGGTTGCCAATGGCGTCAGCGGCACCGAGCAGGGACCGCTGGTTTCGCTGCGCGATGCGGTGAATGTGCTCGGCGTTCCGGCGGTCAGGTCGCTGGCGATGGGGTTTTCCTTGCTCGAACATCACCGCAGCGGCGCCTGCAGCAACTTCGACTATCCGCGTTTCTGGTCGCAGGCTTTGGCCAGGGCGGTCGCCCTGCAGCTGCTGGCCGGCTTGCGGGCGGGCTGTCCGCCGGCGGATGCCTTCAGCGTCGGCCTGATCGCGCGCCTCGGCGAACTGGTACTGGCAACGGTGTTTGCGCAGCCCTACGGCGACCTGCTGCGGCAGCGGAGCGCAGGGCAGGCGTTGGCCCAGCGCGAGCAGGAGGCGTTCGGCGTAAGTTCCGGCGCCTTGACCGCATCGCTGCTGCTTGACTACAACCTGCCCGATGAATGCGTCGCGGCGGCGGAGGTGTTCGATTTGCCGGCAGCCGGCAGCCAGCAGGACGGTGGCGGCGACGCGATCCTTCGGCAACTGCTGGTCCTCGCCGACTATATCGGCGCCGTCTGCGTTGCGGCGCCGACCGAATGGCGTGGCCTGATGCCGAAGCTGTTTCAGCTGGGGGCGAAGCTCTCGCTCAAGGCCGAGGCGCTGATCGCCCTCTGCGACCGCACGGCGCATGAATGGCGCGAGTGGGGCGGCATGCTGGAACTCGAAACCGGTCCGATGCCGCATTTCGAGGAAGCGGTCGACCTGCCGCAGGATGTACTCGAGGTGACCGAGCCGCCCAAGGTGACCGAGCCGCCCAAGGTGACCGAGCCGCCCAAGGTGACCGAGCCGCCCAAGGTGATCGAGCCGCCCAAGGTGATCGAGCCGCCCAAGGCAGCCGAGCCGCCCAAGGCGCCCAAACCCGTCGAGCCGCCCAAGGCAGCCAAGGCGTCCAGGCCGCCCGAAGCCGAAGTTCGTGCCGCCGTGACGAGCGGCGATGCCGCCGGGCAGATGTGCATTCTGCTGGTCGGCGACGAGGCGCGGCTGCGTAATCCGCTGCGCGAGGTGTTGCCCACGGCCGGCTACCGGGTAGCCGAGGCCGCCAATGGCCGCCAGGGCCTGACCATGGCGATCGAATTGCAGCCGCCGATCATGCTGGTCGACCTGCTGTCGACGGAGATCGACGGTATTGAACTGACCCGCACCCTGCGCCAGTTCAAGGCCGGACGGAGCATCTACATCCTGGTTCTCTCGGACCGCGACGATGACGAGAAACTGGTCGCCGCCTTCGCCGCGGGCGCCGACGGTTTTCTGACCCTGCCCCTGCCGCCGCGGATATTGACCGCCCGGCTGCAGGCCGGCAAGCGCGCCGCCAGCCTGCGGGAGGAACTCGGCCAGGAGCAGGAAAGAATCCGCCGCATCTCCGCCGAACTGGCGGTGAGCAACCAGCAATTGCAGGAAGTCGGCATGACCGACCTGTTGACCGGTTGTCGCAACCGGCGTTATGCCATGGAACGCATGCAGCAGGAATGGGCGATGGCGGTGCGCAGCGAGCGGCCGCTGGCATGCATGGTGATCGACGTCGATAATCTGAAGCAGCTCAACGACACCCACGGCCATGACGCCGGCGATACCGCACTGAAACTCGTCGTCAGCGCCTTCCGCGAAGAGATGCGGGCGCAGGACGTATTGGCCCGCAGCGGCGGCGATGAATTCCTGGTGATCTGTCCGGACACCACGCTGGAGGCTGCGCTGGCGTGTGCCGAGCGCATGCGCGCCGCGGTCGAGGCCTTGCCCGTGGTCGGCGGCGCGCGCACTGTCCATGGCAGCGTCAGCATCGGCGTCGCGGTACGCGATGCGACGACGCCCGATGCGGATGCCCTGATCCGCCTGGCCGATCAAAGCGCCTATCTGGCCAAGCGCCACCGCAATGCCGTGGCGACCGTACAGTCGAGCGCGACGCTTTCCGCGCGCTCGGCCTAGCCCCGCGCCCAAACGGGCGTGCGAAGCGGGGCCGCAGGACGATGGCGAACGACCCCGGTCGAAGCCGGTAGCAGGACAAAAAAATAAGCAAATAAACAATCGATTGTCGTCACTTTGTAATGTTTTCTCTTACAAAGCGGCTCTATCTAATTCTTACAATAGAATGGTTTTTCCACTGATTTCTTTCTTGTCATGCCCTGTGTGATCATGCATCTGCCGTGATTCGGGCTCCCTTGGGCCGGGCCGGCGCTCACAAGGAGTGCAAGATGAAATCGACCGACACCTACAACGACATAAAGGAAGTCAATCTCTCCTACCTGATGCTGGCGCAGAACATGGTCCGCTCCGATCGCGAGGGTGCCATTTTCCGTCTGGGTATCAGTGAAGAGATTGCCGACGTGCTGAGCCGCCTGACGCCGGGCCAGGTCCTCAAGATGGCCAGTTCCGACATGCTGCTGTGCAACTTCCGCTTCGACGACACCCTGCTGCTCGACCTGCTCGCCAACCACGAGCGCGATCGCGGCGTGGGGCATCTGCATGCCGCCATTCTGGCTGCCGGCAGACCGGTCGCCACCCTGGCCTGAACGGCCCTCATTCCAGGTCAAACGTCAAACGTCTAGTGACGGAGGTTCCGCATGCGCAATAA
Source organism: Sulfuritalea sp. (assembly GCA_022842325.1). Classification (GTDB taxonomy): domain Bacteria; phylum Pseudomonadota; class Gammaproteobacteria; order Burkholderiales; family Rhodocyclaceae; genus Sulfuritalea. Next base: position 9,811 of record JALHPU010000010.1, on the reverse strand, counting down.
ATCCGTAATCATCGAGGCCAAGGACATCGGCCTGGCCATCGAGTTGATCGAACTCGGCGCCCGCCTGCAACTGCTCGAGGCCGAAACCAACCTGTCGCGCGAGCGTCTGCTCAAGCTCTACAAGGAAGTGCGCCACGAGTCGCCGCCGAAGGGCATGCTGCCGTTCTCGACCGACTGGTTCATGACCTGGCAGCCGAACATCCATGCCTCGCTGTTCATGGCCTACTACCGCTTCCTCAAGTCGCATACGCAGTTGACCGGGCTGGAACTGATCATCAAGTCCTATCGCATGTATCTCGACCAGATCAAGCGCGGCGGCATGGACACCGTGCTGTCGCTGACGCGGGCGTGGACCATGGTGCGCTTCTTCGATGCCAGCATGCTGCAGATGGCCACCTGTCGCGAGTGCCACGGCGAGTTCGTCGCCCACGCCTACGACCCGGTCAAGGGCTATGTCTGCGGCCTGTGCCACATGCCGGCGCGGGCTGGCAAGACCCGGCGCGCGGCAGAAGCCGCGGCCAGCGCTGCACTGGCTACCGCCTAGGCCAACTCCGGCCCGATTCGCGTTTCGCGCGCGCTCCTCCGGCATGCCGGCAGGGGCGCGTTTTGTTTTGGGCAGCCTGCTGCCGTTGCCTGAGCGGCGTGCTGCCAGCGCCGACTTTCCTCGGGAGGTTTCTCGCGCCGTTAGAATGTGCGTCTTTCATCACGCGTCCTGTTGCCATGTGGTTTCGTAATCTCCAGATTTTCCGGCTTACTCCCGAGTGGGCCTACAGCACAGAGGCACTCGCCACTGCCCTGCAGCGCGGCATCTTCCAGGGCTGCAGCGCCAGCGACCGCCTGGCGCTGGGCTGGGTGCCGCCGCGCGGCGAGGACGGCGACCTGGTGTTCAGCCTGGAGCGCCAGCAGCTGATCGCGCTCGGCATCGAACAGAAACTGCTGCCGATGTCGGTGGTGCGCCAGTACGCGGCGGCCAAGCTCGAGCAGATCGCCGCGGCGCAGGGCTACAAGCCGGGGCGCAAGCAGACCCGCGAAGTCGTCGAACAGGTCGAAGCGGAACTGCTGCCGCGTGCCTTCGTCAAGCGCGGGCTGACCTACGTCTGGATCGATCCGGTCAATCGCTGGCTGCTGGTAGACGCCTCTTCGAGTGCGCGCGCCGACGAGGTCATGGAGCAACTCAAGTTGTCGCTCGGCGAACTGCCGGTGACCCTGGTCAAGACCCAGCTGGCGCCGGCCACGGCGATGACGCAATGGCTGGCGGCGGGCCACGGGCCGGGCAGCTTCAGCATCGACCGCGATTGCGAACTGCAGGCCGCGGTCGAAGAGCGTGCCGCCGTGCGCTACGTGCGCCACAACCTGGATAGCGACGAAGTGCGCAGCCACATCGCCGGCGGCAAGACCGCGACGCGGCTGGCGCTGACCTGGAACGACCGCGTGTCCTTCGTCCTCACCGAGCAACTGCAGATCAAGAAGCTGGCCTTCCTCGACCTGCTCAAGGAAGACGCCGAGCGCCAGGCCGAAAACGCCGACGACCTGTTTGCTGCCGACTTCACGCTGATGTGCGGCGAACTGGCGCAGCTGCTCGCCCATCTGCTCGAGGTGCTGGGCGGCGAGGGCGAATGAAATGCTGCGCGCCCTGATCGCCTTCGTCGCGCTTGCCTTGGGCCTGCCGGCAGGGGCGGCCGATGGCGTCGAGGTGGGCAAGCCTTCGGTCCTGAGCAATCTGGTGCCGGCGGCGGCGGTCGAACGGCAGGCCGCGCAGCAATACGATCAGCTCAAGCGCCAGGCCGCGGCCAAGCAGGCGCTGGGGCCGGACGACCATCCGCAGGTGCGCCGCCTGCGCGCCATCGCGACCCGGATGATTCCCTTCGTCGATCGTTTCCATCCCGATGCACGCCAGTGGCGCTGGGAGGTGAACCTGATCGGCTCGAAGCAGATCAATGCCTTCTGCATGCCCGGCGGCAAGATCGCCTTTTACAGCGGGCTGCTCGATCAGCTCAAGCTGACCGACGACGAGGTGGCGATGGTGATGGGCCACGAAATCGCCCATGCCTTGCGCGAGCATGCCCGCGAACGCATGGCAAAGAGCCAGATCACGCAGCTGGGCGCCAGCCTGCTCGGCGAACTGGTCGGCGGCGGGCGTTATTCGGGCGCCTTCCAGCTCGGCGGCAACCTGCTGTCGCTGAAGTTCTCGCGCGACGACGAAGCCGAGGCGGATGTGGTCGGGCTCGACCTGGCGGCCCGCGCCGGCTTCGATCCGCGCGCCGCGGTCAGTCTGTGGCAGAAGATGGCGGCGGCCAACAGCCGGGCGCCGCTGGAATTCCTGTCGACCCATCCGGCCGGCGACAACCGCATCAAGGAAATCGAGAAGCAATTGCCGGCCGTGATGCCGCTCTACGAAAAGGCGCGGCGGGGACGCTGAGCGGCGTTGGCGCCCGGGCTCAGGACGAGCTCTCAGGCCCGGCAGCCGTCGGCGGTGGTATCCCCGGCATCGGCCGCACAGGCCTTCTGCAGTTCGTGCAGCCGCTCGTTGTCGCCGAGGAAATGGCGGATGCGCTCCATCCAGGGTTCGGTGTGGCGGCGAACTTCGGCATCGTCGTCAAGAATGCGCTGGATCAGCCGGCGCTTGCGCCGCAGGTCGGTGTCGGCGCTGTCGTCCGGCGCCGCCTGCAAGGCCTGGCGCAGGCCGCCGACGCCGCGCTCGAGTTCGATCAGGTGGTCCCAGTCGCGCGCGCGCGCCGCCGCGACCATGCGCGACGACAGCAGCCGCATTTCTTCGTAGATTTCGATTTGGGAGGGCATCCGGCGCATCCTAGCCACCCCGCGCCGGGTGCGTTGCGCGAAGCTGCGGCCGGATCATTGCCCTATTCCGGGGGCGGCGGTCGAGCAGCGGAACAGAGGCCGAATCGCCTCGCAAATCGGCGTCCGGGTGCTACCCGAGCGGCGCCGGGCGCCTCAGGCGGTGGCCAGGCGCCGGCTTTCGAGGCTGCGCTCGTCGATCGGCAGGTGGATCAGGGCCGACAGGATGCCGAGCAGAATGCAGATGCCCCACACCGTATCGTAGGCGCCGGTGGCGTCGAACAGCTTGCCGCCGAGCCAGACGCCGAGGAAGCTGCCGACCTGGTGGCTGAAGAACACCAGGCCCGAGAGCATGCCGAGAAAGCGCACGCCGAACACCTGGGCCACGATGGCATTGGTCAGCGGTACCGTGGACAGCCAAAGCAGGCCCATCACCGCCGAGAATAAATAGACGCTGACAGCCGTCAGCGGCGCCCAGAGGAACAGGCTGATCACCACGCTGCGCGCGGCATAGATGGCGGCCAGCACGTGGCGCTTGGGCAGGCGGTTGCCGAGATGGCCGGCGCCGTAGCTGCCGAACACGTTGAACAGGCCGATCAGGGCCAGCGCCGTCATGCCGACTTCGGCGCCCATGCCCTTGTCGATCAGGTAGCTCGGGAAATGCACGCCGATGAACACCACCTGGAAACCGCAGACGAAATAGCCGGCGATCAGCAGCACGAAACTTTTCTCGCTCATGGCTTCGCCCAGCGCTTCGCGCGCGGTCTGGCCGATGCCGGCGGCGCCGGCGGCGAGTCCCTTGGTCAGCGCTCCGCCCAGCGGAATGATCAGCAGGGCGGAGGCGGCGAAGATCAGCAGCGTGCCGAACCAGCCCATGCCGCCGATCAGGCCGGAGGCGACAGGAATCATCAGGAACTGGCCGAAGGAGCCGGCTGCGGCGACCACGCCCATGGCCCAGCCGCGCTTGGCGTCGGGCACCAGCTTGCCCATGGCGGCGAACACCACGCTGTAGGTGCAGCCGCTTTGCGCCGCGCCGATCAGCAGGCCGGCGCTGGCGGCGAGACCCGTGCCGGTCGCCGAATACGCCATGCCGACCAGGCCCAGCGCGTAGAGGATGCTGGCGCCCCACAGCACGCGCCGCGCGCCGTAGCGGTCGGCCAGCCAGCCGGCAAAGGGCTGGGTCGCGCCCCACATCAGGTTCTGCAGCGCCAGGGCGAACGAGAAGACTTCTCTGCTCCACTGGTGCTCCATGCTCATCGGCGTCAGGAACAGACCGAAGGTATGGCGGATGCCCATCGCCACGCAGACGATCAGCGCGGCGAAGACCAGCACGGTGGAAAGCGGGCGTTGCGATGTCGGTGCGGCGGGACTTGTCATGCTTTGGATGTTAACATTTAATTTTGTCGGCGATTTCCATCACGTGAACAAGGCTTTTGTCAAAGAAGCGGACAACGACGACGAGGAAGAAGCGCCCGAGTCGCAGATCCCCGCCGGCACCAAGAACTACATGACGGTGCGCGGCCACGCGCTGATCCGTGCCGAGTTCGAGCACCTGGTCAAGGTCGAACGGCCCGCCATCGTGCAGGTCGTGTCCTGGGCGGCGGGCAACGGCGACCGCTCGGAGAACGGCGACTACATCTACGGCAAGAAGCGCCTGCGCGAAATCGATCGGCGCATTCGTTTCCTGAGCAAGCGCCTCGAATCCGCGGTGATCGTCGATCCGGCCGATCAGCGCGGCTGCGACCAGGTGTTCTTCGCCGCCACGGTCACGGTCTGCGATGCCGACGGCACGGAAGAGACCTACCAGATCGTCGGCATCGACGAAGCCAACGCGCAGGAGGGCCGCATCAGCTGGATCTCGCCGCTGGCGCGCGCACTGCTGAAGGCGCGCGAGGGCGACACGGTGCGCTTCGACAGCCCCGGCGGATTGCGCGAACTCGACATCATCGAAGTCCGCTACGAATAGTCCGCGCCCCGCAGGGCCGACGTAGGGCGGACGTAAGGCGGACTTCAGTCCGCCATTCACCCCGGCCGGCTGAAGCCGGCCCTACACCGCCATTCACCCCGGCCGGCTGAAGCCGGCCCTACACCGCCTTCACCCTTGGCCGACTGAAGTCGGCCCTACGAAGCTACGTCCGCCGTATTGCGTGATTGGCCCATAGCAGCAGCCCGAACAGCACCATCGCCCCGGCCTGGTGCGCGGCACCGAGTGCCACCGGCACCTGCAGCAGCAGGGTGGCGATGCCCAGCGCGACCTGCGCCGCCAGCCACAGCGTCAGCACCGCGGCCGGCGTGCGCGCCTCGGGCGCCTCGTTCCAGATGCGCCAGGAGTACCAGGGGATCAGCCCCATCAGCAGCCACGCGATCATGCGATGGTCGAACTGCACGGTGGCCATGTTGGTGAAGAAGTTCAGCCACAGCGGCTCGACCATGAAGATCTCGGGCGGCACGAAATGCCCGTTCATCAGCGGGAAGGTGTTGTAGGCCATGCCGGCACGGATGCCGGCGACCAGCGCGCCCGACAGCACCATGATGAACACCAGCGCCACCAGCCAGTTGCCGAGACGAACGGTAAGAGTCGGCGCTGGCGAAACGGTGCGCCGCTGCAGCACCCCCAGTCCGGTCCAGAACATCAGGCCGAACAGCACGAAAGCCAGGCCCAGGTGCGCCGCCAGCCGGTACTGCGAAACGCGCGGATCATCCACCAGTCCGCTCTTGACCATGTACCAGCCCATCGCGCCCTGCAGGCCGCCGAGGATGAAGAAGCCGAACACTTTTGCCGCCATCGCGCCGCGCAAATGGCCGCGCAGCAGGAACCAGACATAGGGCAGGAAGAACACCACGCCGATCGCCCGGCCGGAAAGCCGGTGCGCCCATTCCCACCAGAAGATGAACTGGAAGCCATCGAGCGTCATGTCGTGATTGCGCTTGATGAACTCCGGCGTCTGCTGATACTTGGCGAAGAGTTCCAGCCAGTCGGCATGGGTCAGCGGCGGCAGGGCGCCGATCAGCGGCTTCCATTCGACGATGGACAGGCCAGAGTGCGTCAGGCGCGTCACGCCGCCCACCACCATGGTCAGGAACACCATGGCGCAGCAGGCGAACAGCCACCATGCGACGGCGCGTTGTGGATTGCTTGAGTTCATTTATCGTCTGCCAGCCAGTGTCCGGATTTGCCGCCGGCCTTTTCCAGCAGGCGGATGTCTTCGATGATCATGCCGCGATCGGCGGCCTTGCACATGTCGTAAATGGTCAGCAGGCCGACCGACACCGCGGTCAGCGCTTCCATCTCGACTCCAGTGCGGCCCACGGTTTCCGCCGTCACTTCCAGAGTCACGCGATGGCGCCGGGCATCGAGCGTGAATTCGGCGGCGACGCGCGTCAGTGCCAGCGGGTGGCACAGCGGGATCAGTTCGGAGGTGCGCTTGCTGCCCTGGATTGCGGCGATGCGCGCAATGCCGAGCACGTCGCCCTTCTTGGCCGAGCCGCTTTTGATCAGCGCGAAAGTCGCGGGTGCCATACGGATATGGCCTTGCGCCCTGGCCACCCGCGTGGTTTCGGACTTGGCGCCGACGTCGACCATGTGCGCCTGGCCGGCGCCGTCGAAATGGGTCAGCGGCCCGGCGCTGGCCATGGCCGGAGGCTTCTTAGGTGGTTTCATGAAATACCCTGTCACAACTGGTTTTTGCCAAGCCGCTATCATAGCGGGATGAAACCGCATCCGCTCGGCCGCGCCCTGATCCTGGCGTTCGGCATCCTCTCCGCACCTGCCCTGTCGGTCGCCGAAGGCCTGCCCGATCTGGGCGAGGCGGCCCAATCGGATTTTTCCCCGGCGATGGAGCGTCGCATCGGCGAATCGGTGATGCAGGACATCCGCCGAGATGCGGCCTGGCTCGACGATCCCGAGGTCAACGGCTATCTCAACCGGCTCGGCAACCGGCTCTCTGCGCAGAGCGAGGAATCGCGCCAGGAGTTCGAATTCTTTGCGCTCAAGGATCCGACGCTGAATGCCTTCGCCATGCCCGGCGGCTACATCGGCGTGCATACCGGCCTGATCCTCGCCGCCAAGTCGGAATCGGAACTGGCTTCGGTGCTGGCGCACGAAATTTCCCACGTCACCCAGCGCCACCTGGCGCGACTGATCAACAAGTCGGGGCAGGGCCAGGTCACCAGCCTGCTGGCGCTCGCCGTGGCGATTCTCGCGGCGCGCAGCAGCCCCGATCTGGCGATGGGCGCGGTGATGGCCGGGCAGGGCGCGGCGATCCAGAACCAGCTCAACTATTCGCGCGATTTCGAACGCGAGGCCGACCGCACCGGGCTCGGCGTGCTGGAGCGTTCCGGCTTCGACATACGCGGCATGAGCAGCTTCTTCGAGCGCCTGCAGCAGTCCGGGCGCCTCTACGAAAATAATGCGCCGGGCTATCTGCGCACCCACCCGCTGACCACCGAACGCCTGGCCGATATGGGCAACCGGATCCAGTCGCGACCCTACCGGCAGGTGGCGGATTCACTGGAATTCCAGCTGGTGCGCGCCAAGCTGCGCGCGCAGGACGGCACCTCGCGCGAGGCGGTGACGGAGTTCGAAACCCGGCTCAAGGACCGCAGCTTTGCCGGCAGCGAAGCCGCCGTGCGTTACGGCCTGGCGCAAGCCCTGCTGCGCGATGGAAAAACTGCCGCGGCCGACCGGGAAGTCGGCGAGTTGCGCCGGCTCAAGGCCCAGTCGCCGATGATCGAGACCCTCGCCGCCCAATTGCACTTGAAGCAGGGCGACGCCGCCGGCGCGGCGAAGCTCTTGCGCACCGCCCAGCAGCGCTTTCCGCAGGAACGCGCGATTGCCTACGGCCTGGTCGAGGCGCTGCAGGAAGCCCGCCTGCCGCAGGAAGCCATCAAGGTCACCATCGACGATCTGCAGAACTACCCGTCGGATGCCAGGATGCACGCGCTGCAGGCGAAGACCTACGCGCTGCTTGGCCAGCGCCTGCAGCAGCACCGGGCGCTGGGCGAGTCCTACGCCCTGCAGGGCCAGCTGGCGGCGGCAGTCGATCAGCTCGAACTGGCGCAAAAGTCCGGTGACGGAAATTTCTACGAACAGTCGCAGGTGGATTCGCGCCTGCGGGAAATGAAGCTGCGCCTGGCGGAGGAAACCCGGCTGGCCAAGCAAGCCAAGGAAAAGAAATAGCCATGAACAATCCCAACCCGGCCCGCCGTCAAGACGTTCACTCCCTGGCCACGCCGCTGGTGCGCCCCGCCAGCGAGCCCTATTACCACGTCATCGGCGACGAACTCGAGGTGTTCACGGCGGCGGCGAAGAGCCGCCTGCCGGTGATGCTGAAAGGCCCCACCGGCTGCGGCAAGACGCGCTTCGTCGAGCACATGGCCTGGCGCCTCAAGCGGCCGCTGGTGACCGTGGCCTGCCACGACGACCTGACCACCGCCGATCTGGTCGGGCGCTATCTGATCGTCGGCGATGAAACCGTGTGGATGGACGGCCCGCTGGCCGCCGCGGTGCGCGCCGGCGCCATCTGCTATCTCGACGAGATCGTCGAAGCGCGCAAGGACACCACGGTGGTGATCCATCCGCTGACCGATTCGCGCCGCGCGCTGCCGGTGGAAAAGCACGGCGAGTACATCGAGGCGCCGCCGGATTTCATGCTGGTGATTTCCTACAATCCCGGCTACCAGAGCGTGCTCAAGGAAATGAAACCCAGCACGCGGCAGCGCTTCGTCGCGCTGGATTTCGATTATCCCGAAGCCGAAACCGAGGCGCGCATCGTCGCCCACGAAGGCGGCGTCGATGCCGATACGGCGCAGAAGCTGGTCAAGCTTGGCGCACTGACGCGCAAACTCAAGGGCGCCGGGCTCGACGAAGGCGCCGGGACACGTCTGCTGGTACATGCGGCGCAGCTGATCGCCGCCGGCATGACGCCGACGATGGCCTGCACCGCGGCCATCGCCCGCCCGCTGGCCGACGAACCCGATACGCGCGACGCGCTGGATGACCTGATCCGCGCGGTTTTCTGATTCATCGTGAGCGGACGCAAGCTCTTCGCTCACGAACTCGAAGCGCGGCTCGACGAACTGCTGCTGCTCTCGCTGCGCCAGCGCTCCGCCGCCGAGCCGGCGGCGCTGCTGGAAGCCCTGCCGCGCGAACTGCAGGATCGCGTGCTGCACTGGGCCGGCGTCGCGGCGCAAACCTCGGATGACCTGGGCTGGCTGATCGCCTCGCTGGCTGCCGTGCATGCCGCCGGCCTCGATGCGCAACTCGACGACTGGGTGCGCGCCGGGCTCGATGCCTACGACCGCAACGGCCTGGCCGCCACGCGCAAGACCCTGATCGAGTTCGCTGCGACGCATCGGGAACATGCGCTGCGCGCGCACGACGGCCTCGACTTCGCCGACATCGAGGGCCGGCTGTCGCGGTTTTTGCACGCGCTCGACGGCCGGCCGCTAAAGCTGGTCAGCGGCCCGAAGGCGTGGACCGACACGGAGACACTTTGGTTGCCGGAGCGGCTCGACCTCGCGCCGGATGCCGCCGGCAATCGTCGCCTGTACAAGGCTATGGCCACGCTGTTGTGGGCGCAGACGCGCTTCGGCAGCTTCAACGTCGATCCCGAACCCGAACTCGAACTGTGGCCCGATCGCGAACGCGCGCTGCGCTGGTTCGCGGTGTTCGAGGCGATGCGCCTCGAAGCCTGCATCGCCGTCGAGCTGCCCGGCCTCGCGCAGGAAATCGCCGGGCTGCGCGGGCCGTGGCCGGCCGGGCTGGCGGCCGCGGCGCAAACCCTGGCGCGTGCCGGAGCGACGGTAGAGGACAGCCTCGCCTGCATGGCCGAATTGAGAAGAGTCGGCGCCGGCGACACGCCGCTGTTGCCGCACGTCGGCGCCATGGATCCGCTGGCCGCGCGCCGCGTGCGCGCCGCGCGCATCGCGCGCGAGCTGACCGTGGTGCGGCGCGCGCTCAAGGTGCTGGCAGCCGTCGCGTCGAAACCCGGCGCCGCGGCCAGCACCGCGTAAC
>JALHPU010000009.1 GCA_022842325.1 Sulfuritalea sp. | reverse complement strand
TCCAGCCCGCGCAAGGCCAACCATGACCTGTTCCACGAGTTCCAGTGGATGATCGATGAGCTGCACGGTGGTGGCGACGCCACGGTGCCACGCGGCCTTGATGCGGCGATCCAGGAAGGGTATCGCCTCGGGGTAAGAATCTGAGGCAGCGGGAGGAGTGACGTGTCCTACAGCGCCCATGTCGATACCTTTACCCGCGACAACCTGCCGCCGCCGGAGCAGCAGCCGGAGTTCCTGTTCGAACTGCCTGAGCTGAAGTTCCCGGAGCGGCTGAACTGTGCCGATCCGCTGCTCGACGACCATGTCGCGCAGGGACGCGGTGACCGTGTCTGCATCCAGGCGCCCGGCCTGCGCTGGACCTATGCCGACCTGCAGGCGCAGGCCAACCGCATCGCCAATGTGCTGGTGAAGGATCTCGGCGTGGTGCCGGGCAACCGCGTGCTGCTGCGCGCGCCCAACAATCCGATGATGGCCGCCTGCTGGTTCGCGGTCATGAAAGTCGGCGCTGTCGCCACGGCGACCATGCCGCTGTTGCGCGCCAAGGAACTCAAGCACGTCATCGCCAAGGCCAGGGTGACGCACGCGCTGTGCGACTTGCGCCTGGCCGAGGAACTCAAGCTGGCTGCCGCCGAGTCGCCCGAGCTGAAGCACATCCGCTGGTTCAACGACGCCAGCGCCGATGGACTCGAGGCGGCGATGGCGAAGCATTCCCCGATTTTCGCCAACGTCGATACGGCGCGCGACGACACCTGCATCCTCGCCTTCACCTCCGGCACCACCGGCCAGCCGAAGGCGACCATGCACTTCCATCGCGACGTCATGGCCTCCTGTGTCTGCTGGCCGCCCCATGTGCTGCGGCCGACGCCGGACGACGTGTTCATGGGCACGCCGCCGCTGGCCTTCACCTTCGGTCTCGGCGGCCTGCTGCTGTTCCCGCTCAGCATCGGCGCCTCGACGGTATTGCTGGAGCAGGGCGGGCCGCAGGATCTGGTCGATGCGGTGCTGAAATACCAGGCGACCATCCTGTTCACCGCGCCGACCTCCTACCGCGCCATCGCCGCCATCGCCGCGCCGCTGCGCGGCAGCACACTGAAGAAGTGCGTGTCGGCCGGCGAAGCCTTGCCCGCAGCGACGCGGGCGCTGTGGAAGGAAGCGACCGGCATCGAGATGATCGATGGCATCGGCGCCACCGAGTTGATGCACATCTTCATTTCCGCCGACGAGAAGGAAGCGTTGCCAGGCGCCACCGGCAAGGCAGTGCCCGGCTACGTCGCCTGCGTCATGGACGACGAGGGCCGGCCGGCGCCCCTCGGCCAGGTCGGCAAGCTTGCGGTCAAAGGCCCGACGGGCTGTCGCTACCTGGCCGACGAGCGCCAGGCCCGATACGTGATCGATGGCTGGAACTACACCGGTGACGCCTATTCCCTGGATGCCGCGGGCTACTACCACTATCACTCGCGCACCGATGACATGATCATCTCGGCGGGCTACAACATCGCCGGGCCGGAAGTCGAGGACGCGCTGCTGCGCCACCCGAAAGTCGCCGAGTGCGGCGTGATCGGCGTCGCCGACGATGAGCGCGGCCAGATCGTCAAGGCCATCGTCGTGCTGCGCCCCGGCTTTGATGCCACGCCCGAAACGGCAAAGGAATTGCAGGACTACGTCAAGCAGAGCATCGCGCCCTACAAGTACCCGCGCCAGATCGAATTCGCGACATCCCTGCCGCGCACCGAAACCGGCAAGCTGCAGCGCTTCCGCCTGCGCCAAACCTCCTGAGGAGAAATGCATTGAAGACTTTGTTGCCGAATGGCTGGCCGCTGGCCAAGGGTTACGCCCATGGCGTGGCGGCCCGTGGAGAAATGGTATTCGTCGCCGGCCAGGTCGGCTGGGACGAGAACTGCCAGTTTCCTGGCGATGACATCGTCACGCAGGCCGAGCAGGCGCTGAAGAACATCGTGGCCATCCTCGCCGAGGCCGGCGCGAAGCCAGAGCACATCGTGCGCATGACCTGGTACCTCGGCAGCAAGGAGGAATACTGGGCGAAGCAGAAGGAGCTCGGCGCGGTGTTCCGGCGCCTGATCGGCCACTACAACGCGGCGATGACCGCGGTGCAGGTCGCCGGTTTCGTCGAACATGGCGCCAAGGTCGAGATCGAGGCCACCGCCGTGATCCCGGATGCCTGAACTTGGATGAAGCACGCTGGTCGCGCCTGCTGGAACGCCTGCCCGAGGTCGAGGAAGTCGCCGGACCGCCGCTCGCCGTGGCCTTCATCGACAGCACTGACTACGCCGCGAAACGCGGGCAGGCCTGGCTGTGGTGGCCGGGCAGCCGCGCGCGCGCCACGGGGCCGGTCGCCTTCGACGGTCGCTATCCGGCGGACTGGGGCCTGCTGCTGGTGATGAGCGACATGGCCATCGCAAGAGTCGGCGCTGACGGCACGGCGTGCATGGCCCACCTGGCGCGCCTGCTCGACATCAAGCCCTTCGTGCTGCAACAGCGCGACGCGCTGGAAGCCGCGGGCATACTTGAATTCATCGAAACGCTGGAACTGGCAACACCCAAACACTGATGAACGCAGTCATTGAACAAGGCTTTGGCAACATCGTCCCCTGGCAAGCCATGCTGGATCGGCACCAGGAGCTGTTTGTCGAGATGGTGCCGGGCTCGCGCATCGGCTTCGTTTCGCGCGAGGCCTCGGGCATTCTTCCGGGCAAGCACCTGGAAGGCGTCAAGCTGGCGACGGAAGTGCCGATGCTGGCCTGGCAACTGGAGAACGGCAGCATGTCGGCGCGCATCGAGCGCTTCGCGGGCATGGCATCGACCAAGGTGGATCTGCTGCTGGTGGCCGACGAAGAGGCCATGGCGACGATGCTGGGCGAACTGGAAGGCGACACCCTGACGGTGATCAAGCGCCTGATCCGGCGCGGCCGCATGATGTTCTTCGTGTTCAAGAACAAGGCCCAGTTGCAGGATGCCGGCTACGAGGATTTTCTCGACTCGCTCGGACTGGCTTTTCTCGGGGCCTGCCGGTGATATTCACCAATCCGCACGGCGCGCCGGAACTGGCCTGCGACCATTGCGGCTGCCGCTGGGTCGATCGGCTCAAGGGCGTTGCCTACTGCTACGAGTGCGGCGAGGAAATCACCGCCGCCGCGATCGAGGAGTTTCAACGCGCGCTGGTCGAATTCTCGGCCCGGACGGGCGGGCAACAGGACGACGCCAGTTAACGGCTCGGAGCCGCCAGTGGTGCCCCCGATTTCGGCAGGCCGCGGGCAAAAAGAAAGGGAGCCGAGGCTCCCTTTCTTATTCAGCGTATTCGCCGATCAGGCGGCCTTGGGCGGCCAGTCCACTTTCGGTAGCGACTTCAGCGAGGCCTGAAGGTCCGCGTCGGAGTAGGCGAAGTCCTGCATGTTGCCGGAGAAGTAGTTCTCGTAGGCGGCCATGTCGAAATGGCCGTGGCCGGAGAGGTTGAAGAACAGCGTCTTCGGCTCGCCGCTGGCCTTGCAGCGCAGCGCCTCATCGATGCAGGCGCGGATGCCGTGGGCCGATTCGGGCGCGGGGATGATGCCTTCGGCGCGGGCGAACATGACGCCGGCCTCGAAGGTGGCCTTCTGCGGCACGGCAACGGCCTCGATCAGCTTCTCGTGGTAGAGCTGCGAGATCAGCGGGCTGTCGCCGTGGTAGCGCAGGCCGCCGGCGTGGATGCCGGGCGGCATGAAGTCGTGGCCCAGGGTGTACATCTTCATCATCGGCGTGAAGCCGGAGGCATCGCCGAAGTCGTAGGCATACACGCCCTTGGTCAGCGTCGGGCAGGACTCGGGTTCAACGGCGACCATGCGGATCTTCTGCGCACGCTTGTCGCCCGCCGCGGCGTCGCCGAGGAAGGGGAATACGGCGCCGGCGAAGTTGCAGCCGCCGCCGCAGGGCGCGAACATCATGTCGGGATATTCGCCGAATTTCTCGAACTGTTTTTTGGCTTCGAGGCCGATCACGGTCTGGTGCAGCAACACGTGGTTGAGCACCGAGCCCAGCGCGTACTTGCTGCCGGGATTGCTCACCACCGCTTCGATCGCCTCGGAAATCGCGATGCCCAGGCTGCCCTGGTTGTCCGGATCGGCGGCGAGGATGTCGCGGCCGGTCTTGGTGCGCTCGGACGGGCTGGCGACCACGTCGCCGCCCCAGGTCTGCATCATCAGGCGACGGTAGGGCTTCTGGCCATAGCTGACCTTGACCATGAAGATCTCGACCGGCAGGCCGAAGATCTGGCCGGCGAAGGCCAGCGAGGAACCCCACTGCCCGGCGCCGGTTTCGGTGACCAGGCGCTTGGTACCGGCAATCTTGTTCAGGTAGGCCTGCGGCACGGCGGAATTCGGCTTGTGCGAACCGGCCGGGGAGACGCCCTCGTATTTGTAGAAAATCTTTGCCGGGGTTCCCAGCATCTGCTCAAGGCGCGTGGCGCGGCACAGCGGGCTCGGGCGCCACAGCGCGTAGATCTGGCGCACCTCCTCGGGAATCTTGATCCAGCGCTCGGCCGACATTTCCTGCTCCAGCACCGGGCCGGGGAAGATGGCCAGCATCTTGTCCGGGGTCACCGGATTGCCGTCGCCGCCCAGCGGCGGGAAGGGCGGATTCTTCAGGTCGGCGGCGATGTTGTACCAGTGCGTCGGGATTTCGCTTTGGTCAAGAACGATGCGGGTCTGGGTCATGTCTTGTCTCCTCGGTAATTGTTTTGGTCGATTTCGGCTGCGCTACGATCTTGGATCAGAGACGGGCCTCGCAGGCGACTGACAGATTGTTTTCGCCTTTGGTCGGCAGGTCCAATTCAGGATACGGTACACTGTATGCAAAGAAACGAAGTAATGTCAATCCATCCGTGAGGGTTTTTTTAACATTGGCATTCGCTGATACTTGCACCCTGAACAATCATGACCACAGACGACGACTCCCTCTTTGAAACCCTGCAGCAATGGCGCGCCGCAGGCAAGGCGGCGGCGCTGGCCACGGTGGTCAGCACCTGGGGCTCCTCGCCGCGTCCCGAAGGCAGCCACCTGGCGGTCGATGAGGCCGGGCATTTCATCGGCTCGGTCTCCGGCGGCTGCATCGAGGGCGCGGTGATCGATGCCGCGGCCCGGGTCATGGCCTCCGGCCGGCCGCAGCTGCTCGAGTTCGGCGTCAGCGACGAACAGGCCTGGCAGGTCGGGCTGGCCTGCGGCGGTCGGGTGCAGGTTTTCGTCGAGCCGGTCGAATGAAGCGCGCGACGCTGGCCCGGGTCGCCGAGGCGCATAGCCGGCGGCAGCCGCTGATGGTGGTGACGCGGCTCGGTGATGGCGCGCAATGCCTGCTCGATGCGGCATCCTGCGCCGGAGATCTGCAGCTCTCGCCGCAGCAGCTGGATCAGGCGCGCGAGTTGTTGTCGAGCGGGCGCAGCGCGGCGCTGCCCGGCGCCGACCCGCTGTTTGCCCGCGCCTACGTGCCGTCACCGCGCCTGCTGATCATCGGTGCCGTGCATATCGCCCAGGCGCTGGCGCCGATGGCGACGGCGGCCGGTTTCGAGGTGGTGGTGATCGATCCGCGGGGCGCCTTCGCTTCCCCGGAGCGTTTCCCCGGCGTGCAACTCAGCGACGAGTGGCCCGACGAAGCGCTGGGGCGCCTCGGCCTCGACGCCGCGACCGCGCTGGTCGCGCTGTCGCATGATCCCAAGCTCGACGATCCCGCGCTGCAACTGGCCCTGCCCAGCACCCTGTTCTACATCGGCGCGCTGGGCAGCCGGCGCACCCACGAAAAGCGCCTGGAACGCCTGCGCGCCGCCGGACTGGGCGAGCTGACGGGCCGCATCCACTCGCCGATCGGCCTCGATCTCGGCGGCCGTTCGCCGGCCGAAATCGCGGTATCCATTCTCGCCGAGGTGATCCAGGTCCGCTATCGGGGCGACCGCGTGGAAACAGGCGCATGATCTTCGGCGAATTCCCGCTGGCGCAATGCGAAGGCCTGCTGCTGGCGCACAGCCTGCGCGTGGCCGGCGGCGCCATGAAGAAGGGGCGCCGTCTCACCAGCGCCGACCTTCAGGTTCTGGCCGCCGCCGGCCATGCCAGTGTGTACGGTGCGCGCCTCGCCGCCGCCGACCTCGCCGAAGACGCTGCCGCCACCGCTGTAGCGGCGCTGCTGCAGGGCGAGGGCATCGTCGCGCGCCGCGCCTACACCGGGCGCTGCAACCTGCATGCGACGCAACGCGGCCTGGTCACCATCGATGCCGGCATCATCGGTCGGATCAATCGCATCGACGAGGCCGTCACCGTTGCCACCCTGCCGCCGCTGGCCGCAGTGCGGGCCGGCGCGGTAGTCGCCACGGTCAAGATCATTCCGCTCGCCGTGAGCGCCGATGTCATCGCCCGCTGCGCCGAGCAGGCCGGGCCGGGCAGGGCGGTGGGCTTGCTGCCCTATGCCGAAAAGCGTGCCGCGCTGATCGTCACCGAACAGCCCGGCGACCCGGCGAAGAACTACGCCGCTGCCGTCACCAGCAGCCGGCGCCGCATCGAGGACCTGGGTTCCCACCTCGGCCTGGTGCAGCGCTGCGCGCACCAGCGTGATGCCGTGGCGCTGGCCCTGCGCGAAACCTTGGCGGCCGGCTGCGATCTGCTGATGATCGCCGGCGCCACGGTACCCAAGGATCGCGCCGACACCATTCCATCCGCCATCGTTGCAGCGGGTGGCGAGATCCTCCATTTCGGCATGCCGGTCGAACCGGGCAACATGCTGCTGCTGGCACGCATCGGCGACGTGCCGGTAATCATCCTGCCCGGTTGCGCACGCTCGCGGCGCACGAATGGCCTCGACTGGGTGCTGCAACGCATGCTGGCCGGTCTGCCCATGGGTCCCGGCGAGATCATGGCGATGGGTGTCGGCGGCCTGATCCGCAGCGCGCCCGAAGCGGCGGAGGATCCCGATGCGGTGGAGCCTGCCGCGCAACGCGTCGCCCCCGGCCGCCGTGTCGCCGCCCTGGTGCTGGCGGCGGGCAGCAGCCGACGCATGGCGGGCAGCAACAAGCTGCTGCAGCCGGTCGGCGGCGTGCCCATGGTGCGGCGGGCGGCCAATGCCGCGCTGGCCGCGCGCTGTGCCGGCGTGGTCGTGGTCACCGGCTTCGCCGCGGATGCAGTGCGCCAGGGCTTGGCCGGGCTCGACCTCGAATTTGTCCACAACGCCGCGCACGAATCGGGCATGGCCTCATCGCTGCGCGCCGGTCTGCAGGCCTTGCCGGCCGACACCGACGCGGTGGTGGTGGTGCTCGGCGACATGCCCTGCATCGATGCCGGGCACATCGACCGTCTGGTCGCCGCCTTCGATCCGCAGCGCGGCAACATCGTGGTGCCGATGATGCAGGGCCGCCGCGGCAATCCCATTCTCTGGCCGCGCGAATTCTTCGCCGAGATGCGGCAGGTGCAGGGCGACATCGGTGCGCGCGAATTGCTGCAGCGCCATGCCGATCGAATCGACAGCGTGGCTTGTGAGGACGAGGCGATCTTCGCCGACGTCGATACGCCGGCTGCGCTGGAATCCCTGCCGCTGCGATGAACGCCGACCTTACCTCCCTGCGCAGCGAGTTTCCGCTGCTCGCCGCGGCGCCGCAGCTGCACTACCTGGACAGCGCGGCCACGGCGCAGATACATCGTGCGGCGCTGGATGCCGTCGTGCGCCACGAAACCAACCGCCGCGCCAATGTCATGCGCGGCACCTACGCCCTCGCCGAAGCGGCCGACCTGGCCTTTGACCAGGCGCGGCAGACCGTGGCGCGCTTCCTCAACGCCGCTGCACCGGACGAGATCGTGTTTACCTCGGGTGCCACGGCTTCGCTCAATCTCGTCGCCCAGGCCTTCGGCAACACGCTGCGGGCCGGCGACCGCGTACTGATCTCGGTCGCCGAGCATCACAGCAATTTCGTGCCCTGGCAGATGCTGCGCGAGCGGACGGGCATCGAACTGGCGCTGATTCCGGTCACCGCCGACGGCGAGCTCGACCTGGCGCACTTGCCGGAACTCATGGGCAGCAACTGTCGACTCGTTGCTGTCACGCAATGTTCGAACGTCACCGGCGCCTGGACCGACGTCGCCGCCATCGTCACCGCGGCGCGCAAGGTCGGCGCCCGGGTCCTGCTCGACGGCGCACAGGCGGTGCAACACGGGCCGCAGGACGTGCGCGCGCTGGGCGTGGATTTCTATGCCTTCTCCGGGCACAAGTGCTTCGGATCCGGCGGCGTCGGCGTGCTGTATGGCAGAAGTGAGCTGCTCGCCGCGATGCCGCCCTTCCTCGGCGGCGGCGGCATGATCGGCGAGGTGACGTTCGCTGACACGACCTGGGCCGCGCCGCCGCAGCGCTTCGAGGCCGGCACGCCGCCCATTGCGCAGGCCATCGGGCTGGCGGCGGCGCTGGACTGGATGATGACGCTCGACTGGGCGCAGATTCATGCCCATGAGCAGCAACTGTGCGGACTCCTGATCGAGGGCCTGCAGCGCATCCCGCAACTGCGCCTGCTGGGACCGGCCGCCGCCGCGTCGCGGGCGCCTATCGTTTCCTTCGACATCGAAGGATTGCACCCGCACGACATCTGCCAGGTGCTCGACAGCCGGAACCTGGCGCTGCGCGGCGGCCACCATTGCGCCCAGCCGCTGCTGGCGGCACTCGGCGTCGAGGCCTGCACGCGGGCCAGCATCGCGCTCTACAACGACGAGGCCGACATCCGGGCGCTGCTCGACGGCCTTGCCGAAGTGCGGCGGACGCTGACATGAACGACGCCAGCGCCCTCTACCAGGATGCCATCAAGCAAATGGCCCAGGCCGCCCACGGCCACGGCCAACTGGACAGCGCCAACGGCGAGGCCAGGCTCGACAACCCGCTGTGTGGCGATCGGGTGTGCATGCAGGTCGCGCTCGACTCCGGGCGCATCACTGCTGTCGCCCACCAGACCAAAGGCTGCCTGCTGTGCCGGGCCGCAGCATCCCTGCTCGGGGCGCGTGCGGTGGGCCAGGATGCCGCCGCGATCGAGTCCGTCGCCGGCGAACTCGAGGCCATGCTCAAGGGCGCCGCACCCATCCCCGCCGCGTGGCCCGAACTGGCGATGTTCATTCCGGCCCGTGCCTATGCCAGCCGGCACCGCTGCGTGCTGCTGCCGTTTCGCGCGCTGCAGGCGGCGCTGGGCAAAGTTCCCGAAGGGACGCACCGCGCTGGCGCTGGCGCTACGGCGAACATCGCCGAAAACCATGGAGAAACCAAAGGTGTCCTCTGAAACCGAACGTGAATTGGTCCACACGCGGCAGATCACCTGCCGCGCCTTCCGCCTGAAGAACGGCTGGCTGGAAATCGAAGCCACGCTGACCGACGAAAAAGGCCAGCTGGTGGCCTTCCGTTCGCGGCCGCCGGTGCAACCGGGCGCCCAGATGCACAGCATGGCGCTGACGCTGACCATCGACGCCGACTACCTGATCCAGGACGTCAGGGCGAGCACGCTGATCGCACCCTGGGCCATGTGCGGCGGCACTGACGTCGCCTATCGCCAGCTGATCGGCCTGCGCATCGGCCCCGGCTTTTCGCAGCAGGTCAAAACACTCCTTGGCGGCGTCGAGGGCTGCACCCACGTCACGGAACTGGTGGCGCAGGCAGCCAACACCTACATGCAGGCATCATGGCCCGACCGCATCGCGCGGCAGATGTCCCTGGCCGGCGACCCGCGACTATGGCCCGACAAGAGCACGCTCGGCTTCGTCAACCATTGCCATGCCTGGCGCGCGGACGGCGAGACGATACGGCAGGAATATCCGGAACTGGCGCCGAAGAAGGAATAGCAAGCCGCGCCAGAAATTCCCGTGAGCGGTGGAACGACTCCTCTTGTATGCTTCACCCGTTCCGTTTCCGTCCCGACCTGCCATGCTCATGACTGCCCAAGCCCGCAGTACCGCCCAGGATCTAATCACCTTCATCGACGCCAGCCCCAGCCCGTGGCACGCAGTGGCGAGTGCCGAGCAGCGGCTGCAGGCACAGGGTTTCGTCCGCCTGGAAGAGGGCGAGCGCTGGCAGCTGACGGCAGGCGGGCGCTATTACGCGGTGCGCGGCGGCGCCTCGCTGATCGCCTTCGTGACGGGCAGCCGGCCGTTGGCGGAAACCGGCTATCGCATCGTCGGCGCCCATACCGATTCGCCCGGACTGCGCGTCAAGCCCCAGCCGGCGATTGGCGGGGATGGCCTGCTGCGGCTGGGTGTGGAAGTGTATGGCGGGCCGATCCTGGCCAGCTTTACCGACCGCGACCTGAGCCTCGCCGGGCGTGTCGTGCTGCGCACGGCGGCGGGGCCGCAGACACGGCTGTTGCGCTTCGAGCAGCCGCTGCTGCGGCTGCCCAACCTGGCGATCCACATGAACCGCGAGGTGAATGAGCAGGGCCTGAAGCTCAACAAGCAGACCGAGCTGCCGCTGATCCTCGGTCAGCTGGGCGCGGAAGAGGATGCAGAAGCGCGTCTGCGTGCGCTGCTGGCCGACGCTGCGCAATGCGAAGCGGCCGACCTGCTGAGCTGGGAACTGGCGGTCTATGACGTGCAGCAGGGCTGCCTGTGGGGCGCGGACCAGGAGTTCATCGCCGACAGCCAGCTCGACAACCTGGCGTCGTGCCATGCGGCCATCACCGCACTGATGGCGACGCAGCAGCCGGCGGCCACCTGCATGGCGGCCCTGTTCGATCATGAGGAAGTCGGCAGCGAGAGTGCGGCGGGCGCCGGCGGCAGTTTCGTCAGCGACGTGCTGGCACGCATCGGCCTGCAACTGGGGCTCGACGGCGAGGACAGCCGGCGCGCCATGGCGCGCAGCTTCTTCATCAGCGCCGACATGGCGCATGCCTACAACCCGAATTTCCCGGCGGCCTACGAGCCCGAGCACAAGGTGCAGGTGAATGGCGGGCCGGTGATCAAGACCAACGCCAGCCAGCGCTACAGTACCGGGGCGGAAACGGCGGCACGCTTCATGGGGCTTTGCGAGCAAGCCGGGGTGCCGTACCAGCAGTATTCCCATCGCAGTGACCTGGGTTGCGGCAGCACCATCGGCCCGATCGTCGCCGCGCGGCTGGGCATCGCCAGCGTCGATGTCGGCTCGCCGATGTGGGCGATGCACAGCGCGCGCGAGAGCGCCGGCGCGCATGACCACGCTTACATGATCGCCGCCCTGACGGCGGCATTCGGCAGTTGAGCTTTCCGCATTGATCACAGGAGATATTCAGATGGGTACCGATCCACTGCCGCTGGATGCTGAAGCGATACGCATCCTGTCCGCCGTGACCACCGCGACGCTGACCACGGTGTTGCTGAAGAAGGGGTTGCGCAACGTCTGGATCCGCCATGCGCGGCCGCTGCATGCAAAGCCGCAGCGCCTGGTCGGGCGCGCCTTCACGCTGCGTTTCGTGCCGGCGCGCGAGGATCTGGCGACGCCGGCCTCCTGGGCTTCGCCGATTTCGACGCGGGCGGCGATCGAGGCCATGCCGGCCGGCTGCATCGCCGTGGTCGATGCCATGGGCGTTACCGACGCCGGCATTTTCGGCGACATCCTCTGCTCGCGCATGCAGAAGCGCGGCGTCGCGGCGCTGATCACCGATGGCGTGGTGCGCGACATCGAAGGCGTGATGGCTACGCAGCTGCCGGTGTGGTGCCAGGGCACCGCGGCACCGGCCTCGGTGGCGGGCCTGACTTTCGTCGCCTGGCAGGAGCCAATCGGCTGCGGCGGCGTCGCGGTGTTTCCCAATGACATCGTGGTGGCCGACGCCGACGGCGCGGTGCTGATTCCGTCAGCGCTGCTGGCCGAGGTGATGACCGAGTCCGTCGAGCAGGAGCGCCTGGAAGGCTGGATCATGACCCAGGTTGCGGCCGGCCTGCCGCTGCCCGGGCTTTACCCGCCCAATGCGGAAACGAAGGCGCGCTACGAGGCCTGGGCCAGTACGCAGCGCCCGTCTTAGCGCCGATTTGCGGGGCCGGCTTGTAGGGCCGACTTCATTCAGTTGGCCAGGGGTGGATGGCGTTGTAGGGCCGGCTTCAGCCGGCCAGCGGTGGATGGCGGACTGAAGTCCGCCCTACGGTCCGCCCTGCGGTTCGGTCTACTTCGTCCTGCTGAAGTCCGGCGTGCGCTTTTCCTTGAAGGCGGTGATGCCTTCGCGCGCGCTGTCGATGCAGGCCGAGAGGCCGAAGGCCTTGTAGCCCACTTCCAGCGCTTCGGCGAAGCTTTGCGCCGCGGCGGCTTCGAGGATGGCCTGCTCCATCAGGGCGATGCATTCGCGGCTCAGCACCTGGCCGCTGGCGGCGCGGGCTTCGACCGGATCGATGCTGACCTTGACCGGCGCGTCGGCGATCGGCCTGACCTTGCCGGCCAGCGCGTCGACGCGGGCCACTGCCAGCGCAATCAGTTGCTCGTAGTCGTCGGCCAGCGCATCGATGATGCCCAACTCGTGGGCGCGGCTGGCCTTGAGCCGTTCGGCGGTGCGCAGCATCGCGTTGAAGGTCGGCGTGGCGTGCGGCCAGCGCCGGTAGGGCACCACCATGGCGCCGATGCCATGGACGATGCCCAGCGTGACTTCCGGCATCTGGATCCAGGCGCGCTTGAGTGCCACGATGCTGTGGCAGCGCGCGGCGAGTTCGAAGCCGCCGCCCAGCGCGATGCCGTTCAGCGCAGCCACGACGGGTTTCTTCATCTGGTCCAGGTGCACCAGCAGGCGCGAGCAGTCGCGGGCGTATTGTTCCGAAGCCGGCGCATCGCCCAGCATGTCGACGAAGCGGCCGATGTCGCCGCCGGCGCAGAAGGCCTTCGTGCCATAGCCGGTAAGGACGAAGCCGGCGACCTTGGGATCGTTCTCGAAGCGGCGGATCACCGAAAGGATCTCGTCGTTCATCTCGTCGTGCAGCGCGTTCATGGCTTCCGGCCGGCGCAGGGTGATGACCTTCACGTCGCCGAGGTCATCGACCAGGATGTGGCGCAGGAAGCCCTGGTAGTCGGCGAAGGGTTGCTGCGGCATCGGCATGCCGGGGCGCTCCTTGCGCAGGCGCATCAGCGCGCGGCCGCTGGTCGGTTCGCCCAGCGTGCGCATCAGGTCCAGCGGGCCGTTCTTGAAACCCAGGGCCAGGCGGCAGCCGAGGTCGAGGTCGGCCGAATCGCCGATCTTGCGGTCGACGATGTCCACGCTTTGCGAGAACAGGATGCCGAGCAGGCGCTCGCGCACCGCCTGGGCCGTGTCTTTGGCGACTTCGACGCGCTTGCCGGGCGGCACCGTGACCCAGGTGTCGACCGAGCGGAAGATTGGTGCCGGCGTGTAATGGTCGCCCTCCATCTCGGCCTGAAGGGTGTTGGTCTCGGTGATGATCGGGTTGCCGTGGGCGAGATTGAGCACGAAGAAGGGGCCGGCATGGACGAACTCGCCGGCGACGCTGTCCACCTCGGCGGCGGTGGCGCGGTCGAGCAGCATGGCCGACTCGTTGCACCAGTTGTCGAAAATCCGGTCGAGCATGAAGCAGGCGACGTCGGCCGTCACCAGCGGCACCTTGCCGGTCATGCAGAAGGCCCAGCGCAGGTACTCGACCACGGCCGGGTCGGCCTGCTTCCAGCGGATCACTTCGACGGCCGGGTTGCGCCAGGCCGGGGCGAAGAAGTGGGTGACTGTCGCCCGGCGCGGGTGCCTGAGTTCGGAGAAGATCAGTTGCGCCGGCAGCGAACTGGTGTTGGAAGTGATCAGGGCATCGGGGCGGACCACGGCCTCGATCTGGGCGAAGATCCTGCGCTTCAGAGTCAGGTTTTCGGTGGCGGCTTCGATCACCCAGTCGCAGTCCGCGATGTCGGCATAGTTCAGCGTGCCGACCAGGTTGGTCGTCACCGCGGCGGCATCGGCCTCGCTCATCTTGCCGCGGGCGACGGCCTTGCGCGAATAGTCCTGGAAGCGCAACAGCGCCGCGTCCACGGCCTTTTGCGAGACGTCGACCAGGTACAGTTTGAGTCCGGGCAGAGCGCTCTTCAGGTAGTAGCCGATATCGGGGCCGATGGTGCCGGCGCCGATCACCGCGACGGCGCGCGGCAGGGGACGGGAAGGAGTGGCGAGCAGGGGATTGGCGAAGCTGGCGGTCATGGTCGGTTCCTGTGTATGCGGTATACAAAGGATTATCCGATATTCTCGGCGCGCGCACAATCGGCGGATGGAAATTGTCCGGCGGCAGGGGTGGAGCTGGCCGGGTCAACAGTCGGCGCCGGCGATACGGCGCTACCGCGCGGCTAGTCCGCCGGCCAGTGCGGCGTGGCGATGCCTTCGCCGAGGTCGGCGGCCACGAGACGGCGGCGCACCTCCAGCAGCTTTTCGATCAGCGCCGGCTCGGCGCGGGCGTAGGCGTCGGCATCGGGCGCGCGCTTGACCACCACGCCGAGCAGTTCGGTGATGGCGTTGCCGATCGAATTCTGGCTGATGGTGACGATCAGCTTGCCTTCGTCGTTGCGGTAGATCAGCTGCTTGAAGGCCGGCTGCCAGCGGATCGCATTGGCATAGCGGGCGTCACGGATGCAGCGCTCGCGCACCATCTTGGCGGTCTTGAGGAAGTCGTTGTTGAACTGCAGTCGGGCCTCGACCCGTTCGGGGAAATAAATGTCGCGTGGCAGCGGCGCATTGCGCGTCGATACCTGGCTGAAGAAGCTGCGGTAGAAGTCGATGAAGCCTTTGAGCAGGGTGTCGTATTCCTTCCAGAAGCCCACCTCTTGCAGCGCCGCCGCCCCGCCCCGTACTTCCCAGCTCGGCAGGCCCTGCGGATAGCCGGTAAGCTTGATGCGGCCGCTTTCCTCGGTGCAGGGCTTGAGGATCTGCAGGTCGAGTTCGGCAAAGAAGGCGCGGTACACGTCGCGCATGTAGGCCTGGAACAGTGAATGCTGGCCGCCGTCGGTCAGGTTCGGATTGTCGGCGTCGGCCAGCGGCGCCTCGCGCAACTGCTGCAAGTCGAAGACGATGAAATGGTTGTGCAGCATGCGGATGCTCGGCACGCCGGGCGAGGTCAGCGGCCAGGTGGCGTCGAGGCTGGCTTCGCCGGCCAGCACCAGGTGGCGGGCCGGGTCGGGATAGCACTCCAGCATGAACTCGACGATGATCTGGTTCATGCGGTTCCAGACGTTCTTCACGGCGTCGGGCACCTGCGTGCGCCGTACCGGGCGGCCGAGCGGATCGAGGATCGCCTGCGAGGTGTCGTAGATGATCGAGCAGTCGAACTCGTTGCTGTGGCCGAGCGCCTTGCGATACAGCAGCAGGCCTTCCGGATTCTTCAGCAGGCCATTGTTGTGCACCAGGTCGGCGAGGTTTTCGGCGCTGTTGAAGAACTCGTTGGGCTTCATGCCCTCCGGCACTTCGAGCGGAATCGGGCGGAATGGCGTAACGATTTCCCTGGGGCCGGGCTGCATCAGCAGGCGCTCCGAAACGAGTTGCGTTGGTGTAACGGGGGTTCGCCGCTCAAGTCCGGCCGGGAAAACCCCGGCCGGAATTTTGAGCTCAGGCGGCAGCTTTTTTCTGGCCTTCGAAGAGCGTGACGACCGCCGCGGCGACCTGCTGCGAGGCGTCGGGATAAGCGCCATGCTCCAGCAGTTGCAGCGCCTTTTCGCGCTCGCCCTGCTGGGCGAGGCTCAGCACTTCGCCGGCGCAGCGATGGAAATGGCTGTGGCGCGCCTTGAGCACCGAGAAGGCCGGCGAGGCGCCAAAGCGTTCGCCGCCGATGCCGTTGAGCCAGTAGCCCAGGGGACACATGTCGTCGCGCGAAACCTTGTCGACCGAGAGTTCCTCGCGACTTTCGCCCTTGATGTAGGCGCGCAGGCGCTCCTTCCATTTGAGATGGGAGTCGATGGCTTCCTTGCCGTCGGAGGCGAGTATGAACATCCGCGCCAGCAGCATCTTGACCCGTTCCGAGGCCTTGATGTAATCGCCGCCCTGCAGCAGTTTGGTGGCCTTGGCGGTCTCGCCCGCCTGCGCTGCCGACAGCACTTCACCGGCGCAGCGATGGAAGTGGGCGTGGTGGGCCTTCATGTCGAAGAAGGTCTCCGAATAACCGAACTTCTCGCCGCCCACGTCGTGGATCCACTTGCCGAGCGGACACTGGTCGTCGCGTGAAACCACCTCGACCTTGAGCTGCTCGGTGCTGGTGCCGTTGATGTAGCTTTCGAGACGAACCTTCCACTTCATGTGGGCGTCGACCGCCGTCTTGAAATTAAGGCCCGCAACCTCCGCACCCTTCTCGTCCGCCCCCGGTTGCAATGCTGCCACCGACCCGGCTTTGGCGGATTTGTCTTCCCCCTGCAAAATGCCCTTGAACCAGTCCAGCATGCCCATGATGTACTCCCTCCCTTTTGTTATGTATTTAGTCTAGCAGCGACGAAATCATGTCTACTAGATTCGTCGTATTGGGACATAAGCATTTCTTGGCGGTCGGAATAATTCGCAATTCGCTTTCGCCGAAGGTGTCGACTCCTGCGCCGCGGCGCGAGAAGGCCGGGGAGGGTTGACCGTGTTGCTGCAACGCAGCAGTGCAGGCCGGCGATGGCGGCACCGGTATCGGGGCTGGCTCTGTATGATCCGTGTCGGGCAGGAGCATGATCTGTTGTCACGACGAGTAAAGATGAACACATACAGAGACACCAGTTTCAATTTCCTCATCCCGTGCCGCGCGAAATGAATCGCTTCGGCCTGTTTTCGCTCGGTCGCAAACTGACCATTGCCATCTGCCTGATAATCGCGGCAGGTTTTGGCGCCATCGTCTACTTCTATGCGCAGCAGCAGGAGCGAAACATCCTGTTGCAGAACGAGCGCTCGATCCATCAGTTGCTCGACAGCGTCAATCAGGGCTTGCAGGTCGTCATGATCACCGGCTCGGCGGACGTCTCCACGCTTTACGCCGAAAAACTCAAGGGCGTCGGCGATATCGAGGATTTCCGCATCCTGCGTACCAATGGGCTCGAGGCCTTCAAGGACAACGAGACGGTCAGGAAGGTCAATGAATTTCGCGACGTAGACGAGTTTCCGCTGCATGCCAGGGAAGAAAAGCTTCAGGTCCTGGCACCCGACGACGTGAATTTGCAGAAGGCGATCCAGACGCAGCAGTTCGTTTACTTCTACAACACCCGAGACGACGAAGAGTTCCTGAGCTTTCTGCTGCCGATCAAGAGTGTCAAGCGGTGTCAGCGCTGCCACGGCAGGGAAACTCCGGTACTCGGCGTATTGGAGCTGACGGCCTCGCTCGCCGGCACCCGGGCTGCCGTGCGGCAGACGTGGCTTCAGGCCGGAGGCGTCCTTGCCGGGGCACTGCTTGCCGTATTCCTGGTGACGACCCTGGTTCTCAATCGCTACATCCTGCATCCGATCGAGATCGTTTCGGCGGCGATGAAGCGGGTCGCGACCGGCGACCTGCTGCAAACCGTCCCGGTTCTCGGTCGCGACGAGTTGTCGAACATGGCCACCAGCTTCAATCGCATGACCAGCGAACTGCGCAGCACCTATGAAGGTTTTACCCGCGAACACAACAAGCTTGAGACCATCATCATGGGCACCGAGGAGGGTATTGTCGTCAGCGATGAAACCGGGCGCGTCGTGCTGGTCAATTCCGCGGCGGAGGGCCTGCTCGGCAAGGACGCCGCCCGGATAGTCGAACAGGGTCTGCCCGCCCTGCTCGACGATCCGCAGCGGATGGGCCGGCTTCTCGAACGTCTGCCGGAACAGGCAGCACGGTCGGAAGTGATCCTTTACAACGAGCGCGTCCTCGCCGTCCATGTCTCGATGATCTGCCATGCCGACGGCAGCGCTCGCGGACATACCGTGGTAATTCGCGACATAAGCAACGAAAGGCGGCTCGAACAGAAGCTGCGCGAGTTGTCGAATATCGACGCCTTGACCGGCCTGGCGAACCGGCGCGCGCTCGACGAAACGCTGATGACCGAGTTTGCGCTGGCGCGCGAACAGTCGCGGCCCCTGTCGATCCTGATGTTCGATGTGGACCATTTCAAGAAATTCAATGATCTCCATGGGCACGATCAGGGTGATCGCGTGCTCAAGGCGTTTGCGCAGACGGCACTGTCCTGTGTCCGGGAAGTTCTCGATACCGTTTGTCGCTACGGCGGCGAGGAGTTCTTGGTGATCGCGCGCGAGACATCGCAGGATGGAGCAGTGGTTCTCGCCGAGCGGATCCGCGAGGCTGTCGCGGCCATGCAAGTCGACGGCCTCAAGGTGACGATCAGCATTGGCGTTGCGGGACTCGGCGAGACGGCAGCACAAACGCCGTCCGCCCTGATCGAGCTGGCCGATGCGGCGCTCTATCGGGCCAAGGAAGACGGGCGCAATCGTGTCAGGGTCGCGTCGGGGGGAGCGGCTTGAACATGCATTTCAAGCGCATCGGCGATCGGCTGCTGTTTGCCGTCGGCGTGGTTGTCATTCTTGGGGTGATCGGGATCGTCGTCAGTTATGCGATACGCCAGGATCAGGTCATGACGCGCGAAACCGAGCTGGCGCTGACCAAGACCAGCGAGAGCGTTGAAGAGGGACTGGCTGCGGTGATGCTCGCCAAGCATGCCAAGGTGGCGCCGGATTTTTCGGAGCGGCTGAAGAGCGTGCCCAACGTGGTGGATTTCCGGATTCTGCGCATCGATGGCAGCGAGGCTTTCATCGATAACGAGACCGTCGACGACGTGAATCGGAAACTCGGGCGGGTCGAGTTTCTCGGCCATGTGGCCTCCGCGCAAACGACGCAGATTCTTGCCGCCACGGACCCGGGACTGACTCGCGTGCGGGAGACGGGGAAGCGGGTATTCCTCTATCAGGTGATGCCGGGCGGCGAGCGGCTGGCGACATCGCTCGGGCCGATCCTGGCGCAGGATGGGTGCCAGCATTGCCACGACGACGGCGAGAAGGTTCGCGGCGTGCTCAAGCTGACGATCTCGCTGGTGGAACTCGATGCCGACATCCAGAGGACCTGGCAACTGTCGATGGCACTGATTGCGATTGCGCTGCTGATCATGGTCGTCCTGATCTACTGGGCGGCACTTCGCACCGTGGTGTCCCAGATCGTGGATTTTTCCCGGGCGATCGAGTCCGCCGCCCGGGGCGACCTGTCGGTGCGGCTGCCGGCCGCAGCCGACGACGAACTGGGGCACATGGCACAGTCCTTCAACCACATGAGCGACGAGCTGATCGCGATTTACGATGGACTCAAGGACGAACAGGACAAACTCAGCTCCGTCATCCAGGGCGCCGATTCCGGGATCGTGGTCACCGATGCCGCGCAGAAGGTGGTGCTGGTCAACAAGGCGGCCGAGCGGCTGCTGGGCAAGAATGAGGCACAGGTTGTCGGCGAGGGCTTTCTGGCACTGTTTGACGACCCCGACTGGCTGGCTGCTAGGCTTGCTGCGAACCGCGAGGAGAGTGGTTCGGTGCTGCGCGAATGGCAAGGCCGGATCCTCGGCGTGCAGGCATCGACGATACGCAACTCCGACGGCGGTGCGATCGGCTCAGCCGCCCTCTTGCGCGATGTCACCGAGGAAAAGCGCCTGGAAGCCCAACTCAGGGAGCAGTCGATCACCGATGCATTGACCGGTCTGCGCAATCGACGCCATTTCGACTCGGTACTGGCGATCGAGTTCAAGCGCTGGCAGCGCTACGCGCAGCCGCTGTCGGTGATGATGCTGGACGTTGATCACTTCAAGAACTTCAATGATACACATGGCCATGAGTGCGGTGACCGGGTGCTGAGTTCGATCGGCAGCGTGCTCGGCTCGGTCTCGCGGCCGGCAGTGATTCCCTGTCGCTACGGGGGCGAAGAAATGGTCGTCGTGATGCCCGGGGTGGCGCAGGAGGCAGGTGCGGAACTGGCCGAGAGCCTGCGCCTCAAGATTGCGGCACTGAGCATCGACGGGCTGCAGGTGACCGTCAGCATCGGCGTCGCCGGGGTTCCGGGCCGCGATGCAAGCAGCGGCGAGGACTTGCTCAAGCTGGCCGATGCAGCGCTGTACAGGGCCAAGCAACACGGACGCAACCGGGTATGCACGGCACCCGACAGCATGGCCTGAGCCGGTTGCCCGCTGCCTGGCGGCGGCTCAGGCCAGCAGTTCGCGCAGCTGCGTCTTCAGCACCTTGCCGGTATTGTTCTTGGGCAGCGCATCGACCACGACATAACGTTTGGGCCGCTTGAAGCGGGCGATGTTGGCCAGGCACAGCGCGTCGAGCTCGGCGCTCTCGGGCGCCGCGCCGCGGGCGACGATGAAGGCGACCACGATCTCGCCCCATTCGGCATCGGCCTGGCCGACCACCGACACTTCGCTGAGCGCCGGATGGCGCAGCAGGACTTCCTCGACTTCGCGCGGATAAATGTTCGAGCCGCCCGAGATGATCACGTCCTTGCTGCGGTCCTTCAGCGTCAGGAAGCCGTCCTCGTCGAGACTGCCGACATCGCCGGTGTGCAACCAGCCATTGCGCAGGGTTTCGGCGCTGGCGGCGGGATTGTTCCAGTAGCCGGCCATCACTGTGTCGCCCCGCACCAGGATCTCGCCGATCTCGCCGGTGGGCAGGGGATTGTCGTCGGCATCCGCGACGCGAACCTCGACTCCGGTGAAGGCGTGGCCGACCGAGGCCAGGCGCTGTGCGTAACGCGGATGCGCCGTATCGGCATGCATCGCCTTGTCGAGGCAGGTGATGGTCATCGGCGATTCGCCCTGGCCGTAGATCTGCACCAGCTTGCAACCGAGGCGGGCCAGCGCCGCCTGGCAATCGGCCACATACATCGGCCCGCCGCCGTAGACGATGGTCTTCAGCCCCGAGCTGTCGGCTGCACCCGGATGATCGACCAGACGCTTGACCATGGTTGGCGCGGCGAACATCGTCACGCCGCGATGCACCTGCAGCAGTTCGTAGATCTCGGCCGGATCGAAGCCGCCCGATTCGGGCACCACGTTGAGGCCGCCGTGGGCGACGTGCGGCAGCATGTAGAAGCCCGAGCCGTGCGACATCGGCGCGGCGTGGATGATGGCGTCGCCCGGCGCGATATTGTCGACGTCGGAGAAATAGTTGAGCAGCGCCGCCATCAGGTTGCGCATGGTCAGCGTTACGCCCTTGGGCCGGCCGGTGGTGCCGCTGGTGTAGAACAGCCAGGCGGCATCGTCGGCGCCGCTTGCGGCGACCGAAATCGGCGCAGCGTCGCCAAGCTGTGCATACGCAGGGCCGTCGACATCGACTACTTGTTCCATGCCGGCGACCGCCAGTTCGGCCAGAGCCGGATAGAGATCGCCGCTGGCGAAGCACAACCGCGCTCCACAGTCGGCGAGGATGAATTCGAGTTCCTTCGGGTGCAGCTTGGCATTGATCGGCACCACGACCAGGCCCGCGTGCCAGCAGGCGAACATCAGTTCGAGGTAAGCCGGGCAGTTCTTCATCACCAAGGCGACGCGGTCGTTGGGCTGCAGGCGCGCCGCCAGCCCGCCGGCAAGGCGGGCAACGCGCGCGCCCAATTCGGCGTAATTCGCCAGCAGGCGTACGCCGCGGGCCAGCGCCGGGCGCTGCGGATGGAGGCGCGCCGCGCGCGCCAGCAAGTGGGCGATGTTGATGCTCATGGAGTGGAATGTAGCAAATTTGTGCCCTGTGGAGCCACGCTTGCCGGTTTACGGCGCAACGGCAGCACGCGCATAATTATTCTTATGACCTGCGCCAACTGCCATCACGCGTTGCCGGTCGACGCGAAATTCTGTCCGCACTGCGGTACGCGGACCGCCGGGCTCGTGCCGGAAGAGGGCCAGCGGCGTCATGCCAGCATCGTGTTTTCAGACCTGTCGGGCTATACCGCACTCAACGAACGGCTCGATCCCGAAGAAGTCGAGCTCATCATGGCTCGCATCAAGCAGGCGGCGACCCGCATCGTCGCCAGCCATGGCGGGGTCATCAACCAGTTCATCGGCGACGAGGTGGTCGCCCTGTTCGGCATACCGGTGGCACGGCGCGACGATCCGGGTCGGGCGGTGCGGGCCGCGCGCGAGCTGCACGCGGCGGTGCGTGCCATCGGCAAGGAGGTCGAGCAGCGGGTCGGGCATGCGCTGACCATGCACAGCGGCATCAATACCGGCTTGATCGTGGCGCGGCGCAGCGATTCCCGCGACGGGCATTTCGCCCTCACCGGCGACACGGTGAACACCGGCGCGCGCCTGCTCGGGCTGGCCGCCGCCGACGAGGTGGTGATCGGTCCCGACACCTGGCGCGAAGTCGGCTCACAGTTTTCCGTGGTGGTCGGCCAACCCATTGAGGTCAAGGGCAAGGAGCATGCGATCACGCCTTACCGGATCGTCGGCGAGCTGGCCGCGGACCCCGTGGCGCGGCCGTCCATCGTCGGCCGCGATGAGGAACTGCGGCGCTTCGCGGCGCTGGTGGCGGCCTGTGGCGGGCAAAGT
Organism: Sulfuritalea sp.; assembly: GCA_022842325.1. Taxonomy (GTDB): domain Bacteria; phylum Pseudomonadota; class Gammaproteobacteria; order Burkholderiales; family Rhodocyclaceae; genus Sulfuritalea. The sequence goes on along the minus strand of JALHPU010000009.1, from coordinate 106,543 downwards.
CAGGGCGGCGTGGCTGTGGTACGCGGCGATCCGGGAATCGGCAAGACGCGCCTGGTCGCGGAGTTCGGCGAACTCGCGCAAGGGCACGGCTTGTCCTGCCATGCCGCGGCGGTGCTCGACTTCAGCGTCGGCCGCGGCGGCGACGCCATGCGCAACCTGATGCGCAGCCTGCTCGGCATCGCGGCCGACGCCGGCGCGGGCGACAGCCGAACCGCACTTGACGAGGCGCTCGATGCCGGATGGGTCGAACGCGAGCAGGAACTGTTTCTCTGCGACCTGCTCGACATTGCGCCACGGCCCGAACTGCGCGCACTCGATGCAGCGCTGACCGGCGCCGTACGCGAACAGGGCGCCCGCGTTGCGATTAGCGGTCTGGTGCGCGCCGCGGCGCGACGCCGGCCGCTGTTGCTGCTGGTCGAGGACGTGCATTGGGCCGATGCCGCGACACTGGAGCGAATTGCGGCGCTGGCCCGCGTCACGGCCGACGGGGCGGTGCTGCTGGTGCTGACGACGCGCATCGACGGCGATCCGACGCGTTCCGGCTTGGGTGACAGGGCGCGCGAAGGGCATGTCACCGCGTTCGACCTGGCACCGCTCGCCGCCGACAGTGCCGTCGAGCTGGCCTCCCGTTTTGCCGGCCTCGATGCCGGGGCGCTGCGCGAAATAGTGGAGCGTGCCGAGGGTAATCCGCTGTTCCTCGAACAACTGCTGCTGAATGCCGGCAGCGCGACTCTGGCCGTGCTGCCGGGCTCGATCCAGGCGCTGGTGCTGGCGCGCATGGACCAGCTGCCGGTTGCCGCGCGCCACCTGTTCCAGGCGGCCGCGGTACTCGGCCAGCGCTTCTCGCTGGAGGCCTTGCGCTACCTGGTGGCGGATGAGTCCTGCGATTGCGGCGATCTCGTCGCGCGTCAGTTGCTGCGGCCGGCGGGCGCCGACTGGCTGTTCAGCCACGCCCTGATTCGCGACGGCGCCTACGCGTCGCTGCTGAAATCGCGGCGCCGCGAACTGCATGCGCGTGCCGCGGAATGGTTCGCCGCGCGCGACCCGGGCCTCTGCGCCGAGCATTACGAGCTTGCCGGCGACGCCCGCGCAGCCGGCGCCTATCTCGCCGCGAGCAGCGCCGAGGCGCAGCGCTACCGCTATGAGCGCGCCTTGACGCTGGCCGAGCGCGGCCTGGCCCTGGCGCGCGAGCCGGGCGAGCGCCACGCCCTGGGCCTCATGCGCGCCCGCATGCTGCTCGATGGCGGTCGCGCCCAGGAGGCGATCGCCGCGGCGAGCGAGACACTGGAGTACGCCGCCACGCCCGCCGAACGCGCGGCGAGCCTGATCCTGCAGGCGGCGGCGATGCGCATAGTCGACCGGGCGGATGCGGCGCTGGCGGCGCTGGCCGAAGCCGAGCCGCTGGCGCGCGCCGCGGGCTCGGAGCTTGATCTCGCACGCCTGCATCACCTGCGCGGCGGTTTCTATTTCGTCCTCGGGCGGTCGGCGGACTGCCTGCGCGAACACGAGGCCTCGCTGGCCCGCGCCCGCGCCGCCGGCTCGGTCGAAGCGGAGGCCAACGCCCTGTCGGGCCTGGGCGACGCCAGCTACGTCAGCGGACGCATGCGCACCGCGCAGGAGCGCTTCGGCGTCTGCGTCGAGCTGGCGCAGGGCCACGGCCTGGGCCGAATCGAAGTCGCCAACAAGCACATGCTGGGCTGGACCCTGCATTACCTCGGGCGCTTTGACGAGGCGCTGGCCGTCGGCGAGGACGCCGTGGCGATGGCCAGACAGGTAGCGGCACAGCGCACCGAAGCCGTCGCCCGGCAAACCATTGCCTACACCCAGGGCTGGTTGATGGGCCGACTGGCCCCTGCGCTGGAGCATCTGGACCGTGCGCTGCCGGTGGTGCGGGCGCTCGGCGCGGCACGCTTCGAGGCGCAGAACCTGGTGTTCCGTGTCCTTCTGGAACTGCGTGCCGGCCGTCGCGAGCGCGCGCAGGTGCTGGCGCGCGATGCGCTGGCCTGCTGCCGCAGCACGGCCATGGGTTTCATCGGCCCGACCGCGCTCGGCGTACTGGGGCAGACCACCACCGACGAGGCGGAGCGGCAGCAGGCGCTGGCCGAGGGCGAGGCCCTGCTGGCGCAGGGCAGCATCAGCCACAACCATTTCGATTTCCACGCCTGCGCGATCGACGCCAGCCTGGAGTCGCGCGACTTCGCCGCCGTCGAACGCTACTGCGCCGCACTGGAACGCTATACCGCGGCGGAGCCGATCCCCTGGAGCGATCTCGCCATCGCCCGCGGGCGCCTGCTGGCGCGCCATGGGCGCGGCGATGCGGGCGCGGAACTGGGAAAGGCCCTGCAAGCCCTGCGCGAGCAAACGGCGCGGCTCGGGTTCGATGTCTGGCTGCCGGCGCTGGATGCGGCGATGGCGGAGTAGTCAGGAGTCGGCGCCGGCAGCACGGCGAGAAAGCCCGCGCCGCCGCCGTCAGGGGCCCGGCGCAGCGCGCGGCTGGCTGGGCGCCAGCAGTGCCGTGCCGAAGCAGGCCAGATACAGCACGAAGGATGCCGTCCAGAGCAGGGCGGAGGCGCCGATCACGGCATTGCCCAGATCGTGCACGCCGGCCGCGAGACGCAGCAGGGCGGCGCCGAACATCAGCACGTAGGCCAACAGCATGGTGCGCGGCACCACCAGCGGCCGGCCGGTGTGGCGCAGGCTGACGCGGGTCATCAGGCCCAGCATCATCAGCCCCAGGCTGCCGACCGTGAAGGCATGCAGCCAGGTCGCCTCGGGCACAATGCCGGTCAGTTCGGCGGCGGCCTTGAGGGCGAAGGCGAGCACCAGCCAGGCGAAGCCCAGATGCATCACCAGCAGCAGCGGCACCTCGGCCACGCGCCAGCCCTGCCAGCGCAAGGTGCGCCAGCCCAGCAGCAGCGCGCAGGCCAGCGCGGCGCCGCCGGTCCAGGCGCGCGGCGCGGCGCCGAGGTCGCAGCCGGCGAGCAGCAGCACTGCCGTGAGGCAGGCGGCTTCCAGCTTCATGTCGAACGGCACCTGCTGGCCGCGGCCCTTTTCGCGCAGGGCGTTGCCGGTGAATATCGGCGCCAACACGCCGCCCTTCAGCACGTAGAGCACGATGATGGCGTGGATGGCGAGGCGCAGCGCCAGCGCCGCCCGGGCAGGGTCCGCGGACGCCAGGCCCTGGTGATAGAGCAGATTGGCGGCGAACAGCGCGGCCAGGATCGGCAGCAGCAGCAGGTAGAGGCGGTTCTGCGCGCGCAGCAACTGCGGCGCGAGCATGCCGAAGACGACGGGGAACAACAGGCAGTCGATCAGCGCCGGCAGCGGCGGCGGCAGCCAGGGCGCGGCCCAGAACGCGATGCGCCCGGCCAGCCACAGCGCAACCAGCAGCATCAGGCGGCCGCCGTGAATCTCCTCGGTGGCGGCCCAACTCGGCAGCGCGGTGAGCACGATGCCGGTGATGATCGCCGCGGCGAAGCCGAAGATGAACTCATGGCCGTGCTGCAGCTTGAGCGGAACGGCATCGTCCGGCAGCTGCCAGAACCCGAGCTGCGCACCCAGCCAGGCGGCGACCAGCAGCGGCGCATACAGCGCGCCGAGCAGATAGAAGGGCCGGAAGGCGCTGGCCCAGAGGGGTGTCAAGGTCAAGGTTTGGTCGGCGAAGAAAGAGACGGCTGGAATTATGCGGCATGTTCCTGCCAGCGCCATGCCGCAGCAGCGAGACAATCGCGAGGTATTCCGTTCCGGCACGGCCACCACTCCGCTAAAGCGGGACAATGCCGGACACGGCAATTCATGCTAGCTTGAAACCCTGACCGTCGGGAGAGAAACCATGAAGGGAAATTTTGGCGCGCTGGTACTGGTACTGGTTGGCAGCGTTGCACTGGCAGTCAACCTCGGCCTCCTTGACGTGAACTTTATCCAGCTCTTGCGTACATGGTGGCCGCTGATCCTGATCGCCCTCGGCCTCGGCATGTTCTTCACTCCGAAGGACGACAGCAAGAAAAATTCGCGCTGATTCGTTCCCTCATTCCGCGGCAGGAATCTGGACAGGCTTGCGGCCGCGTGGCTGATCACGCCATTGCCTTTGCGAAGCAGGATGCTTGAGTGCTCACGGCCATGGCGCGACCGGCGATACGCCGATGTAAACAGCGACGGCAGTCTTGTCTCTTTCAAGCGGCGAGCGGTTCGATGGCGTCGAGTGTTTCCTGCAACTGCTCTTTCGCCACCTGCAGGTCATACAGCGATTACAGGTTGAGCCAGTATTGATCGGACAGGCCGAAATAGCGCGACAGTCGCAGGGCCGTGTCGGCGCTGATTGCCCGCTCGCCGTGCACGATCTGGTTGATGCGGCGCGGCGGCACGCTGATTTCCTTGGCTACCCGGTATTGCGAAATCCCCATCGGCTCCATGAAGTCATGCAGGAGAAATTCTCCCGGGTGGATGGGGGAAAAGTCACGTCGTCCCATGTTCGGCCTCGCTAGCGGTAATCCACGATCTCGACAGCATCCGGTCCCGCATTGGTCCAGCGGAAGCAGATGCGCCACTGGTCATTGATGCGAATACTGTGCTGCCCTTTCCGATATTACCGTCAAGTGTTACGGCGACACCAGCTTCAGAGCGCGCGCCCCCGCTCCAGTGCCTCGAGGTTCATGGCACGGTGGGCGGCAGCGCTCAGGGCCGCGGTGGATTCCCGCAGTTCCTCGTAGGTGAACGGAAAGTCCGGTCGGCTCGCGCCGTAACCGAGCAGCACCAGGTTGGCCACCAGCGGCTGCTGCATGTCCAGCGCTACGTCGTCGGCGTTGCAGGCATGCACGACGATGCCCATTTCCTCAATCAGTCCGGCCAGGCGCGGGTCGGGAAAGGCCTGTGCGTGCGGCGCATTGACCACGCAGAGCGCGGCATGGCCGTTGCGCCGGGCGTGGAGGTAGGGCAGGGTGCGATGCGCCTCGACGCTGTCGAGCGCCAGCAGCAGGTCGGCGTCGCCTTCGCAGACCAGGGGGCTCTGGAACGGGCCGATTTTGAGATGGGTCATGACCGAGCCGCCGCGCTGGGCCATGCCGAAGGTTTGCGAGCCAAGTACCTGCAATTTCCTGCGGCGCGCGGCCTCGGTGAGCACCTTGGCGGCGAACAGCACGCCCTGTCCGCCGATGCCGGCGATGACTGTCTGGCATTTCATGCGCATACCTCCTCTGGCTGGATTAAAGTGAAGTACATCGCCAAACGCGCTGTGTCAGGTTCGAGCGCAGCGAGCCGATCAGAAGCCTCCCCGTGAGGGGAGGATGGGAGGGGCGGGCCCATTTGCCAGCTCGGGCCCCACCGAAGGTGCGAGATTTCATAATGCGGGGTCGCTTACCGAAGTCATGAGCGTTTGTCTCGGCCGGATCGCACCCTGGGCACAGACCTGGACGCACATGCCGCAATCGATGCAGGTGCGGCGATCGATGGCCACCGTGCCGTCGGGCCCCTTCTTCAGCGACGGGCATTCGAACATCGTGGTGCAGTAACCGCAGGCGATGCAGACGCCGGTTTGCGGCATGGCGATGGCGCCGCGCGGGCATTCCGCCGCACAGATGCGGCAGCCGGTGCATTTGCCGGCATCGATGCGGTAGGTGCCGTCGACCTGGGTGATGGCCGCGCTCGGACAGACATGGACGCAGATGTCGCAATGCGTGCACACGCCGCAGTGGAAGCAGCGCTCCCGTGCCTCGCTGGCCGCCTCGGCCGAGCCGAGGCCGAAATTGACTTCGTCGAAGTTCCAGATCGAATCGTCGGGGGCGCGGTGCCGCGCCTCGGCGCGCGGCGTCTTGCGGAAGAACGGCAGGCGGATGTCCTGCGGTCCCGCTGCGATCTGTTGCTGCAAGCTGCGCGGCGAGGCGGCAGTTGACCAGGCGATACTGGCGGCGATGCCCGGACCGCTGCCGAGTTGCAGCGCCGGAGCGTCGATTGGCCTGCCGCCGAGGAACTCGTCGATCGCCAGCGCGGCGCGCTTGCCGGCATTGATGGCACCGGTCACGGTGCCGGCACCGACGCTGGAGGCATCGCCGCCGGCGAAGACCCGGGCTTGGCGGGTACGACCCCAGGCGTCGACGGCGAGACGGCCATTTTCGCGAAGCTCGGGCTGGGCAAGGTAGGACAGGTCGGCGTCGCCGCCGATGCAGACCAGCACGCTGTCGGCCACGGTGGTGGCGGTATGGAAGATGGCAGCGGCATCGATTGACTCCGGCCTGGGCACGGCCAGGTCGCGCAGCAGCAGCCTGAGGCCGCCGTTTTGCCTGGCCTCGAATGCCGCCGGTACCACGGCATGATGAAACACGATGCCTTCGGCGCGCGCGGCGGCGACTTCCCCGGGTATCGCCAGCAGCACGTCGTAATACACATCCACCACGCTGGCGCCCTTGCGCCGCGCGGTGCGGGCGGCGTCGATCGCCGTGTTGCCACCGCCGACTATCACGACGTGCCGGCCCAGCGGCGGGGCCTCGCCGGCGCGCGCCATGCTGAGGAAATCCAGTCCGCTGAGGACGTCGGGCAGGTCCTCGCCGGGAAGGTTCAGCCGGCGCTGCCGCCAGGCGCCGGTGGCGAGGTAGACGGCATCGAAGCGGTCGAGCTCGGACCAGGCCATGTCCCGGCCCAGGCGCACGCCGGTGCGGATCTTTACGCCCAGCGCGGCAAAGACTTCCAGTTCGCGCGCCAGCACCTGGCTCGGCAACCGGTATTCGGTGATGGCCCAGCGCAGCATGCCGCCGATCTCGGACCGGGCTTCGATGATCTCTACCTCATGGCCGCGCCGCGCCAGGTGGTAGGCCGCCGTCAGTCCGGAGGGGCCGCCGCCGACCACGGCGATGCTCTTGCCGGTGGCCGGGCCGCGGGTGACGAAGGCGGCGGCGGAGTGGCCGCGATCGCCGGCCATGCGTTCGATGGCGTTGATCGACAGGGCGCCGTCATGGGCGTCGCGGTTGCACTTGCTCTCGCAGGGATGGGGGCAGACGCGGCCGAGCGTGGATGGAAAGGGATGTTCGGCGTAAAGCAGGCGCGCCGCTTCCTGCCAGTTGTCGGTGGCGGCGAGAGTCATCAGGCGTTCGATGTCGTTGCCGGCCGGGCAGGCCTCGGCGCAGGGCGAGAGGCGGTCGCGGTGGCGCGGCAGCAGCGACGTGTCGAGCGGCCGGGCGCCGTGATGCACGTCGACCGGCAGCGGCAGCTTGTTCGGGCCGAGGCCCTTCATCTGCGTGACGCAGGCATAGCGGGCCAGCACCACGGCAATGCCGCCGTCGGGTTTGCGGCTGTGGTCGAGGGCGTCGAGCAGCACGCGCTGGAAGGCGGCCAGGTCGCCCGGATCGGCATGCTCCAGGTAGCCGACGCCACAGCCGCGGATCAGGGTTTCCAGGTGCACGATGCCGCCGGCATGGCCGTCGGCGGTCTCGCCGAACTCCGGCGTCGGCTGCATGCCGGTCATGCCGGTGGTGCCGTTGTCGAGCACCAGCAGGACGAAGCGGGCGCCGTTGTACACCGCGCTTTCGAGCCCGGCGGCGCCGGAATGGAAGAAGGTGCCGTCGCCGATGGTGGCGAAGATCGGCGGCGTATTGCCGTCCTGCGCATGGGCGTGGTAGAAGCCCGAGGCCATCGAAATCGAGGCGCCCATGTCATGCACGGTATCGACCGAGCCCTGATTAAGGCCCAGCGTATAGCAGCCGATGTCGCCGGGAAAGATGGCTTCGGGGAAGGCGCGCCGCAGCGCGTAGAAAACCGAACGGTGGCCGCAGCCGGGGCAGAAGGTGGGGCGGCGGATCGGCAGCTCCATGCCGGTCACCAGCGCCTGCAGGCGGTTGGCGGCGCGCTCGGTGGCCGCGAGGCCGGCTTCGCGCGCGGCGGCGACGACGAGTTTCTCGATCACGCCGGGCGTCAGCTCGCCGTGCGAGGGTACGTGGCCGGTGAGCCGGCCCCAGACCGGGATCGCCAGGCGGATCTGCATTTCGATCGCGGCGTCGGTTTCCTCGAACACGAGCAGGCGCTCGCAGCGGCTGGCGAAATCGGCGACCAGCTTGCGCGGCAGCGGATAGGCCGTGGCGATCTTGAGGATCGGCAGTTGCGCGGCGAGGCCGAGGGCTTCCAGCACGTCGTTGAGATAGGCGTAGCTGACGCCGGCGGCGACGATGCCCAGCGGCGCGCGCGGCGCCAGGCCCGGCGGAAAGAAGGCATGGTTGCCGGGAAAGCTCTCGAATTCCTGTTCGATCGCGGCCAGCTTCTGGTTCAGCTGCTGGTGTTGCAGCGCGCGGGCGCGCGGCGTCGCAGCCCAGCGCCGCGGGTTCTTTTCGAACGCGGCGACGCGCGACGGGGCGTCCGGCATCATGCATTCGATCGATTGTTCGGAGTGGCAGATGCGCACCGTCGGCCGCAGCATCACCGGCAGCTGGTGGCGCTCGGACAGGGCGAAGCCCAGTGCCACCATGTCCCTGGCTTCCTGCGGGCTGGAAGGGTCGAGCGCCGGAATCTTGGCGAACAGGGCGAACAGGCGCGAGTCCTGTTCGGTCTGCGAGGAATGCAGGCCGGGATCGTCGGCGACGATCAGCAGCAGGCCGCCGACCACCCCGATGTAGGCCGCCGACAGCGCCGGATCGGCGGCGACGTTGAGCCCCACCTGTTTCATCGCCACGGCGGCGCGCTTGCCGGAATACGCGGCAGCCAGTGCCGTCTCCAGCGCGACCTTTTCGTTGGTCGACCATTCGGCGTAAACCTTGAAGCCGAGTTCGCGGCCGAACTCGATCACGGCCGGCAATATTTCCGAACTCGGCGTGCCCGGGTAGGCGGTCATGAACTGGCAGCCTGCCTCCACCAGCCCGCGTGAAATCGCTTCGTTGCCGAGCAGAACGCGATGATCTCCGGTCCTTGCATCCATATCTGTCTCCTCCTGTGTCGGGCTGCGTTGGCCCGGTGTCTGCAGCGGTGGCTCAGGCCACTTTTACGTGATCCGTGTTTTCCTTGCCGAGGCGCGCCAGCAGTTCCGCGTGGCGTGCCCTGAATTGCGCGATAGCCCGCTGCTTCACCGGCCCGTAGCCGCGGATGAGGTCGGGCAGCGCGGCGATTTCGATCGCCGTGGCCAGCCGCTGGCGGTCGAGATTTGGCAGGAGGCTTTCGATGGTCGCCTCGTAGTCGGCGATGAGTTGTCGCTCCTGGCGGCGCTCGGCCATCCAGCCGAAGGGATCGAAGGCCGTGCCGCGCAGGAACTTGAGCCGCGCCAGGACCTGCATGGCCGGCAGCAGCCAGGGGCCGAAGCGGATTTTTTTCGGCTCTTCACCGGGGCGCTCGCCGCGGCTCCAGGGCAGGGTGACGTGGAAGTTGAGCCGGTAGTCACCTTCGAAGTTCTGCTCCAGCGTGCTGCGGAAGGCCGGGTCGACGAACAGCCGCGCGACCTCGTATTCGTCCTTGTAGGCCAGCAGCTTAAAGTAGTTGCGCGCCACGGCGTCCGAAAACGCCGTGTTACCGGCGCCGACTCTTGCCTCGTGTTGCCGAACCTGTGACACCAGATCGACGTAGCGCCTGGCGTAGGCCGCGTCCTGGTAGGCGCTCAGCCAGTCGCGGCGGCGCTCGATGGTTTCGTCGAGACTGACCGAAAGCCTGCGGGTTGCCGCCGCTTGCGGTTCGCCGCCGGCCAGGGCCTCGACAGCGGCGCTGTCGAGCGCGGTGCGCCGGCCCCAGGCAAACGCCTGGCGGTTTTCCGCGGCCCCTGAGCCGTTGAGGTCGATGGCGCGCAGCAGGGCGGCGGCGGACAGCGGAATCAGGCCGCGCTGGAAGGCATAGCCGAGCAGGAAGATGTTGGTCGCCAGCGAATTTCCCATCAGCCGCGTCGCCAGGTGGCTGGCGGCGATGAAGCTCGCCGCCTCGGCGCCGACGGCGTCGACGATGGCCTGCTGCATCGGCCCTTCCGGAAAGGCCTGGTCGGGATGGCGGATGAAGTCGGCGGTGATGGTCTGCGCTGTGTTGACCACTGCCCGCGTCGCGCCGGCCGTGGTCTTGGACAGGACATCGTCGCTGACCGCGACCACGATGTCGCAGCCGAGCAGCAGCATCGCTTCGCCGGTGGCGATGCGCACTGAATGCAGCTCGTCCTGCCGAGCGGCAATGCGCACATGCGACATCACGGCGCCGCCTTTTTGCGCCAGCCCGGTCATGTCGAGCACGGTGACGCCTTTGCCTTCGAGGTGCGCCGCCATGCCGAGCAGGGCGCCGATGGTGACCACGCCGGTGCCGCCGACGCCGGCGACGAGGATGCCGTAAGGTTCGGCCAGGTTCGGGTGATCGGGTTCCGGCAGCTCGACAACAGCGGCCGACTCGACGGCGCTGCCGCGCCGGACTTTGCCGCCATGCACCGTGACGATGCTCGGGCAGAAGCCGTCGAGGCAGGAGTAATCCTTGTTGCAGGCATGCTGGTCGATCGCCCGCTTGCGCCCGAATTCGGTGTCGACCGGAACCACGGCGAGGCAGTTCGACTTGACGCTGCAGTCGCCGCAGCCCTCGCAGACCATTTCGTTGATGAAAATCCGCACCGCAGGATCGGGGAAGCGGCCGCGCTTGCGCCGGCGGCGTTTTTCCGCGGCGCAGGTCTGGTCGTAGATCAGGGCCGTGACGCCGGGCGTCTCGCGCAGCTCACGCTGGGTGCGGTCGAGTTCTGCGCGGTGGCGGATCTCGACGCCGGGGGCGAAGCCGGCATCCTTGGCGTATTTCTCCGGCTGGTCGGACATCACGATGATGCGTTGGACATCTTCGGCGGCGAGCTGGCGCGTGAGCTGGGGCACCGTCAGCGTGCCGTCCAGCGGCTGGCCGCCGGTCATGGCCACGGCGTCGTTGAATAGCAGCTTGAAGGTGATGTTGACCCCGCCGCCGGGCCGCCCCAAGGCGGGGCTGCCATTTTTATTGGAGCGAAGCGAACTGCCGTCACCCCCTTCCGTGGGAAGGGGGGCGGGGGGATGGCTCATCTGATTTGCCGCGACGGCGGCGCGGATCGCCAGCAGGCCGGAATGGAAATAGGTGCCGTCGCCCATGTTGGCGAAGATGTGCTGCGTGCCGCTGTGGCCGGAAACGCCGAGCCAGGCCGCGCCTTCGCCGCCCATCTGGGAAATGGTGATGGTGTTGCGGTCCATCATGACCGCCATCAGGTGGCAGCCGACGCCGCCCAGTGCGCAGCTGCCCTCGGGCACCTTGGTCGACTGGTTGTGCGGGCAACCCGGGCAGTAGTAGGGCGTGCGCATCATGACGACTTTGGGCCTGGCCATGGCCCGCGCCTTCTCGTCGAGGAAGGCCAGATAGTCGGTGATGCGTGGCGAGACATGGAAGCGGCCAATGCGCGCGGCAATCGCGCGCGCAACCAGGGCCGGCGTCAGCTCGGCGGTCGGCGCCAGCAGCCAGCGATGCGCCGGTACCGGCCACTCGCCGGTTTCGTCGTACTTGCCGACGACGCGCGGGCGCACGTCTTCGCGCCAGTTGTAGAGCATTTCCTTGAGCTGGTATTCGATGACCTGGCGTTTCTCTTCGACTACCAGGATTTCTTCCAGGCCCTCGGCGAAGCGGCGCACCGAATCGGCTTCCAGTGGCCAGGGCATGCCGACCTTGAACAGGCGCAGGCCGATTTCGGCGGCGTAGGCCTCGTCGATGCCGAGGTCGTCGAGCGCCTGGCGCACGTCGAGGTAGGCCTTGCCGCAGGCGATGATGCCCAGGCGCGGCCGCGGACTGTCAAAGATGATCCGGTTGAGTCCGTTGGCGCGCGCGTAGGCGAGCGCGGCATACACCTTGAATTCCTGCAGGCGGTGTTCCTGCGCCAACGCCGAATCGGGCCAGCGCAGGTTCACGCCGTCCGGCGGCAAGCGGAAATCGTCGGGAATCACGATGCGCACGCGATCGGGGTCGATCTCGACCGTGGCCGAGCTTTCTGCCGTGTCCGAGGTCAGCTTCATCGCCACCCAGCAACCGGAATAGCGCGACATGGCCCAGCCGTGCAGGCCGAAGTCGAGGTATTCCTGCAGGTCGGCCGGCGCCAGCACCGGAATCGCGCAGGCAGAGAACATGTGCTCGCTCTGGTGCGCGACGGCCGAGGAGCGTGCCGACGGGTCGTCGCCGGCGATCAGCAGCACGCCGCCGTGCTTCGCGCTGCCGGCGTGGTTGGCGTGCTTGAAGACGTCGCCGCAACGGTCGACGCCCGGACCCTTGCCGTACCACATCGAAAAAATGCCATCGAATTTCGGCTCGGGGAACAGGTGCAGCTGCTGGGTGCCCCAGATCGCGGTGGCCGCGATGTCCTCGTTGAGGCCGGGCTGAAAGCTGATGTCGTGCTGCTTGAGGAAGGGCTCCGCGGCGTGCAGCGCGGTGTCGAGTCCGCCCAGCGGCGAACCGCGATAGCCGGAAATGTAGCCGGCGGTATGCAGGCCGGCCTTGCGGTCGCGGGCATGCTGCAGCATCGGCAGGCGTGCCAGGGCCTGCGTGCCGGTGACGAAGACGCGGCCGTGTTCGAGCCGGTATTTGTCTTCGAGTGAAACGTTTGCCAGGTCCATCCGCATTCCCTTTTGTGCTGGTGGCGCGAGTTTTAGGGAAACTCCGTGCCGTCCGTCACAGGTGCGATCCGTGAGGGATCGCAACGCTCATCATCCTGCGTTGTGGCGGGATGGTCGGGAGTTGTGCGCAGTGATGCACCACCACATTCTGTAGCGGGTGGAGATGCGATGGGAGGGAGTCATGATGTGGCTGCCAGGGCGCTGGAGGCGCCGGCCGGATTCAGCACCGGCCGGCGCACGATCGATGGGATCAGTCCTTGGCGCGGGTGAATTTGCCGTCCTTGACGGTGATCAGCACCTGGCCGCGCAAGTCGTAGCCGGAATGATCCTTCGCCGACATGTTGATGATGCCTTGCGAAGCCTTCATCTCCTTGGTGTCCTCCAGCGCATCGCGCAGGGCGTTGCGGAACTCCTGCGTGCCCGGCTTGCCCTTCTTGCCGGCGAGCGGGATGGCGCGGCCCAGCAGCAGGCCGGCGTCATAGGTGCCGGCGGCGAAGATCGGCGGCTTGGAGTTGAAATGTTTCTCGTAGCCGTGGATCAGGTCGAGCGTTACGCTCTTCGAGGTCACGCTGTCCGGAATCTCGTCGGGAACCACCAGCAAGGGACCCATGATCAGCGCGCCTTCGACCTTTTTGGCGCCGATCTGCAGGAAGGCACCGGAGGCGGCGCCGTGGGTCTGGAAAATCGGTCCCTTGAAGCCGGACTCAACGAGCTGCGAGTGCGGCATGGCGGCGTCGGCGCCGACCCCGGCCACCATCATGGCGTCGGGCTTGGCGGCGATCATCTTCAGGGCCTGGGCCAGTGCGGTGGTGTCCTTGGGGCCGTAGCGTTCGTTGGCGACGACCTTGATCCCGGCCTTTTCGGCCATCGGGGCGAAGGTCTTGTACCAGTTCTCGCCGTAGGGATCGCCGCGGCCGATGAAGCCGACGGTCTTGACGCCGCGCTTGGTCATGGCGGTGACCAGGCCTTCGCTGATCACGTCGTCGTTGGGGTGGGTCTTGAACACCCAGCGCTTCTTGTCGTCCATCGGCAGCACCACGGCGGAGGTGCCGACCGGTGCCAGCATCGGCGTCTGGCCTTCGGCCATGAAGCCCAGCACGCCCATGGCGTTGCCGGAACCGGAGGGGCCGATCAGCGCGTCGATCTTGCTTTCGCCGAGCAGCTTTTTGGCCAGTTGCACGCTCTGCGTCGGATCGCTGGCATCGTCGAAGACCAGGTACTCGACGCTGAAGTCGCCGATCTTGTTCGGCAACAGGGTGACCGCGTTCTTCTGCGGGATGCCGACGAAGGGTATCGCGCCGGTCGACGAGGCGATGACGCCGATCTTCACTTGCGCCTGCACCGACATGGATGCGGCCAGCGCGAGGCCCGAAAGCGCCAGTACGATTTTTTTGATTTGCATGGTGTCTCCTCCTTGATTGATGTTGTATGAAATCGTTTGCTGCGAGCTACATAAAATCCGGTTGTTCAACCCGCGATGATGCCTTGTTCCTTCATGCGCGTGCATTCTGCCGCCGTGTATCCGGCTTCCTGCAGTATCGCCATGGTGTCGGCTCCGTACTTGGCGGGAAAGCTCAATTCGGTCGCGACGCCCGGCACATCGACCGCCATGGGCTGCATGCGCACCGTCTTGCCCTCCGGCGTCAGCGTGGTGGTCAGCCGACTGCTGACAGCCGGCATTTTGCGCACGGCAGGGATGTCGTGAATCGGCGCATGGGGAATCGTCGCCTTGCCGAACTCCGCGGCGATCGCCGCCGTCGAATGCTGCCGGGTGACCGCTGCCATGTCGCGGTGGATCGCCTCGCGTTCCTGGTGGCGGCCTTCGTTGGTGACGCGCACGGCGTTGGCCACCGGCGCGAACCAGGGGATTTCGGTCAGGCGCCGCCATTGCACGTCGCTGCCGATGGCCATGTAGATGAAGCCGTCGGCGGTCGGGTAGACATTGGTCGGGATGAACTTGCGATGCTCGTTGCCGCAGCGGGTGATTTCGGAAGGGTCGCAGTCGAAGTCGAGCAGGGGCAGGGTGGTGATCAGCCAGGAGGCCGCCGCCTGCAGCATCGAGACGTCGATGCGGCTGCCCGTGCCGGTCTCGGCGCGCTCCAGCAGCGCCATCATGACGCTGGCGTACACCTCGTCGCCGGCCTTGAGGTCGATCAACGGCACGCCGGATAGCGTCGGCGGGCCGTCGGCGGGGCCGGTCAGCTCCATGTAGCCGGCCATCGCCTGGATCACCGGGTCATAGCCGGGCGCATCCGGATATTCGGGCCCCATGGCCGAAATGCCGGCCCAGATCAGGTCCGGCTTCACTGCGGAAAGGCTTTCGTAGTCGATGCCCAGTTGCTTGTAGCGCTTGGGTACCGTGTTGCAGCAGAACACATCGACGTCGAGGTCCACGATCAGCCGCTTGAGCAGCGCCTGGCCTTCGGGATCCTTGAGGTTGATCGCGATGGCTTGCTTGCCGACGTTGGGCGCGATGAAGTAGCTGCGCCGGTCGTCATCGACCACCTTGCCGCCGATGTAGCGGTTCGGATCGCCGGGCAGGCCTTCGCCGCTCGGCGTCGACTCGATGCGGATCACGCGCCAGCCCAGTTGCGCGAAACGCAATGTCGCGTAGGGCAGCGACAGCGCTTGTTCCATTGCGAGTACGGTGCGGCGCTTCATGGCACCTCCGCCGCGGAAGAGTCGGCGCTGACAACACGGCGAACCGCGTTTGTCTCTGACAACTGACGGGCGTACATCACTCGGCCTTCCACGGCTTCCAGTACAGCTTCGGCGTCTGGCCGTGGAGTGCGCGATAGACCTTTTCCGGGGTGAAGGGCAATTCGTACATGCGCACCCCGGTGGCGTTGGCGATGGCGTTGGCGGTGGCCGCGGCGATGCAGATCGACGGCGCCTCGCCGACGCCCTTGGCGCCCTGCGGGCCTTCGCCGTCCATCGATTCGATGAAGGCGATGTCCATTTCTGGAATCTCGGGCGCCGTGACCAGCTTGTAGTCGCGGAAGTTAGGATTCTTCATGACGCCGTTCTGGATCAGCAGGTCTTCGGTCAGCGCATAGCCCTGGCCCATGACCACGCCGCCTTCGATCTGGCCCTCGATGCCGAGCCGATTGAGTACCCGGCCGACGTCGTGGGCGCCGGTGACCTTGGTCATCCTGACCTGGCCGGTATCGGTATCGACCTCGACTTCCACGACCTGGGTGCCCCAGGCATAGGCCGCCGAGACGTCGCCCTTGAAGCCCTTGTCCTGATGCACGCTGGGCGGCTCGTAGTAGAAGGTGGTCATCACCAGTTCGGCCTTGTCCTGGAAGTGCAGGTTACGCAGCAGCTTCGACAGTTCGACCACGACTTCGCCGCTGGCGGCCTGGATCACGAAGCCGCCGCGCAGGTCGAGCTCGTCTTCGGCAACTTCGTACTTCTTCGCCGCCACGGCGAGGATCTTGGACTTGGCCTTTTTCGCCGCGCCGATCGCCGAGTTGCCGGCGATGAAGGTGGTGCGGCTGGCATGCACGCCGACGTCCCAGGGCGTGATGGCCGTGTCGTTGTTGACCACGGTCACGGCCGAAATCGGCAGGCCGAGCTCTTCGCAGACCAGCTGCGACAGCACGGTCTCCGATCCCTGGCCGATTTCCGAGGCGCCGGTGATCAGCGTTACGTTGGCGAAGTCGTCCATCTTGAGGATGGTGCCGCAGCCGTCCGACGGGTAGATTTTGGCGCCGCCGCCGACGTGCAGCATCGAGGCCATGCCGATGCCGCGCTTGATGTTGCCGGGCTTGCCGCGATTGGCGGCGTTCTCCCCGGCCTTGCGCGCGTAATCGCTGCGTTTTGCCGCCGTGGTGATGCAGTCCTTGAAGCCGCAGCTCTTGAAGCTCATGCCCTGGCCGGTGACTTCGCCCGCGTCCTGGGCGTTCTTGAGGCGGAACTCGAGCGGGTCCATGCCGATCTTTTCGGCCAGCATGTCCATGTGCTGTTCGATGGCGAAGGTTGCCTGCAGGTTGCCGTAGCCGCGGAACGACCCGGCATAGGGGTTGTTGGTGTACACCGCGGCCGTGTGGTAATCGCAATGCGGCACGCGGTAGAGCGAGGAGAAGGTCTGCATCATGACGAAGGGGGTGGTCGCGCCCCAGGACGTGTAGGCGCCGTTGTCGTGCAGCGTATGCACCTGGCGGAAGGTCAGCGTGCCGTCCTTCTTGCAGCCGCTGCGCAGCGTCAGCAGTACCGGCTGGCGCGTCGGCGAGGCGAGGAATTCCTCTTCACGGGTGAACAGCATTTTCACCGGCCGCTTGGCGGCGCGCGCGAGGTAGAGGCAGATCACCTCGAAGGGGTAGATGTCGAGCTTGGAGCCGAAGCCGCCGCCGATCGGCGGCTGGATGATGCGGATGCGCGCCGGGTCCATGTTGAGGTAGTCGGCGAACTCGCGCTTGTGCAGGAAGGGCACTTGAGTGTTCGAGTACATCAGCAGATTTCCCGAGGCGTCGAACTCCGCGATCATGCCGGAGACGCCCATGCAGCAGTGGGTGACGTAGTGCAGCTTGAAGGTGTCCTCGACTACTACGTCGGACTCGGCCTCGCCCTGCACCACGTCGCCGTGCACGTAGTCGAAGCGCATGGCGATGTTGTCCGGCTTGCCCTTGTGCGCGATCGACATGCCCTGCTTCAGGTGCAGATGGGTGCCGTCGGCACCGTGCGGCTCGGGGTGGATCAGCGCCGCGCCCGGCTTGATGGCTTCCTCGGGATCGGAGATCACCGGCAGGTCCTCGTACACGACCTTGATCAGCTTCAGCGCGGCTTCGGCGATTTCCTCCGATTCGGCCGCCACCGCGGCGATCTCGTCGCGCTGGCTGCGCACCCGGCCGACCTTGAGCGGGAAGTGGTCCCTGGCGACGCCGATCGGGCGCTGGTCGGGAATGTCGGCCGCAGTGATCACTACATGCACGCCGGGCAGCGCGCGTGCCGCCGAAACGTCGATCGACTTGATCAGGGCGTGGATGCGTTCCGAGCGCAGGATCTTGCCGTGCAACTGGCCCGACAGGTTGATGTCGTGGATGTAGCGCGTGCGGCCGCTGGCCTTCTCGGGGGCATCCATCTTCGGGATGCGCTTGCCGATCAGCGAGTCGGGCTCGATGACCCGGGCCTTCTTTTCTGCAACGTTCATGGGGTGCTCCTCTATTCCGCCGCGCCGCAGGCGACCACGGCGTCGACGATCTTCTTGTAGCCGGTGCAGCGGCACAGGTTGCCTTCGATGCCGCGCTTGACGCAGGCCTCGTCGGGATGCTCGTGCTTGTGCAGCAGGTGGTCGGCCTGCATGATCATGCCGGGAGTGCAGAAGCCGCACTGCACCGCACCGTGCTCGACGAAGGATTCGCGCAGGGCGTCGGCCTTGCTGTCGTTGGCCAGGCCTTCGATGGTGGTGACGTTGCGGCCGTGGCAATCGACGGCGAACATCAGGCAGGAATTCAACGACACGCCGTCGACCTGGATGGTGCAGGCGCCGCACTCGCCTTCGCCGCAGCCGTACTTGGTGCCGGTGAGGCCGATCACGTCGCGCAGCATGGCGAGGGCATTCATGGTGACGTCTACGCTGACCTGTCGCTTGACGCCGTTCAGGGTGAATTCGATGTCATGCTTGAGCGACATGGCTGAGTATCCTTTTGGTGATGTTGTGGATCATTTCCTTGCGGTACCAGGCCGTGGCGCGCACGTCGTCGATCGGCTTGACTTCGTCGCGGGCGATCGCGGCAATTTTTTCTATCGTGGCATCGTCGAGGCGCTGACCTTCCAGCGCCTGTTCGGTCTGCGCGGCACGGGTCGGCGTTGGCGCTACGGCGCCGAAAGCCACCCTGGCATTGGACAGCACGCCATCCTTGAGCGTTCCGGCGACGCCGATCGAAATCGTCGAGATGTCGAGCGCCGGACGCGTACCGAGCTTGAAAAATCGCGCGACGTGGCCGGGCGCCGGCAGCGGAATGCGCACGCCCGTGACCAGTTCGCAGAGCGACTTGCGCGTCTTGCCGGGGCCGACGAAGAAGGTCGATAGCGGCATGGTATGGCGGTAGAGCTTGGCTTCCGGCATCGAGGCCAACTCGACCGAGGCGTCGAGTACCAACAGCGGAATCAGCGTGTCGCCGGCCGGCGAGGCGTTGCAAATGTTGCCGCCGATGGTGCCGGCATTGCGGATCTGGTCGCTGGCGAAATGGTCGCAGGCCTCTACCAGCACCGGCAGGTGTTCCTTGACCAGCGGGTGCTCCATGATTTCGGTGATCGTGGCCAGCGCGCCGATGCGGATTTCCCTGCCTTCCAGCGTGATACCGGTCAGTTGCGGAATGTGCCGGATGTTCATCAGCGTGTGCTTGATCTTGACCCGGCCGGCCTGGCTTTGCGGGGTCAGGTCGGTGCCCCCGGCGAGTATGGTCACGTCGCCGTCCTTGAGGCACTCCACTGCCTGGTCGAGGCTGGTGGGTGCGAAGTAATGTTTCAGTTCGGTCATTTGCTGTTCATCCTTAGAAGCGGATCGGTTCCTGGTAGCGCCCGAATACATTGACAAGCTCTTTCGTCATTTCGCCGACGCTGGCGTAAGCCTTGACCGCCTCGACCAGCGCCGGCATGACGTTGGTACCTGCTGCCGCATCCTTGCGCAGACGGGCCAGCGCGGCTTCCACCGCCTTGTTGTCGCGTTCGGCGCGGATGCGCCTGAGGCTCTCGATCTGCACCCGCGCGTCGTCCTCGTTGTAGGGGTGGAATTCGACCGGGTGGTCTTCCTCCTGCTCGTTCCTGTAGCAGTTGACGCCGACCTTGGGGAATTCGCCGGATTCGATCTTGCGCTGCATGCCGTAGGCCTGGGCCGAGACCTTGGCCTGGATCGTGCCCTCGGCCACCATCTTGACGATGCCGCCCTGGGCATCGACCTCGGCCATGATTTCCTCCATCTTCTTGCGCATTTCGTTGGTCATGGTCTCGACATAGAACGATCCCGCCAGCGGATCGACTGTTTCGGTCAGGCCCATTTCCTCGATCAGCAGCTGCATGGTTCGCAGCGAGAGGCGCGCCGAGTACTCGGTAGGAATGGTGTAGGCCTCGTCGTAGGAACACAGCGCCATGGTCTGCGTGCCGGACAGGGCCGAGATCAGTGCGTAATAGGCGCCGCGCACGATGTTGACTTCGGGCTGCTCGAAGGTCAGGCCGCCGCCGCCGCCGGCGGCGATCATGCGCAGCCACATCGAGCCGGGCTTCTCGGCGCCGTACTGCTCCTTCATGATCTTGGCCCACAGGCCGCGACCGGCGCGGAACTTGCACACCTGCTCGAAGATGTTGCCGAAGATGTTGAAGTTGTAAGAGAGCCGTCCGGCGAATTCGTCCACCGACAGGCCGCGCTTGATCGCATCGTCGGCATAGGCCTTGGCGATGCAGAAGGCGTAGGCGATTTCCTGTGCCGGCGTCGCCCCGGATTCGCGGATGTGGTAGCCGCAGACCGACACCGGGGTGTACTTCGGCGCGTGCGTGGCGCAGTACTCGATGGTGTCGCCGACCAGGCGGATCGAGGGCTCCACCGGAAAGATCCAGGTGCCGCGACCGATGAATTCCTTGAGGATGTCGTTCTGCGCCGTACCGCGCAGTTCCTTGATGTCGTAACCGCGTTTTTCCGCCATCGCCAGGTACATGGCGATCAGGATCGCCGCCGCGCCGTTGATGGTCAGCGACACGGTGATTTTCTTCAGGTCGATGCCGTCGAAGGCAATCTCGAAGTCGCGCAGGGTGTCGATCGACATGCCGACGCGGCCGATCTCGCCCTCGGCCAGCGGATCGTCGGAGTCGAGGCCGATCTGGGTCGGCAGGTCGAAGGCGACGTTGAGGCCGGTCTGGCCGTTGGCGATCAGGTACTTGAAGCGCTGGTTGGTATCCGCCGGATTGCCGAAGCCGGCGTACTGGCGCATGGTCCAGGGCTGCTTGCGGTACATCTCGCGGTGAATGCCGCGGGTGAAGGGATACTGGCCGGGTTCGCCGACCATCTGCATGCCGCCGCTGGCTTCGACGTCCGCCGCCGTGTACAGCGGCTTGACCTCGATGCCTGACTCGTTGATGACTTTCTTCATTGCGGGTTTCTGTGGGGCGTTCATTTCACATTGCTCCGGATGAACTCGGTGATCGCATCGAGTTTCGAACCAGATGGGAAGATGCCCCTGAAGCCCAGTTCGCGCAGCGCGTCGTGGTCCTGTGCCGGCAGGTTGCCGCCGATCACCCAGAGCTTGTCGGTCAGGCCATTGGCTTCGAGCAGCGGCTTGAGCTTGCGGCAGAAGGGGATATGCGAACCGGCCATACTGGAGAGCGAGATCACGTCGACGTCCTCTTCGAGGGAGATGCGGGCGATCTGCTCCGGGGTCTGGCGCAGGCCGGTGTAAATGACCTCGAAGCCGGCGTCCATCATGGCCCGCGCGACGACCTTGGCGCCCTGATCGTGGCCGTCGAGGCCGGGCTTGCCGAGCAGGACTTTTATCCTGCGCTGTGATGCGCTCATGACGATACTTCCTTGGCAATGATGAGTTTGAGAATTTCGCTGGTGCCGCCGCCGATCAGCGTGAAGCGCACATCGCGCAGATAGCGCTGCACCGGGTATTCCATGGCGTAGCCGTAGGAGGCGAACACCCGTGCGGCCTTGTCGCAGACGGTGGCCGCGGTTTCGGTGGCGAACAGCTTGGCCATCGCCGCTTCCTTGTGATACGGCTTGCCCGCATCGCGCCGCCAGGCGGCGTAATACACCAGATGCTCGGCGGCTTCGAGTTCGGTGGCCATCTCGGCCAGCTTCATCTGGATCGCCTGGTAGCGGTTGATCGCTTTGCCGAACTGCTTGCGTTCGCCGGCGTAGCGCACCGCTTCGGCCAGCGCCGCGCGTGCCACGCCGAGCCCCATGGCGCCGGTGATGATGCGGATTTCGCCCAGGGTCTTGCGCAGGTGGCCTTCGCCGTCGCCTTCCTCCTTCGACAGGCGATGGCTGTCGGGGACGAAGCATTCGTCGAAAGCGACTTCGGAAGTCGGCAGCGCCCAGACGCCCATCTTGTGGATTTCGCGGCCGACGGTAATGCCCTTGAAATGCTTCTCGACGAGGAAGATGGTCAGCTTCTTCTCCTCGCCGGCCCTGGCGAAGACCGTGAAGAAATCCGCCACCGGCGCCGAGGTGATCCAGGTCTTCTGGCCATTGATGACGTAGCCGCCGTCGACCTTCTTCGCCGTGGTGGCGATCGAGTCGAGGTCGGAACCGGCATTCGGCTCGGTCATGCAGATCGCGCCGATCTTCTCGCCGCGCAGCGCCGGCTTGAACAGGCGCTCGATGATGTCTTCGTTGCCCAGCAGGTGCAGGAACTTGGTGCCCATCAGCGATTGCATGGCCACGGCGCCGGCCAGCGACATCGAGCCGCGCGCGATCTCCTGCAGCGCAAGGGCGAACTCGGTCAGCGCCGTACCGCTACCGCCGACTTCTTCGGGATAGCGCATGCCGAAGAAGCCGAGCGCGGCCAGTTCCTGGAACAGGGCGTGCGGGTATTGCTTCGCTTCGTCCAGTGCGGCCGCCTGCGGCGCGATGCGCTCGTCGCAGAACCTCGCGAAGGTATCGCGGATCTGTTGCTGGTCTTCGGTGAGTTCGAAATTCATGGTTGTTCAGACACGGTCGGTGCGACGGTCGGTGCGCGCCCGGGGCGTCGGGTGTCCGATTCCCTCCATGTCCCCCGGGCCGAAAAAGCGCCGGCCCGCCCACGGCTTGCCCTGCATGGCAAGCCGGCTTCGGCAGCGCGGAGCAGTGCTCCGCGAAACCCTGCCTACGCCCTCCTTTACTTGCGGGAATCGGACACCCGACACCCCGGGCGAGAAATGTCTTTGCCTTGCTACCGCAAACCGGCGCGGCGTTTCCGGATCGTGACGGTAGGGTGCCCTGTTCCGCGCAAGTAAAGGAGGAGGAGTTGGCCGAAGGCCAACGACGGGGGACATGGAGCGGGGCAGGGCACCCTGGCGGCACGATCGCGCGCAGGTAGCAGCACAACTGTGTTTCATCTCAGCATTCACTCGCTGTACCCGTAATCTCGCATCGCCGCTTCCTTCGTGATCACGCCGTTGCGAATCTCCTCGGCCAGCAGCTTGCGGTCGCGCTTCTTCGGGTCGCCGTAACCGCCGCCGCCGCTGGCGACCTGGTGGTAGGTGGTACCCATCGGCACGCCGGTGATCAGGTCCTTGTTCTTGGGTACCACGGTCTGACCGTCGGGGTAGTGCAGACGGATGAAGTTGAGGCCGCCTTCACCGCCGCCGAAGAGGCCGAAGGCCGGTTCGAAATCGCCGTCGCCGAAGGTCACCAGTTGCGTGTCGTCGGAGCCGATTTTGAAAATGGTTTCGACGCCGAGGCCACCGCGCCATTGTCCGGCGCCGGCCGAGTCGGTCAGCAACTCGTGCTTGATCAGGGTGTGCGGCGTCTGCTGCTCGAACATCTCGTAGTCCTGGTCGAGCACGCCGCCCGAGGCGTCGATCATGCCGATGTGGTCGTAGCCGTCGGTGCCGAGCATGGCGCCGGAACCTCCCTTGAGGCCCATGAAGCCGATGTCCACGTACTTCTCGTTGTTCTTCGGGTCGAGGCCGGTGGTCAGCGAGGCCAGCAGGTTGTTCCAGCCGGCGGTGACGCGATCGGGCATCACCGGGGCCAGCGCGCGCTGGATGGCGTCGGCGTTGGGCGGGCAGAGGTGGTTGCCGAAGGTGGTGGCCTTCGGGTAGGCGGCGTTCAGTATGGTGCCGCTCGGAATGATGATCTCGATCGGCTGCACCATGCCCTCGTTGTGCGGGATGTCGGGATTCACCATCTGCAGCAGGGTCAGGATGGTGGCTGAGGCGCTGGAGGTGAAGGTGCCGTTCACGAAGCCGTTGGTCTGCGGGTCGGTGCGCGAGTAGTCGAACTTGATGCTCTTGTCCTTGACCTCGATGTCCACGCGAATGGTGTACTTCGAGCCGACGAAGCGTCCGTCGTAATACACGTAGCCTTCGCCCGAGTAGTTGCCGTTGGGGATCTTGGCAATCTCGGCTTCCATCATCTTGCGCGTGGCCTCGAACAGTGCCTGCTTGTGGCTCTCGTAGCTCTCGACGCCATATTTCTTCAGCAGTTCCAGCAGGCGGCGCTCACCAACAGTGCAGGCGCCCATTTCGGCCTTCATGTCGTGCTGCACGATGTCGAGCCGCACGTTGGCGAAGATCAGGCCCCACACGTCCTTGCGCAGCTTGCCGCGCTCGACCACCTTGACCGGCGGGATGCGCAGGGCTTCCTGCCAGACTTCGACCGCGTTCGGGTTGTAGCCGCCGGCGACATTGCCGCC
Organism: Sulfuritalea sp.; assembly: GCA_022842325.1. Lineage (GTDB taxonomy): Bacteria > Pseudomonadota > Gammaproteobacteria > Burkholderiales > Rhodocyclaceae > Sulfuritalea. The sequence goes on along the minus strand of JALHPU010000009.1, from coordinate 82,668 downwards.
GATGTCGGCCTGGTGGCCCTTGACCGCCGTCCAGGCCACCAGCTTGTCCTCGAAGAACACCGGCTTGAAGGCGGCGACGTCGTTGTTCTGGTTACCCAGACTGAACACGTCGTTGTGAAAGATCACGTCGCCCGGATAGATCTCGTCGCCGAAGAATTCCTTGATGTACTTGCATACCGGCGCCAGCGAGAAGGCCAGAATCGGCAGGTTCTCGGTCTGCTCCAGCATGTTGCCGTCGGCGTCGTAGAGGCCGGTGACGTAGTCCTTGGCCTCGCACAGAATCGGCGAGCGCGTGGTCTGCTCCATCGAAATGCTCATCTCGTCGGTGATCGACTTGAAGGTCCGCGCATAGACGGACAGGAGAATGGGATCGATCTTGGTGCTCATGCCAGTGCCTCCTGTTGTTGCTTGAAGCAGGCCGCGGCAAGATCCTCGCGGCCCTTCTGCCAGATGACGAAAGAACCCAGCGCATCGACCGCGCAATCATAGGAATCGCTGACGAAGATCGCCGTGGTTTCCTGTTCGATCATGGCCGGGCCGGTGACGCGGTTGCCGTAATGCATCCTGTGGCCGTCGTAGACCGGGGTTTCGCGGAAGGTCTTGGTCTCGGGGATGTACATGCTGCGCTTGCCTTTCAGGGCGCCTGACGCGTCCACTCCACTCCAGGCTTCCTGGCGGTAGGTCGGCTTGTCGGTGATGCCGATGGCCTGGACGCGGACGTTGATGATTTCGATCGGCGTCTTCTCCGCTTCCAGCGAATAGCCGTAGAGCCGGTTGTGCTCGGCATTGAAGGCGGCGGCGATGGCGACGGTATCGCGGGCGTCGATCAGTTCGCGCGGCACCGTGAAGGACACCTCGTGGTACTGCTTGATGTAGCGGCAGTCGAACTTGACGTCGTAACGCCGGCGTTCCTCGCTGATGCGCTCCTCGACCAGCTGGCGGGTGCCGTCGGCCGACATCTCGTCGATCATCGCCGTGAGCTTTGCCCAGTCGATGGTTTCGAGGCGGGAAACGAAGGTGCGCACGAAGTCGTGCTTGAGTTCGCTCATCAGCATGCCGAAGGCACACAGCACCGAGGATTCGCGCGGCACGATCTGCAGCGGGATTTCGAGTTCGCTGCAGATCAGGCAGGAATGGATCGGGCCGGCGCCGCCGGCGGGAATGAAGGGGAATTCGCGCGGATCGAAGCCGCGCTTGATGGTGACTTCGCGCACGCCCTGGGCCATGTTGTTGCAGGCGACGCGATACATGCCGGCCGCGGCTTCCTCGACCGACAGGCCCATCGGTTTGGCGATGTGTTCCTCGATCGCGGCGCGCGCCGCGGCGGCATCGAGCTTCATCTTGCCGCCGGCGAAGAAGCCCGGGTCGAGGTAGCCCAGCACCACGTTGGCATCGGTGGTGGCCGGCAGTTTGCCGCCCTTGCTGTAGCAGGCCGGGCCGGGATCGGCGCCAGCGCTTTGCGGACCCATGCGCAGCATGCCGCCTTCGTCGAGCCAGCCGATCGAGCCGCCGCCGGCGCCGATGGTGTGGATGTCGAGCATCGGCAGGGCGATCTTGTGGCGGGCGATCTCGCCGTCGTTCTTGATCATCGGCGCATCGACGGCGACTGAGGCTTCAAAGCTGGTGCCGCCCATGTCGGTGGTGATGCACTTGTTCTGGCCATGCAGGCGCACATAGAACAGTCCGGCGCCGGGGCCGCCGGCGGGGCCGGAGAGCAGCGTCAGGGCCGCCTTCTCGCGCGCCAGCTGGGGCGTGATGACGCCGCCATTGGACTGCATGATCAAGAGCAGGTTCTTGAAGCCGATGCCCTTGAGCCGGCCGACCAGCTGATCGAGGTAATGGTTGAGCTTGGGGCCGACATAGGAATTCAGTGCCGTGGTGCTGACCCGTTCGTAGAAGCGGATCGAGGGCAGCAGGTCGGTCGATACCGAGAGATAGGCGCCGGGCATTTCCTTCCTGACCAGCTCCGCCGCCGCCTGTTCGTGGGCAGGATTGGCGAAGGAATTCATGAAGCAGATCGACACCGCCGCAACATTTTCCTGCTTGAACAGGGCGATCGCCTGTTTGATCTGCGCCAGGTCGAGCGGCGTCGTCTCGGCACCGTGGCGATCCAGCCGTCCCGTGATGCCGGCGCGCAGGTAGCGCGGCACCAGCGGCTTCACATTGGTGTAGCGGTTGTTGTACTGCTCCTCGCGGATGCCGCGGCGCATTTCCAGGGCGTCTCTCACGCCTTCGGTGGTCAGCAGCGCGCACTTGGCGCCGGTGCCGGTCAGCGTCGCGTTGGTGGTCACCGTGGTGCCGTGCACGATGGTGTCGATGGTCGGCGCGAAGGCTTCCAGCGTCAGCGGTGGCTTCATGCTGGCGGCGATGTCGGTGAGGCCGTTGACCACCGCGATCGAAGGATCCGACGGGGTGGACAGCGTCTTGTAGATCGCCGGTTCGGCGTCGTCGCGGGTGACCACGAAGTCGGTGAAGGTGCCGCCGACGTCGATTCCGATTTTTAGCGCCATAGGGTGTGCTCCATCATTGCTGGACTATGTTGATTGGGGACTGCTTGCGCGCGCGACCATCTGCCGTACGTCTTCCTTGCGTATCTTGCCCAGGGCGGTCCTCGGCAAGGCGTCGACCACGATGACTTCCTTGGGATGCTTGTAGCGGGCGATGCGGCCCTCCAGCAGCTTCAGCACCTGCTCGCCGGTGAGATGGCGGTCGGCCCTGGCCACCACCACGGCGACTACGATCTCGCCCCAGCGTTCATCGGGCCGGCCGATCACCGAGGCTTCGGCGATGTCGGGGCATTCGATCAGCAGGTTCTCGATTTCGGCCGGATAGATGTTCTCGCCGCCGGAGATGATCATTTCCTTGCTGCGGCCGTCGACGAAAAGATAGCCTTCTTCGTCCTGATGGCCCATGTCGCCGGTGTGGAACCAGCCATCGACCAGAACGTCGGCGGTGATTTTCGGCGCCTTCCAGTAGCCGACCATGACGTTGTCGCCCTTGACCACGATTTCGCCGGTGGCGCCGGGCTTCACCTCTGCGCCCTGGCTATCGACGATGCGCAACTGGCAACGGGTTGCCACCTTGCCGGTCGAGCCGACCTTGCGCAGCGCATCCGGCGCCTTGAGGTACACCGCGATCGGGCAGGTTTCGGTCGAGCCATACACCTGCACCAGCGGCACGCCCTTGGCATGCACGGCATGGATCACGTGGCGCGGCACGATGGTCGAGCCGGTGGTGATCATGCGCAGGCCGGAGAAGTCGGCGCTGGCCCAACGCCGATGCGCCATCATCATGTCGAGTTGCGCCGGCACCAGCACGGTCAGCGTGATGCCGTCCTGCTCGATGGCGTCAAAGGTCGCGTCGGGGTCGAACTTCGGATGCAGCACCACCGTGCAGCCGGCCTGCAGCGCCGGCGTGGTCTGGTTGTTGAGGCCGCCGACGTGGAACAGCGGCAGGGTGGTGAGGATCACGTCGTCCGCCGTGAGTTCGTGCATGTCGGCGCTGTTGGCCGCATTGCATTCGAGTGCGCGCTGCGTCAGCAGCACGCCTTTCGGCTTGCCGGTCGAGCCCGAGGTGTAGCAGATCAGCAGCGGGGCGTCCGCGCCGGACTGCGCATCGTGCGGCGCCGGCCCCTGGGCGCGGGCGCAGAATTCGGGCCACGAGATCCAGCCGGTACCGGCCGCGCCGAAGCTGACCAGCGTGGTGGTGCCCAGCGTGCTGCGGAAGGCATCGGTCTGGGGCACATACTGCGGTTCGACGAACAGCAGCGCCGGCGGACAGTCTTCCAGCATCTGCCGATGCTCCGGCGCCGCCAGGCGCCAGTTGAGCGGCATGAACAGGGCGCCGAGGCGGGCGCTGGCGAACAGCAGGGCCAGCATCTCCGGACTGTTGAAGCCGAGGTAGGCCACGCAGCCGCCTCGCTTGACGCCGGATGCGGCGAGGGCCGCGGCGAGCTGTTCGACCAGGGCCGCGAGTGCCGCATAGGACACGTCGCGTCCGGGAAAGCGAATGGCCGGCTTGGCGGGTGTCAGCCCGGCGTTGCTGGCTATCCAGTCAGGCAGGTTCATGGGTGTTCCGCGCGATCAGGCATCGCATACTTCGAGGACCACCGACATCGCGGTATCGCCCGCGGCGCAGCCTGTGAACAGGCCGAAGCCGCCGCCCTTCAGGGCCAGCTCCTCGATCAGTTCGATAATGGCGCGGGTGCCCATCGGCGCCTGCGGATGGCCCCAGACCAGCGAGCAGCCGTAGTTGTTCATCGATTTCAGGTCGCAGCCGGTCTGCCTGGCGAAGAACAGATCATTCACCGCAAACGGGTTGTGGGTCTTGATCGCCTTCATCTCGGCGACCTTCTTGCCGGCCTGCTCCAGCGCGCGCTGCGCGGCCGGCAGCATGGCTTCGGGCATGTAGGCCAGCGGCACGCGGGCCAGGCCGAAGCCATGCAGGCGCACGGCGATTTTCTTGTCGGTGGACAGCTCGCGCGCCTTTTCCCGTGTGGTGACGATGATCGCCGCGTTGCCGTCGGCCGGATGCGTCTGGCCGCCGAAGGTCACGCTGCCGCCTTCCATCACCGGCTTCAGCTTTGCCAGCCCTTCGACGGTGGATTGCGATACGCCTTCGTCGCCGGCCATGGTGCTGGCGGTCTTCTTGAAGTTGGGCGCGGGCACCTCGAAGGGCAGGGTCATGTAGCGGCGCAAAAAGGCCGAGTCGTTCTCCAGGGACTGGCGGTACTGTTCCTCGCGGCGCAGCACCAGCTCGTGCTGTTCGGCGGTGCCGATGCCGTGTTTCTTGGCGACGTTCTCCGCGGTCTGCAGCATGGCGTGGCCGCCCAGCGGGTCGCAGCCGAAATTGTCCATGACCCAGTCTTCCGCCATGCCGGTGCCGCCGGGACCGCGCGGATTCGGGTAATACAGGTGAGGGCCGTTGGAGGTGCGATCGCAATTGATGGCAAGCGCGGTGGTCGCCATGCCGGTCTCGATTTCCTGGGCGGCCGCGAGCAGGGTGCGCACGCCGGTGGCGCAGGCCTGCATGATCGTGGGGCCGCCGGCCTGGGCGGCGCCGATCATGCCGGTGAGCCAGGGCAGGCCGTAGAAGGAATACTTTTGCGGCACCGAGAAGCCGAGCGCGCCGTAGTCGAAGCACTTCGGGTCGATCTTGCGTTTGGCCAGTTCCAGCTTCGCCACGTGGGCGGCGAATTCGATGCTGTGCAGGTTGGCGAAGCTGCCCTGCCAGCGGGCGAAGGGAGTGCTCCAGTAGGCGCCGTAGGGGATTTCTGCTTTGTAGGTCATTTCGAATGTCCGTTCATGCGTGGTGTCGGGGATTCCGGCCGGGGTCTTGCCGCCGCGGCTGCAATGGGTGCCGCGAGGCTTTCTAGCGGCCGGCGGAGGCGACCTGTTCCGCCTCCTTTTCCTGGTCGATTTCTTCAATCGCGGTGATGAGAAAGTGCTTGGCCGCTTCGAGGTGCTTGTGCATCGCCGCGGCAGCGGCATCGGCATCGCGCTTCTTGAATGCGGCATGAATGTTCTTCATGCCGGTCAGCGCCGTCTTTCTTGCGCTGGCATCACCCAGGGTCAGCACGCGCAGAAAGCGCACATGGCCGACATACTGGTCGAGCAGCTTGGACATGCGCCGATTCGGAATCAGCGCACGCCAGGCATTGTGGAAGCGGCTGTTGGCGTCGAGGAAGGCGCGGAAGTCGCCGCTTTTCTCGGCGGCGGCGGCATCGTCGATCGCCGAGGCCATGCTGGCGAGGTCGGCCGGTCCGGTGACTTCGGCGACGGCGATGCGCGCCGCGGCGGGTTCCAGCAGAAAACGCAACTGGTAGATTTCCTCGATGTCGGCATCGGTCAGTTCGGGCACCACGAAGCCCCGTCCTTCCACCACGATCATGCCTTCGCTCTCGAGCCGGGCCAGGGCTTCGCGCACGGGCGTACGCGAGACGCCGAGTTGCGCGGCGAGGCTGACTTCCTGCAGGCGTTCGCCGGGGCGGATCTGGTGGCTGCCGATGTTGTCGCGCAACTGGTGATAGACGCGATCGGCAAGGCCGGCGGGACGGTCGAGGGGCTTGATCGAATTGTTCATGGCAGAATCGATTGCGCTGTTGCGCTCGCGTCATGGAATACTGGATACTGTATACGCGGTACATCGAAGGTGTCAATAGCAACGGGTGGCTATCCATGAGTCTTAATCTGAAACAACTCGTTCGGAGCGACGGGTGATGGTCGAGCGAAGCGAGCCGATAAGTAGCCCCCCGAGAGGGGGGATGGGGGGGCGGGCCTTCAATTTGCCTGTGACGATTTCATGGCACAACGGTGGTCTTGGCGACCATGCAAGTTAGCCTTGATGAACTGGCGCTACGGGTCGCGGCCGGGGAACGACCCGCGCTGGCGCGGGCGCTTTCGCTGGCCGAGCGCGATTCCGCGGCCGGCGCCGTGCTGGTCGCCCGCCTCGCGGAGCGGATCGGGCGGGCGCATGTGGTCGGCATCACCGGCCCGCCGGGCGCCGGCAAGTCCACCCTGGTCGGCGTCATGGTGCGGCACTTGCTGCAACTGGGACAACGCGTCGCGGTGCTGGCCGTCGATCCTTCGAGCCCGGTGACCGGCGGCGCACTGCTGGGGGACCGCTTCCGCATCGGCGAATGCGCCGCCGACGACCGTTGCTTCGTCCGCTCCACCGCGACGCGCGGCAGCCTCGGCGGCCTGACCGGCGCGGCGCGGCAGATGGTGCAATTGATGGACGCGGCCGGCTACGATCTGGTGCTGGTGGAAACCGTGGGCACCGGCCAGTCCGAGATCGATGTAGCGCGACTCGCCGATACGCTGCTGGTGATCTTCCCGCCCGGGCTGGGTGACGAACTGCAGGCGATCAAGGCCGGCATCCTGGAACTGGCGGACCTGCTGGTGGTGACCAAGAGCGATACGGCCGCAGCTGCCCAGGCCAGCCAGTCGTTGCAGACTGCCGCGCACATGTGGCGCAAGACGCCGCCGATTCATCCGGTCAGCGCGGTGAGCGGCGGGGGTATCGCCGCGCTGGTCGAGGCGATTCTGGCCCGGGTGCGGACTGGAGAGTCGTCGGCGCACGCGGACCACGACGTCATCCCGACAACGCCTGGCGTGCTGGCGGAGCGCTTCGACAAGCTCCGGCGCGAACTGGAGCGGCGCCTGCCGCTGGCGGCGGCGGACGCCTTGTCGGTGCAATGGCCGGTTTCCGCAGCGGACGCCGCATCCGGCGCGTTGCGGCTGCGGATCAGTGTGCGTGAAGGCGGCAATGCGTTTCAACTCGGTGCCGTGGCCGGGGCGCTGGTCTTCGCCGAGGGCAGCGGCCTCAACTGCCGCATCGAGGAATTCGACATAATTGGCGGTACCCTGAAACTCCTGCTGGAGTCAACCGCCTAAGGCTTGCAGGGTCAGAAGTCGGCGCCGGCACCACGGCGGAAAGAATCGGGCAAGCGGGGTCGGGATCGCCTGACCATACAACAGGGGCATGGGACTTGAATTTGTCGATATTTCACTGGAACTCGCTGAAGACCAGGGTGACGCTGTTCACCCTGACGATTTTCCTGGTCAGCATCTGGTCGCTGGTGTTCTACTCCGGCCGGATGTTGCGCGAAGGCCTGGAACGCCAGTTGAGCGAGCAGCAGTTTGCGACGGTGTCCCTGATCGCCGCCGATATCGACCAGGAACTGGCCTTGCGGCTGAATCTGCTGGCAAATGTTGCCGCAGGCATCAGTCCGGCGATGATGGCCAATAGCACCGCCCTGCAGGCGCATCTGCTACAGCAGCCGGTTTTTGAAATCCTGTTCAACGGCGGCGTGCTCGCCATCCGGCCCGACGGCACCGCGATTGCCGAAGTGCCACGTGCGGCGCAACGCATCGGCAGCAATTACCGGGACCGGGACTACCTGGTCGAAGCCTTGGCCATGGGAAAGCCCAGCATCGGCCAGCCGGTCATGAGCAAAAAGCCGCTACTGCCGGTTTTTGACATGGTGGTTCCCGTTCGCGACAGCCAGGGCAAGGTGATCGGGGCTTTGGCCGGGGAAATCAATCTGGGCGCGCCCAATTTCCTGACCCATATTACGGATCGAACTTACGGCAAGACCGGCGGGGCCTTCCTGATCACCCCGAAAACCCGGACCATCGTGGCCGCCTTCGACAAGTCCCGGATCATGGAAGTGCTCCCCGCGCAAGGCGTCAACCCCTGGATCGACCGTTTCATGCAGGGCTACGAGGGCTCCGCGATAGCCGTCAATCCGCATGGCCTGGAAGTTCTGGTCTCGGTCAAGCAGGTGCCGGTCGCCGGCTGGTACGCATCGGTGATATTGCCGTCGAAGGAGGCCTTTGCCTCGATCAACGAACTGCAGCGGGGCATGCTGGTCGCCGCGCTGTTCCTGTCGGTGCTGGCGGGCGGCCTGACGTGGTGGATGCTGCGGCGCGAACTTTCGCCGCTGCTGCATGCCGCGCAAGCGCTTGCCGCGCAGTCCGGGACGGGGCTGCCGCCGCAAGCCCTGCGGATTACCCGTCGCGACGAAATCGGCGACTTGATCGGCGGCTTCAATCGCCTGCTGGACACCTTGGGGCTGCGCGAAGCGGCGCTCAGGGAAAGCGAACTGCGGCTGCGGGCGATCATCGAGACCGAGCCGGAATGCATCAAGATAGTCGATGCGGCAGGGCAACTGCGGCAAATGAATCCCGCCGGACTGGCAATGATCGAGGCCGACACGCTGGATCAGGTGGTGGGGCGCTCGATGCTTTCGGTCATTACCCCCGAATTCCGCGCGGCATTCGATGCCATGCACCAGCGCGTGCTGGCCGGCGAAACGGTGCAGATGACGTTCGAAGTGCTTGGCCTCAAGGGCGGGCGCCGCTGGCTGGAAACCCATGCCGTGCCCTTGCTCGACAACGGCCAGGTGGTGCAGCTGGCAGTCACGCGGGACGTCACCGACCGCAAGCAGGCCGAAGCCGATCTGCGCATCGCCGCAGCCGCTTTCGAGTCGCAGGAAGGCATGGTGATCACCGACGCCAATGCCGTGATCCTGAAGGTCAATCGGGCGTTCTCCGAGAGCACCGGCTACACGCAGGATGAACTCGTGGGCCAGACCCCGAGCCTGCTCAAGTCGGGCCGCCACAACCAGGAGTTCTATCGCGAGATGTGGGAGTCCATCGGGCGCACCGGCGGATGGCAGGGCGAGGTATGGGACCGGCGCAAGGATGGCGTGATCTATCCGAAATGGCTCACCATCACGGCGGTGCGGGGCGACGATGGGGCGGTGACCCATTACATCGGCACCCATTTCGACATTACGGAACGCAAGCAGGCCGAAGACAGGATCAAGGAGCTGGCCTTTTTCGACCAGTTGACGGGCCTCCCCAACCGCACGCTGCTGCTGGATCGCCTGAAGCAGGCGATGACCGCCAGTTCGCGCAATGACAGCCATGGCGCGCTGCTGTTCATCGATCTCGATCACTTCAAGACCCTCAACGACACGTTCGGCCATGACATGGGCGACCTGCTGCTGAAGCAGGCGGCGCAGCGCCTGACCGCATGCGTACGCGAGGGCGATACCGTGGCGCGGCTGGGCGGCGATGAATTCGTGATGATGCTGGCAAACCTGAGCAGCAGCGAGCGGGAAGCCGCCACGGGTATCGAAACAGTGACCGAGAAAGTGCTGGCGACGCTCAACCAGCCGTACCAGCTCGCCAATCTGTCGTTCCACAGCACGGCGAGCATTGGTGTCACCCTGTTCAAGGGACAGCTCGCCAGCATCGACGACTTGATGAAGCAGGCCGATCTGGCCATGTACCGGGCCAAGGAAACCGGGCGCAATGCATTCCACTTTTTCGATCCGGCCATGGAATCCGTGGTCAAGGAGCGCGCAGCGCTCGAGGCAGGCCTGCGCGGGGCCGTCGCGGAAAATCAGTTCGTGCTCTACTTCCAGGCGCAGGTGTCCGGCATGGGCCGCGTCACGGGCGCAGAAGCCCTGGTGCGCTGGCAGCATCCCGAGCGCGGACTGGTTTCCCCTGCCGAGTTCATTCCCCTCGCCGAAGAAACCGGCCTGATCCTGCCGATCGGCCGCTGGGTGCTGGAAACCGCCTGCAGCCAGCTGGCAAAATGGGCGCAGCAGCCGGAGCTGGCGCATTTCACGGTCGCGGTCAATGTCAGTGCCCAGCAGATCAACCGGCCCGACTTCGTCAAGCAGGTGCTGGCGGTGCTCGAGCAGACCGGCGCCGATCCGCGGCGGCTTAAGCTGGAATTGACCGAGAGCCTGCTGGTGCATAACGTCGAGGAGATCATCGAAAAAATGGCGGCACTGAAAGCGGAGGGTGTGGGCTTCGCGCTCGATGACTTCGGTATCGGCTATTCGTCGCTGTCCTACCTGAAACGCCTGCCGCTGGATCAGTTGAAGATCGACCAGTCCTTCGTGCGCGACGTGCTCACCGACCCGAACGATGCCGCGATTGCGCGAACCATCGTCGCGCTGGCCCAGAGCCTCGGGCTGGCCGTGATCGCGGAGGGGGTCGAGACGGAAGCACAGCGCGACTTTCTCGCCGGGTCCGGCTGCCATGCCTACCAGGGCTATTTCTTCAGCCGGCCACTGCCGGTCGACGGCTTCGAGCGTTATGCCCGGCTGCCCGTAACCGCATAGGAAAAATGACCCCGATTCTGGCGCATCGAAAAATTTGATATGCAGGACGGATTGGTGCCGTGCCTCCGGCGCAAGATGTTGATTGCTTAACGGAATGCCGCCGGTGCAGGTAAACCGGGGCGACCCGCCGCGCTAGCACTTAGGCAATAAACCGGCCTCGAAACAGCTGGCCGGCAGGATTGACAATGCGCAAATCAGGGTCAAGAATCGGACCCGCGCATTCGGAATGAATACGCATTGCTCATTTCGAATCCACCCCGTTGAGAAAAGGTTCCAGCCAGGATGAACTACTTCAACTCGATCAAGGCACCCGATGACATCGCCAGGGTGGTCGCGGACAATGCCCGGCTCGATATGGTGAGCGTGAAGTGTTTTTGCAGCGAGAAGTACGGGAAGTACATAAGCTGCTTCATCGACGTCGGCAACAGGGCGGCGCCATTCATCGCCAGGACCTTGAACGGCGATGTTGTCGGCGATTCGATAGTCTCGCTGGTGATTGCGGTACCGCCGGACTTTTGTTGCAGCAAGCGCGATGACGGTGAGTTTGCCAGGAGTGGCAAGTGCCTTTGCCGGCGGGGCTACAGCAAGGCCAATCCGAAACTGTCGCGCTAGGCAGGCGCAAACCGCCTAGGCCGGCGCCTGCTGCAGATTCAGGGTGCAGCGCACGATGCCGGCTTCTTCGCTGCGTCCGAAGCTGAAGCCGAAGCCTTTGAGCAGGTCCAACATCGGCTGGTTGTCGTACATCACGTCGCCGGTGAATATCTGGATGCCGCGCTCACGCGAATAGCCGATGATTTTCCGCATCAGGCCGGAGCCCAGGCCCTGTCCCTTCATGTCGGAGCGGATGATGATGGCGAATTCGCCGGTTTGGTTGTCCGGCGAGGCGACCACGCGCACCACGCCGAGGGTTTCCGGCGCACCGTCCTCGCCTTGCACGCTGGCGATGAAAGCCATTTCGCGGTCGTAGTCGATCTGCGTCAGCCGGGCCATGTCGCGGCGCGGAATTTCCTTGATGTAATGGAAGAAGCGGTAGACCAGATCCTGCTGGCTCATCTGCGACAGGAATGCGTAATGTGCGGCCTCGTCTTCCGGGCGGATCGGGCGGAACAGCACCGGGTGGCCGTTGCGCAGCGCGGCCGTTTCTTCCAGCGCCTGCGGATAGGGCTGGATCGCCAGGCGATGCGGGCTGATCGGCGCCGCGGACAAGCGGATGTGGGCATCGACCGCAATCACGCCCTTGCTGTCGGCGAACAGCGGATTGATGTCGAGTTCGACGATCTCCGGCAGATCGATCAGCAGCTGCGAGACCTTGGTCAGCACCAGGGCAATCGCTTCGCGGTCCGCCGCCGGGTAGCCGTGGTGGGTCTCGAGCAGCGCCGCCACGCGGCTGCGGCCGATCAGGTCGTGCGCCAGCGGCATGTTCAGCGGCGGCAACCCGATCGACATGTCGCGGTAGATATCCACCGCACGTCCGCCTTCGCCGAATACGATCAGCGGACCGAACAGCGGATCGCTGACGACGCCGATCATCAGCTGCCGGGCCTGGCCGCGCGGCATCATGGCCTGCACGTTGAAGCCGCTGATGGTGACGCCGGGCGTCATGACGCGTGCGCGCTCGATCATGCCGCGGGCGGCGGCTTCCACGGCCTCGGCGGTTTCCAGGTTGAGGGCCACGCCGTCGATGTCCCACTTGCGCCCCAGGTCATGTGAAATCACTGTCACCGCGACCGGTAATCCGATGCTCTGCGCGACCTGCGCCGCCTGCTGCGGATCCGCCGCCAGGTGGGTCGGCACCACCGAAATTCCGTAGGCGGAGAGAATCGCCTTCGATTCCGACTCGGTCAGCTGCGTTCTTCCCGTGCCCAGTGCGTCGCGGACGACGGTGCGAGCACCTTCGACATCGGGGCTGAAGCTGCTCGGGATCGAGGGCGGCACCTGCATCAGCAGCTCGCGGGCGAGGCGATGATTGTCGATATGCAGAAAGGCCCGCGCGCCGTGTCCCGGCGTCGAGAAGGTCGGGATGCCGGCATCGACGAAGCGCATGCGTTCCGCGGCAACGCTTTCGTCGCCGATCCAGCAGGTCAGCAGGTTGCAGGAAATGCCCTGCGCCGCCTTGACCACCGTCTCCGCGATTTCGAGGCTGCTGGTCAGCGCATTCGGCGTATGCATCACCAGTATCGCGTTCGCCGCGCTCTCCTCGCAGAGCGCCTTCAGCACCGCCGCGTAGCGTGCGGGGCTGGCGTCCACCCGGATGTCGATGGGATTGCGGCCGTCCCAGCTCGGCGGCAGGATCCGCCGCAGCCGCGCCACGGTCTGCGCGCCGAGCTCGGGCATCGCGTAGCCGCCCAGGTACAGGCTGTCCTCGGCCATGATGCCGGCGCCGCCGCCGTTGCTGATGGCCACCAGGCGGCTGCCGGTCATCGGCCGCGAGCGCACCACGGTCTCCACCGCGCCGAACAGTTCGTCGAGGTGCTCGACGCGCAGGATGCCGGCGCGGCGCAGCACGGCGTCGAAGACATCGTCGCTGCTGATCAGGTTCGGCCGGTCGAGGAACAGGGGATCGGCGATTCCCGGCAGGCGCTGGTGCGGCGCACGGCCGGCCTTGATCGCCACCACCGGCTTGTTGCGCGCCGCCGCACGCGCCGCCGCCATGAAGCTGCGCCGATCGCGAATCGACTCGATGTAGAGCAGGATGGCCTGCGTATCCGGATCGCTGGCGAGGAAATCGAGGACTTCGCCGAAGCCGATATCCAGGGCGTCGCCCAGTGACACGAAATGGGAGAAGCCCACCTTCTTCGGCAGCGCCCAGTCGAGCACCATGGTGCCGACGGCATCCGACTGCGACACAAAACCGATCTTTCCGGCTTGCACTTTCATCTGGGAAAACGTGGCGTTGATCCCCGATTTCGGAACCACGATGCCGAGCGTGCTGCCGCCCAGCAGGCGTACTCCATGGCGCCGCGCCGCCTCAAGAATCACCCCGCCCAGCGCCTGTCCGTTGCCGTCGAAGGTGGTCGCCAAATGGCCGGCCATGATCACGGCGGCACGCGTGCCGCGCCGGCCGAGGTCTTCGATCAGCGCGGGAATTGTCGCCGCCGGCGTGCAGATGATCGCCAGATCCGGCGTGCGCGGCAGTGCGGCGACATTCGGGTAGGTCAGCACCCCGGCAACCGAGTCCCGCTTCGGATTCACCGGCATGATGACGCCGCCGAATCCGCCCGCCAGCAGGTTGCGCATCACCACATTGCCGATCCGTTGCGGACGCGCACTGGCGCCGATCACGGCAATGCTTTGCGGATTGAACAGGCTTTGCAGGAAATGGAAACTCATAGCGAAATCATTATGTCAGTGGGAAATGGACTACCAGTGCCGGATCGCACATGCTACGGCATTGTGGCCGGTTCTGTCCCGTCGGCGGGGTGGCTACGCGCATCGGCAATGACAGTGTTCCCGCCGTCCCGCCAGCGCCGACTTTCGATGTTCACATCCGTATCCGCTTGTGCTGTTGCAAAACAACGGAGGGCAGTTCGGTGCCCAAAGCGAAAGCTGCCGGGTTTGAACAGCAGACATTTGCTGCAAGAGCGGAAGGCTGGGAAGCGGCCGTTCCCGATGCCTTAATCATGATTTCGCCCGAACTTATGTTACGTAGCGATTTCGGTCATCGCCGACAGATCAGCCCGGTCGTCAAGGCGCTGCACGAGTTCTTGGCAGTATGATGCGCCATGGTTCTGGCGTCACAAGGTGACAATCCCACGTAAGCGTTCCACAACCCCACACTCGGAGAACTCGATGAATATCAATTCCTTGGTGCCGCGCTATCCGGTCCCCGCACTCAATGTCCCGCTTGTCTCTGGTGGGCGTTTCGTACTCGGAGCGTCGCCGGGCGAGCGCTTCGACCTGCTCGTGTTCTATCGCGGGTTGCACTGCCCAATTTGTGCGAAGTATTTGATGGAGCTTGAGCGGCTCGCCGCGGAGTTCGCATCGCGAGGTGTTCAAGTCACAGCCATTAGCAGTGACACGGAGGAACGCGGGCAACAAATGGCCGAGAAGGTCCAGGCGAAGGGAGTCAAGTTCGCCTACGGCCTAAGTTTGCGAAATGCAAGGCAATGGGGACTGTACATCAGTACATCTCGTGGAAAGACTTCCATTGGCATCGAGGAGCCTGATCTGTTCAGTGAGCCGGCAGTTTTTATCGTCAGGCCGGACGGGACGCTGTACTACGGCGCCGTCCAAACCATGCCCTTCGCGCGGCCACAATTTCAGGACCTCCTGGGGGCAATCGACTTTGCGATCTCCAAAGACTATCCAGCGCGCGGTGAATATACGGGCGAAGTCTGAATCTGGACGACCCGCAACTCCAACGATGAAAGTGATGAAGCTACGCAGCAGATTGCTGTCATTTACCGCGATGTTCGTGTTTTCTGCGTCGAATGCCGGAGCCGAAACCATTGCTGCTGCACAGTACGCCACGCCGGTTGAACGCTACGGTCATTTCGCCCTTGGTCGGCCGCACGAATATGCTCGCTTGACGGCGACGACTGAAGGGGGGCGTAGCGTCTCATTCAAGCTTCCGGAAGACGAAGTATTCGAGGATCTCGCTCCGCGTCTCGTAAGCTTGGCAACAGGCGAGCCGAAGGAGGTCCTTGCCATCGTCAGCCAGCGCGACAGGGGCTCGCGCCTCGTCCTGATTCGACTACGTGGCGGCCGTCTCGAAATAAGCGCTGAGTCTCGAGCAATCGGGACGCCAAATCGCTGGCTGAACCCAGTCGGCGTTGCCGATCTTGATGGGGACGGACGCGTCGAAATTGCGGCGGTAACGACACCGCATATCGGCGGTACGTTGAAGGTCTACCGGCGAAATGGCAGCAAGCTGGTTGAGATCGCGGCACTTGCAGGTTTCTCGAATCACCTCTACGGCACGTCCGAACTTGGTCTATCCACACCAGTGCTCATCGGTGGCCAGTTGCGCCTGCTGGTGCCGGACGAAACTCGGAGGCAGCTACGCCTCATTGCATGGGAACGCGGTGCACTTAACGAGGTGGGTCGGTGCGCAATTCCCGCACCCGTGACCGGTGCGATAAGGGTCGTTTCACCTTCCGCGGTCCTGGTCGGCCTCGCTTCCGGGGATGGGAAGATTGCTTTAAACGATTGCCTTGCAAATCGAGGATCGGGCGGTACAGGTCGCCAGTAAGCGACTCGCCTTGCGGTGGTGGCCGCGTCGAAGCGTTGGCCTTGACCAGGCATCACGGTCGGCCCGCTGCACAGCCGATCGCCGGACTGACAAGCTTGGTATCTGCTGGTCAATGACCGCTTCCGAGCGGATAGGAAACTGAACGGCCGCAATGGAGCCAACGGTCGAGCGGCTGGCCATGGCCGGCAGCCGAAATTCGAACCCGTCGCATGACACCATTTACACAGACGGGTGTACTCCAGAAACGCCGATCGCCGCATCCGTCATGAAACACAGGCGGTCAAACGTCGGAAATCATCCGGCCTTCACTGCCAATACGGGGCAGGGAACCGAAAGCAGGATTTCCTGGGCGACGCTACCCAGAAAAAGTTTTCCTACGGCGGTGCGTTTGCGCAGGCCGATGATCAGCAGCGTGACCTGCAGCGATTCGACCATTTCCTCGATCTCTTCGACCGGACCCTTGCCGCGGACAAACTGCTTGAACGTGGCGTCGATCCCGGACGTGGCCAGCAGTTTTTCGACGCGCTCGACATCCTGGACATCGGCCATCGATGGATCTTCCTTGCCGCCGCCCGGGCTGGCGTTGACCACCACCAGATGTTCCTTGCGCCGACCGGCAATTTCGATGCCTTTTTCCAGAGCGGCCTTCCCTTCGGGGCGGGGCACATAGGCTACAAGTATTGTCATCGCTGCTCTCCCTAGTTGTGACAAGTGGGCCAGGCATTTGAAGAACCTGCGTCCGGTGTATGCATGCCATGTTTCAGCCGACCGATTTTAATCCGCTTGTCGAGCAAGCTCGGGTAGTCTTTTTCCGGGTTGCGATGGTCTCGGGAACATTGGCATGCGTCCTGCGCCAAATCCATCAACCGGCAAAGGGGCGACCGGTGGGCGATTGCCCGCAATTCCATTTATTGCCCGACGGCTTGCGGGGCCATGAATCTGGCTTCGAAGATATCGCTCGGCACCGGCTTGCTGAACAGATAGCCCTGCATTTCGTCGCAGCCAAGCAGGCGCAGTAGTCGTTGCTGTTCCTCGGTTTCGACGCCTTCGGCGACCACCTTGAGGTGCATTGCCTGGGCCAGCTTGATGATGGTGGACACCAGCGCCAGCCCTTCCGGCGCCGTCGTCATGTCGATGATGAAGGAGCGGTCGATTTTCAGGGTGTCGACCGGCAGTTTGGCAAGGTAGCTGAGCGAGGAGAAGCCGGTGCCGAAGTCGTCGATGGCGATGCTGACGCCCATGTCGCGAATTGCCTGCAGGCTGGCGATGTTGTGCCTGACGTCTTCCATGATCAAGCTTTCGGTGATTTCCAGTTCCAGCCCGTCGGCCGCCTGCGCGGTGCTGCCGATGGCCTGCTCGATTTCGGCGACGAAGCCGCGATGGCGCAGCTGCAGCGGCGACACATTGACGGCGATGCGCACCGCCGGCAGCCCCGCCGCGCGCCAGCGCAGGTAGTCGGCGACCGCCTGGCGCAGGGCCCAGCGTCCGACCTCGTAGATCAGTCCGGTTTCTTCCAGGCATGGAATGAAATGGCCGGGCGGCACCAGGCCGGTGCGCGGATCGTTCCAGCGGATCAGGGCTTCGGCGCCCGTGATCTTGCCGCTGGCGAGGTTTATCTTGGGCTGGTAATGCAGTACGAATTCCTCGTTGTCGAGCGCCTGGCGCAACTGGTTTTCCAGAGTCAGCTTGCTGGCGACGGCGGCGGTCATTTGCTGCGTGTAGAACAGGTAGCGCGAGCCGCTGGCCTTGGCTCTCTTGAGCGCGGCCTCGGCATTCCTGAACAGGGTATCGGCATCGATGCCGTCTTCCGGAAACACGGCAACGCCCACTTTGGCGGCCAGCCGGAACACGCCGTCATCGAGGATGAACGGATGGTTCATGAAAACGGCCATGGTTTTCTCGAGCAGCCGCAGCACATTGCCCCCCGGTTTTACCAGCGGCAATACGCCGGCGAAGTGGTCCGCGCCGACGTGGGCCAGCAGGCTGGGGTCTCCGGTGATCCCCGTCATCCATTCCGCTACCTGTTTCAGGAGCGCGTCACCCGCACGCTGGCCGAGGCTGTCGTTGATGTTCTTGAAGCGTTCCAGGTCGATCAGGGCCACCGCCATCTGGTGCCCGTCGTTGGCCGCGCTGCGCAGGTATTGCGCTACCCGCTCGAGAAACAGGGTGCGGTTCGCCAGCCCGGTCAGCGGATCGTAATATGCAAGGTAGTTGAGCTTCGCCTCCTTTTCGATGTGGTCGATGGCGAACGCGATATCGCTGGTCAGTTCGGTCAGCAGTTTCAGTTCCGCTTCGTCGAAGAAGCCGGTTTCATCTGCGTACAGCCCGAGCACGCCGATGGCTTCGCCGGAAACTACCAGGGGAAGCATCGCCGCCGAGCGGGATCCGCGCTGCGCATGCTCGGCCTTGAATGCGACCGCGGGATCGTTCTGCACGTCGTTGGAAAAGAAGGGCTTCCGCTCCCTGATCGCCCGCGCGCTGAAGGTATTTCCCAGTGGCGCCTCTTCCAGCAATGAAAAGCGCTGATTGACCAGCGTCGCGGGATCCTGCGTGGTCCCGGCCGCAGCGACGGGCACCAGTTCCATGGTGCTGCGATCGACCAGGCCGATCCAGGCCATGAGGAAGCTGCCGTCCTCGACCGCGATGCGGCACGCCCCGCGGAACAGCGTGTCGCGATCGCCCTCGCGCACGATCAGGGAGTTGATGCCGCTCAACACCGCGTATACGCGATTCAGGCGCGTGATTTTGTGTTCCGCTTCCTTGCGCCCGGTGATGTCGCTGGCAACGCCGCGATACCCGGTGAAGCGGCCGCTGGCATCGAACATCGGTTCGCCGCTGGTCGCAAGGTACCTGAACTTGCCACCGTCCATGTCGCGTCGGTACTCGAAATGGCGGAACGGCTGGTGCGCCTCGAGCACCGCCTGGTGCTCGTTCCAGCTGCCGCCGACCGGCGTTATTTCGGGTAGTTCCCAGCGACGCAGGCCAAGCGCGCGGCGTTGGTCCTGACCCCATTTTCCCTGTCGCTCGCCGCCGGAGAATTTGATGAAGCGAAATTGCTCATCCTGTTCCCAATACCAGTCCGAGGAGAGATCGAGCAGGCTGCGGAAGCGCGCTTCGCTTTCCTGCAACCTGTTGTTGAATTCATCGAGGTGCCTGCCGATCGTGTTTGCGACACGAGCGATCACGACCATCGTGACCATGACCACGCCGACGAGGATGGCGGCGAGGAACAGCACGTCGTGACCGCCGAAAGATGCCTCCACAAATTCATGCAAAAGGCCCTGGAGCAGCACCGCCAGCGCGGCAAGCGGAAGAAACCTTCGTGACAAACGGGCAGCGGTCGAACTGCCGGCGACCAGATACAGCGGGAAGCTGTTCGGGCCGGTCGCCGCGGCGAGCGCCGTACCGAGAAACATGAAAGCCAGGGCCGTCGTTGCCGCCATCGGTATCGTCGTGCCGTCGTACATGAGCGGCTCGCCGTACAGATAGGCCAGAAGCACCGTGGCCGCGATCAATAGCGTCAGGACTCCCAGGGTCGATGCCGAATGTCCAAGGCGCTGGGAATCGGGAGCGCCCGGCGACAGGAGCAGCAGAAATGTTCCGAGCGCCGCCAGCATGAGTTCGACGCCCGTTGCCGGCGACATTCGCCCGATCGGAATTGCGCCGAGCTTCCCTGCCTCGGAGACGAACCAGCCTTCCAGTTCGATCCCCAGCCACGGCTGGACGGCTTCCAGGAAACCGAAAAACATCACAAGCAGAACCAGCCCGGCCAGAGCCGTGCGACCCCTGCGCTGCAGATGCGCCCGGGTATGGCCGAACACCGATGCGCCGAGAATCAGCAGGCACCACGCCGTGCTGGGCGCCATCGGGATGTAGTCGGGGGGCCGGATGCTGCCGAAAGTCCTCAGCCCCGGAAGGTAAGCCAGCAGCCCGGCGACGGCAAGCAAGGCCACTGCCACGGATCCGAGGATTGCCGCTCTGTTGAACCGTCGGAGCGTGGCCGGTCCGGGAATGGCGGGACCGATCCCAAGTTCATCCTGGCGTTCTGCCGCCGCCGGAGGCTCGCTCGGATTCGCCTGGGTGCCAAATTTCATCCTTGCCCCTGAGCAGACAACTCATCCCGGCTGGATATCGGCGTGGGATCGACGACAATCAATTTGCAAATTTCGGCGCCGAACGGCACGAAAGCCTGATCGCGTGGCGGAATGGTCGAAAGCATGCCGACTACATTACAGGAAATGCGCCCCTGATTCCGGAAAGTGGAGCGAAACTATTGAGCATAATCGTACTCCGGTCTGGTCGCGCCGGGTAGTCTGATGATCACGCTCACGGAGCGGATGTGCCCTACCAGCAAACCGGCCTGCAAGGCGCGGCGTGCACCGCTTGAATTGATACCTGTCCCCAATGGGGCCGATGGGGTGTGACTTTGCAGGTCGACTCACCCCGGCCGCTGCCGCGGCGGCCGACTGGCATGGATCACTTTTTTTCGGAAGGCTGGATGAAGACGACCATCCCGAATGCACCGACCGAGACCACCCGATCATTGACCGTGGTGTAGGACGCGACTCCCAGCGGATGGTAGGTGGAAACAAACGCGGTGATCGCACCCAGGCCGAGCACGCCGGCGAGGGGACTGCGCTCGCCGATGGCCTTCTGAATCTCCTCGCGGTGGCGTTCGGGAGACGGATTCAGGGCGAACGCCAGGGCAACGACAATGACTGCGACGATGGCGGATACCACGGGGGTCTTGGTCACGGGAGTGTCTCCAGGGCATCTGACTGCTGGCGACCGGGCCGGGCGGCCCGGACTGTCGATTCGCGGACCGGGGCTGCCGGTCCGCATACCCGATGATAGACCCTAGCGCATCTCGAAAGCCTCCTGGTGGAAACGCGGCTGCCAGCCCATGGTGCGCAGCCCGCGGCGCAGGGCGTCGGCCAGCCCGCTGGGACCGCAGAACCAGATTTCGGCATGCTTCGCTTCGCCCAGCGCTTCCGCCGTCAGGTTTGCGCCCTGGCGTGCGCCATGGATGTGCAGGCGTATGCCGGGCAATGCCGCGCACAGGGCTTCCAGCCGTGGCACGAAGGCATCCGTGTCCCGGTCGCGGGTGCAGTAATGCAGCTCGGCAGCGGGTGCCTGCTCCGGTGCGGCCTGCAGGGATTCCAGCCAGGCCAGGAAAGGCGTGACGCCGATGCCGCCGGCAATCCAGATCTGCCGGGCGCGGGGGTTGCAGCGGGCGATGTCGAAGCGACCGTAGGGACCCTCGACGCGCACCACTTGTCCGGTCTGCAGGCGTGTCGCCAGACCGCTGGTGTAGTCGCCCAGCGCCTTGATCTGGAAACTGATGGTGCTGTCGCCATGGTCGGCGCTGGCAATCGTGAAGGGGTGCGCGCCTTCCCTGTCGTCGAAGCTCACGAAGGCAAACTGTCCGGGCTGGTGTCCACGCCAGCCGCGCACCAGGTGACAGCGTACCGTGGTGACGTCGGCCGCCGGATGTTCGATGGCGATGATGGTGCCGCTTGCCTCACGTGCGCGGCCGATGTCGCCCAGCAGCGAACGGCTCGCGCCATACACGCCGGCCGCCAGCAGCACCGCGAGCAATGCGCCGATGGGTTGCGCCCAGTAGTCCTGCGGCGCCAGCAGCGCCGCGTGGAAGGCCAGCATCAGGTAGAGCACGGGCATGGCGCGGTGCAGGAAGCGCCAGGTCCGGTAGGGAAATTTTTTCCACAGGGTGATCGCCAGCATCGCCAGCACGGCGTAGATGGCCCATTCGCCCATGTCTTCGGCCAGGTCGCGCAGGATTTCGAGAAAGCCGGCGAATTTTTCCTTCGGCAGGCGACCTTCGCGGCCGATCGTGGATTTCAGGATGTCGCCCGACATCTCGATCAGCCAGTGCAGCGTGGCGAAGCAAACCGCGAGGATGCCCGCCCACTTGTGCGTGCGATAGATGCGGTCCATGCCGCCCAGTGGCGCCTCGAGCCATGCCGGGCGGGTGGCCAGAAACATGGCTGCGGACATCATGGCGATCGACAGCAGGCCGCTCAGGTACATCGCTTCGTGGCGGGCGATCCACAGCGGATGCGCCGCCGCGGGCGCGACCGTATTGATGGCATCCCAGCCCCAGCCGAGGGCGACAAGGGCAAGCAGGCTGCCGAGCAGGGTTTTCATGGCGAATCGCAAAAAAAATTGGAGAATGCAGGGCGATCAGGTCGCAGGCCGGGGCAGCGCATCACTTGGCCGCGGGCGCGGTGGGCACAATGGGCCCGGGCTTTTGCGGCAGATCGTCGCGACAGCGGCGTTCGTTGCAGTCGGCCGAGTTGCGCCGGCTGTCGCCGCTGCTATTCTTGGCCCGCTTGCCGTGCGAGCCGCGGTCGATGATCTCGCCGGTCTGCGGGTTGATGTAGAGCTTGATCCGCTCGCCCTGGCGATCGGTGGCGCGTGCCTCGTAGCCGCCGCGTTCACGCTCGATCTTCTCGATCTGCCGGTATCCCGCGGCTTCCATTTTTTCGTGGACCTGCGGGATCGACAGCCACTGGCGCCCGCCAGCCTGCGTCGTGCGGTCTTCGCCGGCAAAGGAGGGCGCCAGCATTGCGCCGCCGACGGTGAAAGCACCGGCAAGGGCGATGGACGAAATCATTGTTGCGATTTTCATGATGTAAATCTCCGTGAGTTACGGCCCTTGTCGGGACCGTGAATCGATTTTGTATGGATGCTGCTGAACCTTTGCTGAAGCGCCTGTTCACCCGGCGTTAATGCAGCGGGGCGAAACATGCGAAGCATCAGTCGTCGTAGGAACCGCGCTCGGCGTCGGCGTGGCAGGCGGTGCAATTGGCCCTGGTGCGGACATCCTTGTGCTTCCATTCCCAGTCCGGCACTTTCCGGTGCTCGCTGACCCACTTCGGCAGTTCGGTGATGCGCTGCGGCGCACTCGCCAGCGAAACGCCGCGCAGCAGCTTGTCGCTGTAGCGACGGCCGGCGCTGTCGGCGGCATTGGCGACCAGATAGTCGGTGATGCGTTTGGCGACGGCGGCATCGACGCTGGCGTCGTCGCCGAAGTGATTCTTGAGCTCGCCCATCATGCGTTGCCAGGAACTGGCCGGCAGCATCGCGGGGGCGAAGGCGAGGTGGCAGCTGCCGCACTCTTCCTTGACCACCGGGTCAGCGACCGGCGGGTAGAAGTGGCTGCCGCCGGCCTGGGCGCGGCCGAGCACGATGGCCGAGAAACCGAGCACGAGCAGGCCGAGGGCCAGCGGACGATAGGGGATGTTTCTGGTGAGGTTCATGGTGATTTCCTTGTCTGTTGATTTCTTACTGGGCGAGCATGTAGCTCAGCCAGTCGCCTTTTTCCTGGACGTTGCATTCGCGCCCGAGCACTTCGTTGCAGTTGCGCTTGAACCACTTTTCGACCTTCGCCGGATCGGTGTAGCGCGACGGTGCTGCGGATGTCGCCATTGGGTCGATCGCCTTGCCCGCCAGGGTGCGGCCGGCGGCGCGCGGATCCTTGCCGTGGCACGAGGTGCAGGACGGCGTATCGGGCTTGCCGCCGGTGAAGCTCTGGGTATGCAGGGTCTTGCCGCGCTCCGCAGAGAAGCCGGCGAAGGCCGGGTTGGCGGCCTTGGCGGCGCTGGCATACTTCGCCAATTGGTCTTCGCGCGGACCGGCGCTGGCGGTGGCGGAAAATGTCAGCGCCAGGGTGGCGGCAAGCAGGATGGATTTCAGGTTTCGATGCATGGTGTACTCCTCGTCGGGGTCGGTGTGAGGCGTACTATGCGCGGGGGCATCTGAACGGAAAGTGAATCCGCCGTTCATCCTGCATTCATCCTGGCGGCGCTATAAAGTTGCATACCGGACCGGGAATACACCATCATTTTTGTCATGCCGAATCGATTCGCAACCCACCTTTGGCGCAGACTGACAGTTGCCCTGCTCGCTGTGCTGCTTGCCGGCGGCAGCAGCGCCGGCATTGCCGGCGATGATCACGATCGTGCCCGGCAGGCGCTGGAGGCCGGGGAAGTGCTGCCGCTGCGCAGCATCCTGGAGCGGGTCGAGCGCGACTACCCCGGGCAGGTCATCGATGTCGAACTCGAGCGTGAGCGCGAGAAGGGCGTCGAGCGCTGGATTTACGAGGTGAAGATATTGCGAAGCGGCGGCTCCCTGATCAAACTCAAGGTCGATGCGCGCGATGGCAGCATCATCGGCAGCAAGACCCGACGCGGAGCAGTACGCTGATGCGCATCCTGATTGTCGAAGACGAACCGACCCTGCGCCAGCAACTGGCGGAAGGCATGGGCGCCGCAGGCTACGCGGTCGATGTCGCAGCCAACGGCGTCGACGGCCATTACCTGGGCGAGACCGAACCCTATGACGCGGTGATCCTCGACCTGGGCTTGCCGCAGATGGACGGCATCACGGTACTGCGCAAGTGGCGCACGGCCGGCCGCGGCATGCCGGTGCTGATCCTCACCGCGCGCGACGGCTGGGCGGAAAAGGTGGCCGGCATCGACGCCGGCGCCGACGACTACCTGACCAAGCCCTTCCACATGGAAGAACTGCTGGCCCGGCTGCGTGCGCTGATTCGCCGCTCCGGCGGCCATGCCAGCGCGGAAATGGCCTGCGGCCCGCTGACCCTGGATACCCGCAACAGCCGCGCCACGGTGGCCGGGCAGACCTTGACCCTGACCAGCCACGAATACAGGGTGCTGGCCTACCTGATGCACCATCGCGGCGAAGTGGTGTCGCGCAGCGACCTGGTCGAGCACATCTATGCGCAGGACTTCGACCGCGATTCGAATACGGTTGAGGTCTTCATCGCCCGGCTGCGCAAGAAGCTGCCGGCCGGCATGATCGAGACCGTGCGCGGCCTCGGCTACCGCCTCGGCGCACCGCAATGAGCCTGGCGGGCTTGCGCGGTTCGCTGCGCCTGCGCCTGCTGGCCGGCACCCTGTTCTGGATCGCGGCGTCGATCCTGGTGGCCGGCTGGGGCCTGGGCAGCCTGTTCCGCCAGCATGTGGCAAGCCAGTTTTACGCCGAGCTGACGACGCACCTCGACCAGCTGACCGCGCAACTGGCGCTCGACCCGCAGGGACGCCCCAGCCTGGCGCTGCCGCTCAGCGATCCGCGCCTGAGCCGGCCTTACTCGGGCTATTACTGGCAGATCGATGTTCTCGGCGATAGCGGCGGCACGCCGGTGGCCGCCGGCCAATTGCGTTCGCGCTCGCTCTGGGATCATGTGCTGGCAGCGCCGCCCGACACGCTTGCCGATGGCGAGATTCACCGCCATCGCCTGCCGGGCCCGGAAGGCAGGATGCTCGGCATGGTCGAACGCAGTCTGCGCATCGATGAAGCGCCCGACGGCAAGCCCCGCCGCCTGCGCCTGATCGCGGCGGCCGACGAGCGCTTCATGGCGGAACCCGTGGCGCGCTTCAGCGGCACCCTGTGGCTGGCGCTGGGCGCGCTCGGCATCGGCCTGGTGATTGCCGCACTGGTGCAGGTCTTCGTCGGCTTGGCACCGCTGCGCAGCTTGCGCGCCGCGCTCGGCAAGGTACGCAGCGGCGACACGCAAAGGCTCGAAGGCGCCTTCCCGCGCGAAATCGAGCCGCTGATCGAGGAGTTCAATACCGTGCTGGCGCAGAATGCCGCCGTGGTCGAACGCGCCCGCACCCACGCCGGCAACCTGGCCCATGCGCTGAAGACGCCGCTCAGCGTGCTGGCCAATGCCGCCAATGCCGGTGATGCCGCGCACCCGGAACTGGCGCGCCTGGTCGTCGAGCAGGTCGCGATTGCGCAGCAGCAGGTCGACTATCACCTCGCTCGCGCCCAGGCGGCCGCCACCAGCCGCATCCCCGGCACCCGAACCCCGCTGCAAGCCGTGGTCGAGGGCCTGGTGCGAGCCATGCGCCGGATTCATGCGGAACGGGAAATCGAGATCGCCATCCGGCCATTTCCCGAGTCGCTGAGTTTTCGCGGCGAAGCGCAGGATCTGCAGGAAATGCTCGGCAACCTGCTCGACAATGCCTGCAAGTGGGCCAGCCGCAAGGTCGAACTCGACGCCCGCAGCGAGGGTACGAACCTGATTGTGACCATCGACGACGACGGCAGCGGACTCGCCGCCGAGCGTCGCGATGCCGTGATGCAGCGCGGGGTTCGTGCCGACCAGCAGGTGCCGGGATCCGGGCTCGGCCTGGCCATCGTCGATGACCTCGCCCGACTCTATGGCGGGCAGGTGCAACTGGGCGATTCACCTGCCGGCGGCTTGCGCGCAGAGCTGACATTGCCCGGCAGCCCATAGGCAATCGCCGGCGGACGGCTGATTCGATTCGCCCGGCACAGTGGCGGCCAATATCGTATTCTCGGCAGTATCGAATGTTTGCGCCCTGGCGCAGGAAACCGGAGCCGAATCGTGAATCGCTTTATCGTCCTGATCCATCTGCTGGCCGTGATCGTCTGGGTGGGCGGCATGTTCTTCGCCCATGTCTGCCTGCGGCCCGTGGCCGCCGCCCAATTGCCGCCGCCGCAGCGTCTGCCGCTGCTGGCCGCCGTGCTTGGACGATTCTTCGTTGCGGTCGGCGTCGCGCTGCCGCTGTTGTGGGGCAGCGGCCTGGTCCGCTTCGCCCAGGTCGGCGCCGCGATTCCGGCGCACTGGCACGCCATGCTCGGCCTCGGCAGCGTAATGACGGTGATCTTCGCGGTGATCGTGCTGCGCTTTTACCGCCCGATGCTTGTCGCAGTGGCGGCGCAGGACTGGCCGCAGGCCGGCAAGGCGATGAACTCGATACGCGTGCTGGTCCTGGCCAATCTGATCCTCGGTTTTGTTACCGTCGGCGTTGCCATGCTCGCGTAACAGGTCGCGGCGGCCGCGGTCGCCGTGCCGCCAGCGCCGACTCTTGCCGGTGATCAGGCCCTCTGGCCGGGATCGTTCCAGCCCAGCGCACGGATGACGCTCGCAAAATCCTCACCCGGTGCCGCGGCGATCGACAGCGCGCGCCCGTCCTGAGGATGCCGCAAGCCCAGCGCGGTGCAGGCCAGCAACAGGCGGCCGCAGCCGAAGCGCTGCTGGAAGTAGCGGTTGTGCACGCCCTTGCCCCAGGTGGCATCGCCGATGATGGGATGGGCGATGTGCTTGAGGTGGCGGCGCAACTGGTGCTGGCGGCCGGACCGCGGCGAGAGTTCGACCAGCGCGTAGCGCGAAGTCGCATAGCGGTCCACGGCATCGGGCAGTTCGACCGTTGCCAGCCGGCGATATTCGGTCACGGCCGGCAGCGCCTCGCCGGGGCTGTCGGCGCCCAGCTTGCGGCCGTAGTCGTCGAACTGGCGCGACAGCGGATGGTCGATCACGCCGGCTTCAGGCGGCCAGCCGCGCACGACGGCGAGATACTCCTTGCGCACTTCGTCGCGCATGAATTGGCTGCCGACTTCCCGCGCGCTCTCGGCATCGAGCGCGAACAGCAGCACGCCCGAGGTGCCCTTGTCGAGCCGGTGCAGCGGATGCACACGTTGCCCGATCTGGTCGCGCAGCAATTGCACGGCGAAGCGCGTTTCGTGACGATCGATGTTGCTGCGATGGACCAGCAGTCCGGCGGGTTTGTTTATCGCGACGAGGCAATCATCGCGGTAGAGGATTTCCAGCACGCCCTAGTACTGGACGCCCTGCGCCTCGCACAGGAACTTCATCAGCGGCGCCGCGGCGGCGAAGCGCTCGCTGGCGAGCTTGACCAGGCCGGGGCCGGTGGCCTCGGCAAAGGACAGCGCGGCGAGGCCGATGAAGTCCTTGCGCTTGAGGTCGTCGATTGCCGGGTGGTCGGCGGCGTAGCCGCGCGGCGGTCGCGTCAGGCTGTCGCCGGCGAGGGCCCAGTGCGCGGCAAACTTTTTGTCGTCGCGCGCGGCGAGCCAGCGTTTCGGCTGCGCCGCGATCAGGTCGCGAATATGTCCCAGCGCCTCGGCCTCGGGATGCCAGCAGCCGGCGCCGAAGAAGCATTCGTCGGTCGCGATGTGCAGGTAGAACCCCGGCGCATGGACGTCCTTGCCCAGCTCGTGGCGCAACTGGATGCCGATGTTGGTCTTGTAGGGGCTCTTGTCGCGCGCGAAGCGCGTGTCGCGGAACACGCGCATCAGCGAGCCGCCCATCTTGCGCGGCTCGGCGCGAAAGTGCGGGGCGAATTTCGCCAACGGGGTGGCCATCGCGGCGATGAATTCGAGTGCGGGTTCCCGCACCAGTTCTTCGTAGCGCGGCTTGTTGGCCTCAAACCAGGCGCGATCGTTGTTGGCGGCGAGTTCGTTTAGGAAGCCGAGCGTGGCTTTGCTGAACATGGCGATGTTCCTCTGTGCGGCGATCCGTTCAGGCCGTGGCGGTTTTCAGCCCGAGGCGACGATCCAGCCAGTTGTCGATCTTGCCTGCCGCGATGGTCCATTGCGGCTCCATCATCAGCATGTGTCCGGCGCGCGGGATGACGCAGGTTTCCGCGTTCCAGCCCGAGGCCGTGAAATGCAGCAGGTTGGCGGGGAATACCTGGTCGAGCTCGCCGCCCATGACCAGTGCCGGAATTTTCGGCCGGCGTACCGGCGGACGCCAGGCCAGCGCCATCATTTCGGCAATTGCCGTGGTCGATTCGTCCTGCACCAGCGGCTTGAAGGCGGTGAATTGCTCCGGCGTCACGTCGGGCGAAAAATACACTTCGCGCATCACCCGGATGGTGTTCGCGGTGTATTTGCCGCGCACGGCGTAGGCCGCTTCGCGCAGGAAGTCCGGGTGCTTGCGGGTCAGCTGGATGCTGCAGGCCGAGAGCCCGGTGGTCGGAACCGGTGCCATCATGATCACGGCCGCCGCCTGGCCCTTTTCCAGATAACGCTGCACCACCGCGGCGCCCATCGAATGCCCGATCAGCACCGGCGGGGTCGGCATGGCCGCGACCACCTGGGCGACGTCGGCGGCGTAATGGTCGAGGTCGTAGCTGTGCAGATCCTCGCGGCGCTCGCTGGCGCCATGGCCGGACAGATCGACGGCGTGGCAGTGGTAGCCCAGCTCATTGAAATGGCGCATGAAATTCACATCCCAGCAGCCGCCGTGGATATAGCCGCCATGCACGAAAACCAGCGGCGGGTGGCCGTTGTGCTGCCTGGCGGGGCGATGCAGGGTATGCAGTTTGCGATGTTTCAAGGGCACGCTCCGTGGATGAAAATTTAGGTCAGAACAATATCACGCCGCGTGCGTTGCGGCCCTCGGCGAGGTCGGCGAAAGCCTGCGGTGCCTCCTCGATGGAATAGGTGCGGGTGATGAGCTGGTCGAGCTTGAGCCGGCCGCTGCGATACAGGCCGATCAGGCGCGGGAAGTCCTGCTGCGGGCGGGCCGAGCCGAAGTAGCTGCCCTTCAGCGTCTTCTCTTCGAAGGTCAGGGTCGCGGTGCGGATCGTGGTCGTGTCCTTGGGGCCGGCAACGCCCACCACCACCGCGGTGCCGCCCTTGCGCAGGCAACCGTAGGCCTGCGCCGCGACCTCGCCGAAGCCGACGCATTCGAAGGCGTAGTCGGCCCCACCCTCGGTCAGCTTTTTCAGCGCCTTGACCACGTTCTCCTCGTTCTTCGGGTTCACCGTGTGCGTCGCGCCGAACTGCTTCGCCATTTCCAGCTTGGCGTCCG
Organism: Sulfuritalea sp.; assembly: GCA_022842325.1. Lineage (GTDB taxonomy): Bacteria > Pseudomonadota > Gammaproteobacteria > Burkholderiales > Rhodocyclaceae > Sulfuritalea. The sequence continues at coordinate 53,208 of JALHPU010000009.1, read as the reverse complement.
ACGTATCGACCGCGACGATGATCCGCGCGCCGGCGATGGCGCAGCCCTGGATGGCATTGAGGCCGACGCCGCCGCAGCCGAACACCGCCGTCGCCGAACCCGGTTCGACCTTCGCCGTGTTCACCGCAGCGCCGACCCCGGTCATCACGCCGCAGCCGATCAGCGCGGCCTTGTCGAGCGGCATCGCGGCGTCGATCTTGACCACGTTGTCGACGTGCAGCGTGGCGTATTCGGCCATCACGCCGCAACCGGAGAAAATGTTGAGCGGCTGGCCAGCGGCATCCTTGAAGCGCGTGGTGCCATCGGGCAGCGTGAAGCCGGCCTTGGCCGCCTGGTCGCACAACTGGGGGCGGCCGGTCTGGCAATAGCGGCATTTGCCGCACATGCTGACGAAGGAACTGACGACGTGGTCGCCGATGGCGAAGCCGCCGACGCCTTCGCCGAGCGCGACGATGCTGCCGGCGCCTTCATGGCCCAGCACCACCGGCGGCGGCAGCGGCAACGTGCCGTTGGTGGCCGACAGGTCGCTGTGGCAGACGCCGCAGGCCGCGAGCTTGATCATCACCTCGCCGCGCTGCGGCGCGTCGACGCTGACGGTTTCGACGACGACGGGTTTGCCGACTTCGCGGCAAATGACGGCACGGGCTTGCTGGGTCATGATGACTCCTTCATGAGAATGGATGAAATGCTAACGTGAAACCGAGTTCGAAGCCTCTCCTAATAAACGCGCGCAGCGCGCCGACTAGTAACCCCCCCGCGAGGGGGCGAGGCGGGAATTTGCGACGCATGCGTCGCGCCGCCGCAGCCGGCTGGCTGTGCAAAGCCAGCCGTGGGCCGCGCAGCGGAAGGGGGGCGGGTGACCAATTGCATTTCGCGTCCAGCATCTGCGGCAAATGTCGCTCTATGCGGCAAGCGTAGGCCGTCATTCCTTGTACCAGACCAGTTGCTGGGTGGTGGCGAGCAGCGTGCCGTCGGTGCTCCAGACGTGGCCGTGGTGGTCGAAGTGGCCGTCGCTGAAGGCCTGGGCCTGGGCCACCGCGAGCAGCGGTGCGGCGCCCTGGCGGGTCAGCGCTGCTTCGCCGGCATGGAAATAGATGTTGATCGAGACCGTGCCGATCGGCACGAAGTCCGGCCGGCGCAGGAAGATGCGCGGCAGGAAGCTGTCGCACAACGCCGTCAGCGAGGCGAAGTCGAGCGGGCGCGGCGGATTGTCGGCCACCCAGACGTGTGAGAGGCTGTCCTCATTCACGGCGAAGGGCTTGCCGCGCACGATGCGGAATTCGTAGCGCTGGAGGAAGCCGGTGGCCTTGCGCGGCGGCGCGACTTCGCAAGCGTCGGCCGGCGGCACTTGCGGCGCTGTGGCTTCGACCAGGCTCCAGGTTTCGCGCCGCAGGGCGCAGATGGCGATGGCCTGGGCCAGCACGCGCCCGGCCTGCGACAGGCGGATCGACCAGTGCTGGCTGTTGCGGTTGGCGCGCACCAGTTCGGTGTCGATGGCGAACTCGCCGGCCGCGATCGGCGCCAGGAAGTTCAGCGTGAACGCCAGCGGCGTGCCGCGCCGCTCGGGATGGTCGAGCATGGCCTGCATCATGGCGCCGGCGGTGACGCCGCCGTAGGGGCTGACCATGTTCCAGTAGTCTTCGCTGGTGCGGCCGAGCCAGCGGTCGGGCGGCTCGCGCGTCAGCGCGATGGCGGTGTCGAAGGGATGTGGATTCATATTCTGCGCGAACGGCCGCTCCAGTAGGCATCGCGGATCTTGCGCTTCTGCACCTTGCCGTTGTCGTCGCGCGGCAGGGCCTCCACGATATCGATGCGGCGCGGCACCTTGTAGCCGGCGATGCGCTCGGCCAATGCCTTGCGGATGGTCTCGGCGTCAAGGGTTGCGCCGGCTTCCGCGATCACCTGCGCCGCCAGCGACTCGCCATATTCCTCGTCGGGGATGCCGACCACGGCGCAGTCGATGATGCCGGGCAGGGTGATCAGCACGTGCTCGATCTCGGCCGGGTAGATGTTCACGCCGCCCGAGATCACCATGTCCGCGGCGCGGTCGCAGACATAGAGAAAGCCGTCTGCGTCGAGGTAGCCCATGTCGCCGACGCTGACCAGTCCGTCACGTTCGACGGCACGGCGGGCGGCGTCGTTGCCGTGGTAGCTGAAGTCGGAATAGGCCGGCTGGTGGGCGTAAATGGTGCCGATCTCGCCGGTGGGCAGGACGTGGCCGTTGTCGTCGAAGATGCGGATTTCGGCGCGGCCAAGCGCCTTGCCGGCGCTGCCGGCTTTGCGCGCCGCGTCCTGCGGGCGCATCACGGTAATGTAGCCGGTTTCGCTCGAGGCGTAGGACTCGTAGATCACCGGACCGAGCCAGTCGATCATGGCCTTCTTGACCTCGGGCGCGCAGGGCGAGCCGGTCGAGGCAACGAACTTGAGCGAGGACAGGTCGTAGCGCAAACGTAAGTCCGGCGGCAGGCGCAGCAGGCGCACGTACATCACCGGCACCAGGTAGACGGTATCGATGCGGTGGCGTTCGATCAGCGCCAGCGTGGCTTCGGCATCGAACTTCTCTTCGAGCACGAATAGCGAGCCCAGCAGCAGCGAATACTGCGCGAAGGAACTCGGGGCGCTGTGATACAGCGGCGCCGAGAGCAGCGTGCGCACGCCGGGATAGATGCCGAGGGCATCGTTCATGACCTGCGCGGCCAGCGCCTGCTGCTCGGGCGTCGGTGGCCGGCGCCGCACGCCCTTGGGCCGGCCGGTGGTGCCCGAGGTGTAGGCCATGTGGCCGCGCGGCGTGCGCGGTGCACCGGCATAGGGTGCTTGCGCGGCAAGCCAGGAATCGAACTGGTCGGCCTTGCCGGCGCCGGCGCCGACCACGATCACGCTGACGTCGTCGGGAATCGCCGCGGCGATTTCCGCCAGCAGGTCGGGCTGGATGAACAGCACTTTCGCGCCGCAGTCGTTGAGGATGAAGCCGGCTTCGTCGCGCTTGAAATGCCAGTTGATCTGGCAGTAATAGGCGCCGGCGATGCGGCAGCCCTGGATGATGTCGACATAGGCCGGGTCGTTCCTCAGCATCACCGCGACGACGTCGCCGTCGTTCACGCCGAGTCCTGCCAGCCCGCCGGCCAGGCGCGCGGCGCGCGCGTCGATTTCGGCGCCGGCGCGTTCGAGTGTGCCGAAGACCAGCGCCGCCGTCATGCGACGCGGGACGCCTGTGACAAATTCCTGGCGAAGCGTTGCAGATGGAAATCGGTGTCGCCGAAGCTCATCTCGATCGCGGTCAGGCGCTTGAACCAGTGGCTCAGGATCAGTTCGTCGGTCATGCCCATGCCGCCATGCAGCTGCACGGCATTCTGCGCGATGAAGCGGCAGGCCTGGCCGATGGTGACCTTGGCGGCCGAGAGCGTGCGCCGGCGTGCGGCGGTGTCTTCGTCGGTGCAGTGCATGGCGGCAAGATAGCTCATCGAACGCGCCTGCTCGAGGTGCAGCAGCATGTCGGCCATGCGGTGCTGCAGCGCCTGGAAGCGGCCGATCGGCTGGCCGAACTGCTGGCGGGTCTTGAGGTACTCGGTGGTGGCGGCAATGGTCGCATCCATGATGCCGACCGCCTCCGCACACAGGGCGGCGAGTCCGATGTCGAGCGCGGAGTCGATTGCATCCGCCGTGTCGCCAGCGCCGACTCTTGTGGCCGGCGCATTGTCGAGGATGACGTCCGCGGCGTGCTGTCCGTCGAGCGTCGGATAGTCGCGCAGGTGCACGCCCTCGGCTCCCGGCGTGACGGCGAAAAGTTCCGTCCTGCCCTGCGCCGTGAGTGCCGATACCAGCAGCAGGTCGGCGCAGCCGCCGTGGGCGACCACCGCCTTGCGGCCGCTGAGGTTGCCGCCGATTTCGCTGACCGGCGCGTTGCGCGCATCGGCGTGCGCCAGCACGACGATGGTTTCGCCGGTGGCGATATTCGGCAGCCATTCTTCCTGAAAGTCGGCGCCGGCGGCACGGCGAATCAGCGACGGGGCGATCACTGCGCCGGCCAGATAGGGTTCCAGCAGCAGGCCGGCGCCGAAGGCGGCCATCACCAGCCCGGTTTCTTGCGGTCCGTAACCGAGGCCGCCGTAGTCCTCGTCGATGTTGAGCGCCAGCACGCCGAGGTCGGCCAGGGCCTGCCAGACCTCGCGGCTCCAGCCGGGAGCGGCATCCCGTATTGCGCGGCGCTTCTCGAACGTGTAGTCCCGGGCGACGAAGCGCTGCACCGTGTCCTGCAGCGCGCGCTGGTCTTCGTTGAAGTCGAAGTTCATCGAGTAGGCCTCACAGTCCCATGATCATCTGCGAGATGATGTTTTTCTGGATTTCGTTGGAGCCGCCGAAGATCGACAGCTTGCGCAGGTTGCAGTAGCCGGCGCCGAGGTTGGCGGCATAGTCGGGGCCGACGTCGGTCTGTTTGAAGGGCAGGGCGTAGGGCCCGACGGCCTGCATCATCAGTTCGGCGATGGCCTGCTGGATCTCGGTGCCCTTGATCTTGAGGATAGAGGCTTCCGGTCCCGGCGCCTTCTTCGCGCGTTCGGCGGAGAGCACGCGCAGGTTGGTGATTTCGAGCGCCATCAAGTCGATCTCGACCTGCGCCACGCGCGCGGCGAACAGCGCATCGGCCAGCCGCCCCTCGGCCTCGGCGATGCGCTTCAAGCGCGCCAGTTCGCGCTTGGCGATGCCGATGCCGGCGATGTTGGTGCGTTCGTGGCCGAGCAGGAACTTGGCGTAGGTCCAGCCCTTGTTTTCCTCGCCGATCAGATTTGCCACCGGCACCCTGACCTCTTCCAGCCAGACTTCATTGACTTCGTGCGCGCCGTCCAGGGTGATGATCGGGCGCACCGTGACGCCCGGCGTCTTCATGTCGATCAGCAGGAAGGAAATCCCGCTTTGCTTCTTGGCCGCAGGATCGGTGCGGACCAGGCAGAAAATCCAGTCGGCGTACTGGCCGAGCGTGGTCCAGGTCTTCTGGCCGTTGACGACGTAGTGGTCGCCCTCCCGGACTGCGCGGGTCTTGACCGAGGCGAGGTCGGAGCCGGCGCCGGGTTCGGAATAGCCCTGGCACCACCATTCCTCGGCGGCCATGATCTTCGGCAGGTAGCGCTGCTGCTGTTGCGGCGTGCCGAAGGCCATCAGCACCGGCGCGATCATCTTGAGGCCGAAGGAGATCAGGCGCGGGGCGCCGCCTTTGGCGCATTCCTCCTCGAAGATGTACTGCTCGGTCGGGGTCCAGCCTGGCCCGCCGAATTCCCTGGGCCAGCCGGGACCGCCCCAGCCGCGTTCATGCAGGGTGCGCTGCCAGTGCACATGCTCATCGCGATCGAGATGCACGCCGTTCATCACCTTGTCGCGGATTTCGGGCGGCAGTTTCTGTTCGACGAAGCGGCGTACTTCTTCGCGGAAGGCGTTTTCTTCGGGACTGAAGTTCAGGTCCATAGGCGGGTGTCTCTGATCCGATAAGGGGATGGCTGGCCGTCGCCGGTTGCCGTCGAAAGACTGCAGTGCAGAACGTGGTTCTGTAATATGCGGCAGGATGCGAATTCTTCCCGTGTCCGTCCAAAAAGTCAATGATCAGCACGGACTGAGCGTCTTGCCGTCCTTCAAAGCGCCGCTTCGATGGCCAACGCGGCTTGACGCTGCTTTCCGTGCTGTGCCACTATCCGGAACACGATACTGAATCCGGAACCCACCCGATACAACCCATGAGTGCCCCCGCCGGGCCGCCCCAAGGGGGTGCAGCCATCACATGGAGCCGCGCAGCGGCGAACCGCCGTCACCCCCTGCCTTGGGGCGAAGGCAGGGTTTCGCGGAGCACTGCTCCGTGCTGCCGCAGCCGGCCGGCTATGCAGAGCCGGCCGTGGGATCGGTGCTGGCAGGAAGGTAGTGCATGAGCGCCGCAACCGAAGCCCGGCAGCAGGAAGTCGCGGCCATGTTTGCCCGCCACGGCCCGCTCTATCGCTGGTGGGTGGTGGTCACCGTGATGCTCGGCACGGTCTCGGCGATCATGGAGGCCACGGTGGTCAATGTCGCGCTGCCGGAAATCATCCGCGTCTTCCAGGTCGGCCACGACCAGGTGCAGATCCTGTCCACCGGATTTCTTGCCGCCACCACGGCCTCGATGCTGCTGGCGACCTGGGCCATGCAGCGTTTCGGCCTGCGCCGCACCTATGTCGTGGCGCTGCTGCTGCTGGTGATGTTTTCGGTGCTGGCCACGCTGACCGATCGCTTCGAACTGCTGGCGCTGTGTCGCATCGGGCAGGGCAGCATCGCCGGCCTGATCCAGCCGCTGGCCATGGTGGCCATCATCGACGTCTTCCCGGTGCACGAACGCGGCCGGGCGATGGGCGCTTATGGCCTTGGCATCGTGCTGTCGCCCGCCGTCGGGCCGGTGGCGGGTGGCCTGCTGGTCGACAGCTTCGGCTGGCGTGCGGTGTTTCTGGTCACCGTGCCCTTGTGCCTGGCGGCGATTGCGCTGGCGCCGCGTTTCGTCGTTGCCGGCAAGCCCCTGCCCGGCGCGCACAAGCCGCCGTTCGACGCGATCGGCTTCGTGCTGGTGGTGGCTGCCCTGTGTGCCGTGCTCGGCGGCCTGGCGGCACTGATCCGGGCGCCGGCGCCGGGTACTGCCGGCCTCGCGCTCGGCATCGCACTAACTGTGGCCTTCGTGGTCTGGGAGCGTCGTACCCTGCATCCCCTGCTGGATTTCCGCATCTTCCGCGAAACCGGATTCGCGCCGGCGGTACTGGTGGCGCTGGCCTATGGCATCGGTATTTACGGTTCGACCTACCTGGCGCCGATCTTCGCCCAGATCGGCGCCGGCTTCTCGGCCTACGAGGCCGGCCTGATGCTGCTGCCGGGCGGCGCCGTGCTGGCCATCGTGCTGCTGCTCTCGGGACGGCTGGCGGACCGCTTCCCGCCGAACCGGGTGGCGATGGCGGGATTGGCCTGCTTTTCGGTGTCGGCCATCCTCATGGGATTTTCTTCCCGGCTCACCGGCTTCTGGCTGCTGGCGCTTTGGGTCGCCATCGGCCGCGTCGGACTCGGCCTGATCATTCCGGGCCTCAACGCCGGGGCGCTGCGCCTGCTGCCCTATGGCACGGAGGCGGCCGGCTCGGCCTCTATCAACTTCTTTCGCCAGCTTGGCGGTGCGCTGGGCGTCACGCTGCTGGCGCTGTTCCTCGAAGCGCGCGAGCGCCAGCTGGATGCCGTGCATGGCCTGCAGCCGATGCAGGAGGGTTTTTTCATGATTGCCTTCGTCTACTGTCTGGCCCTGATTCCTGCCTGGCTGATGACCAGCGGGCGGCAGAGCCGATCCATTTAGGAGAACTCATGGCCTTGCCAAAAATACTGCAGGACAATCTCGCACTGCCGGTGATCGGGGCGCCGATGTTCATTGTTTCCCAGCCGCAACTGGTGCTGGCGCAATGCATGGCCGGCATCGTCGGTTCCTTCCCGGCGCTCAACGCGCGGCCCAAGGAAATCCTCGACGAATGGCTGACCACCATGACGACCGAGATCGCCGCCGCACGCCGCGCGGAACCCGGCAGGAAGGTCGCACCCTTCGCCGTGAACCAGATCGTGCATCACTCCAACGACCGCCTCGATCACGACATCGCGCTCTGCGTCAAACACCAGGTGCCGATGATCATCACCAGCCTGCGCGCGCCGGGCGACGTGGTCAAGGAAGTGCACGCCTATGGCGGCATCGTGTTCCACGACGTGATCAACGTGCGTCATGCGCAAAAGGCGCTGGAGGCCGGCGTCGACGGCCTGATCCTGGTCGCGGCCGGCGCCGGCGGACATGCCGGCATGCTGAGTCCTTTCGCGCTGGTGTCGGAAGTGCGGCGCTTCTGGGACGGGCCGATCGCGTTGTCCGGTGCCATCACGAACGGCGGGCAGATTCTTGCGGCACAGGCGATGGGCGCCGACCTGGCCTACATGGGCACGCGCTTCATTGCGACGCCGGAAGCCAATGCGGTCGATGGCTACAAGCAGATGATTGTCGACAGCAGCGCCGCGGACGTTGTCTATACTCCCTACTTCACCGGGGTGCACGGCAACTACCTGCGGCCGAGCATCGCGGCCCAGGGCCTGGACCCCGACAATCTTCCCTTGCGCGACAAGACCAGCATGAGCTTCGGTTCCGACCGGACCAAGGCCTGGCGCGACATCTGGGGCGTCGGCCAGGGCATCGGCTCGATCGACGAGATTCTTTCCGTAAGCGAAGTGGTGCAGCGTCTGCGGCGCGAATACCGGGCTGCCCGCGCCACGCTGTGTGCCGAAACTGATAACGAGGACTGACATGATCAAACAGAAGAAGGCCGCCGCCGCTGTGCCGGCGGTCGAAGAAAAGCTGGCCGGCAAGGAAGACCGGCATTTCGTCACCGCGCTGGCACGCGGGCTTTCCGTGCTGTCCTGCTTCAGCTCCGGCGAAAAGATGCTCGGCAACCTGGACATCGCCAAGCGCGCCAAGCTGCCCAAGTCCACCGTGTCGCGCCTGACCTACACGCTGACCAAGCTCGGCTATCTGGTCTTCGTCGAGGAGACCGGCAAGTACCGCCTCGGTACCTCGACCCTGGCGCTGGGCAGCGCGATGCTGGCGCGGCTCGACGTGCGCGACCTGTCGCGGCCGATGATGCAGGAGCTTGCCGACTTCTCCAAGGCCATGGTGTCGCTCGGCAGCCGCGACCGCCTGTCGATGATCTATGTCGGCAATGCGCGCAGTTCGGCGGCGCTGACCCTGTCGCTGGATGTCGGCTCGCGCATTCCGATCGCCACCACGGCGATGGGGCGCGCCTACCTGGCGATGATTCCCGAGCGCGAGCGCGAGGACATCATGGAACGCGTCAAGGAACTCGACGAAGTGGCCTGGCCGGCGATCCGCGACGGCATCGAACGCGCGCTGCAGGAATACCGCGAGACCGGCTGCGTCAGCTCCTTCGGCGAGTGGCAGTCGGATGTCAATGCCATCGCCGTGCCGCTGCGTCCCGGCGGCGGCCTGCCGCCGATGGCCATCAACTGCGGCGGCGCGGCGTTTTCCCTGTCGAAGGAATTCCTGCTCGGCGAAGTGCGCCCGAAGCTGATCGAACTGGTGCGGCAACTGGAGGCGTCGCTGGGGCTGCGCGGCTAGCCTCCGGTCGCGCCGGCAATAAATCGAACATCCATCGGAGGTATCCAATGAGCACAGCACTGCTGGTGATCGACATCCAGAACGACTACTTTCCCGGGGGCGCCATGGAACTGGCGGGCAGCGTCGAGGCCGCAGCGCGGGCGGGAAAACTGATCGAGGCCTTCCGCGGCAAGCCGCTGCCGGTGATTCATGTGCAGCACATTGCCACCCGCCCCGGCGCCGGCTTCTTCGTGCCGGGAACCACCGGCGTCGAGATTCACCCCTCCGTGGCGCCGCGCGAGGGTGAAACCATCATCCGCAAGAACTTCCCCAACAGCTTTCGCGATACGCCCCTGCTGCAGCATCTGCGCGACAACCAGATCACGCGCCTGGTCGTCGCCGGCATGATGACCCACATGTGCATCGACAGCACCGTGCGTGCCGCCGGCGACCTCGGCTTCGAGTGTGTGCTGGCGCACGATGCCTGCGCCACCCGCGCGCTATCCTTCGGCGGGACGACGGTGCCCGCCGCGACCGTGCACGCCGCTTTCCTCGCGGCGCTCAATGGATTGTTTGCCCGGGTGCAGGCGGTCGACGAGGTGTGCACGGGGCTCTAGCCCTCTGCCGGGAGTCGGCGCTGGCGACACGGCGCCGCGATCCACAGGTCATGCGGAGCGATACCTTCATGTACGAGCCCAAAGCCCATCCGCCGCTCCCGCGCCACCTGTTCGTGCGGCGAGTCCTGCTCCACATCGCGGCGGCGCTCGCACTCCTGTTGTTCTCGCTGATGATCGGCATGGCCGGTTATATGTACTTCGAACAACTCCCATGGCGCGATGCCTTCGTGAACTCGGCCATGCTGATGGGTGGCATGGGGCCCGTCGATGCGCCGCTGACGGATGGCGGCAAGGTGTTTGCCGGCCTCTATGCGCTCTACGCAGGCCTGGTATTCATTGTCGCCGCGAGCCTGCTCTTCGCGCCGATAGTGCATCGTGTGATGCACAAGTTTCACTGGGAGCAGGACAAGAAGTGAAGGCTGCCAAGTGAAGGTGATGCCGGGGTCCGACGGCGCGCGCCAGGGTGCGGTCGGCAACAGAGTATTCCGGCGCGGTGGCGTATCCTGTCGGTCATGATGCTACCCAAACTGAACAAACCATTCTCCATGATCCGCGAGTTCCATCTTGCCGACTGGTTCACCCTCGGCAACGCGGTCTGCGGCATGGGCGCTTTGTTTTCGGTCATGACCTACCTGCAGGTGGGCGAGGTCATGCATATCTACTTTGCCTGCGGCATGGTGCTCGCGGCTGTTGTCTTCGATGTGCTGGATGGCCGGATCGCCCGCTGGCGGCAGGAGACCTCGACCATGGGGCGCGAACTCGACTCGCTGGCCGACGTGATTTCCTTCGGCGTGGCGCCTGCGGCGATCGCCTACGGTTGCGGCATGCAGGGCCTCTACGACCGGATCATCCTGGTCTATTTTGTCGCCTGCGGCGTATCGCGCCTGGCGCGCTACAACATCACGGCCGAAGCGCTGTCCGACGGTGGCAGCAAGGTCAAATACTTCGAAGGCACGCCGATTCCGACCTCGCTGTTGCTGGTGATCATGCTGTTCGTCGCCGCGACGCAGGGCGCATTGCGCGAGTCCCTCTGGTTCGGCGAACTCAAGCTCGCCGGCTTCACGCTGCATCCGCTGGTCCTGGTGTTTGCGGTTTCCGGCTCGCTGATGGTCAGTCGCATCCGCTTCCCGAAGTTCTGAGCCGGTCGCTACGCGCCGGGGCCGTAGGCACCGCGCCGATACCGACAAGCTATCCGGAGTCATCCCATGCCCCACGACAAACAGCACACCTACGCCACCCGCACCGAATGGACCGGCAACCTCGGTCAGGGCACCGCGGACTATCGCGCCTATTCGCGCCAGCACGTGATCTCGGCGCCGGGCAAGCCCGAACTGCCCGGCTCGTCGGATCCGGCATTTCGCGGCGATGCGGCGCGCTGGAATCCCGAGGACCTGCTGGTCGCCTCGCTGTCGTCCTGCCACATGCTGTGGTATTTGCACCTTTGTACCCAGGCGCAGATCGTGGTGCTGGCCTACCACGACGACGCCGTGGGCACTATGGTTGAGGATGCCGGCGGCGGCGGGCGCTTTTCCGGCGCGGTGCTACGGCCGGTGGCGACGCTGGCGGCGGGAGCCGATGCGGCGCGGGCCGCGGCGCTGCACGAGGAAGCGCACCGGATGTGCTTCATCGCCAACTCGGTGAATTTCCCGGTCGCGATCGAGCCGACGGTGCTCGTCGCCGCTTGATCCGCCGCCGGACGTCGCCAACCCGGAGCCTGTCGTCGCGTGATCGAGCGCATCGCCGCGGACCTAATCGTCCTCCTGCACCTGGCCTTCATCCTCTTCGTCGGGCTCGGCGCCCTGTTCTGCCTGCGCTGGAAATGGATGGCCTGGCTGCACCTGCCGGCCGCCGCATGGGGCGCCGCGATCGAATTCAGCCACGGCATTTGTCCGCTGACGCCGCTCGAGCAGCGGCTGCGGCTGGCGGCCGGCGACGCGGGTTATGCGGGCGGTTTCATCGACCACTACCTGCTGCCGATCATCTATCCGGCGGGACTCGACGCGACATTCCAGTATGCCCTCGGTGGCCTGGTCGTCCTGCTCAACCTGGCGCTCTATGCGTGGATCTGGCGTTGGCGAGGGGGTTCCCGTCCGCTGCGGAAATGACCACCAAACGGGTTCGGGTATGGCCGCAAGGCTTGCGGCTACGGGTTTTTTTTGACCGCCGCCGCGCCACGTAGTAGTCTAGCTCCACAAAACTATAACGAATTGCATAGGAGAAAGGGAAATTGCATATCATCGAGTGGTCTAACGATTTCGCGCTCGGCATTGACGAGATCGATGAGCAGCACAAGGCGCTGGTCGGCATGATCAACGCGCTGGATGCCAGCACCCACGCCGAGTACAGCGCGGACAAGATGCGCCGGCTGCTGGCCGAACTAAACGACTACGTGCGCGAGCATTTTGGTTTCGAGGAACGACTGATGGCGGGCGGCGGTTGCTCGCCGGAGTTCGTCACCCGCCATTGCGGCGAGCATGCCTATTTTCGCAGCGTGCTGCGTGACCTGACGGCCGATTTCGAAAACGGCCGCACCAGTATCACCGTTACCCTGATCGAATATCTGGTGCATTGGCTGTTGCACCATATCGCGGTGGTCGACCGGGCCATGGCGCAGCAGCTGAATGCGGCGGAGCCGGAACTGGCGGCTCGCGTCGCCGCCGCGCTGATGCAGGAGATGACCGACGACCTGACCGATTCGGAGCGCCGCCTGCTCAGCGAGCTGCGCCGCGCCAACGAGAAGCTCGAGGAGGAGGTGCATGAACGGACGCGCGCCCTGAGCGAGAAGACCCGCAAGCTGGAGGCCGACTTGCGTGTGATGCAGGCAGAGGTTGCGCGACTGACGGCGCAACTGGCGGCGCGCGGCTAGCTGCCTGGCGGACAGATCCTCAGCCTTCCACCAGAAACTCCCGGATCGCCGCGCTGACCTGCCGCGGTTGTTCGTGGATCACCCAGTGGCTGCCTTCGGGGATGCGCCGGATGCGCAGCTCCGGCACCAGGTCTTCGAGTCCGTCGAGCAGCACGGTGCCCAGCGCGGTATCGGCTTCGCCCCATATCACCAGCGTCGGCACGCGCACCGTGAGCGCCGCCGGATCAAGCGTGAGCGCCGCGGCACCGGGATCTTCCGGCGTCGGCGGATACAGCGGCGAAGCGCGATAAAGGTTCAGCGCACACGTCAGCGCGCCGGGCTGCGACCAGGCCTCGCGATACAGCGGAATCTCCGCGTCCGTCAGTGCGCAATGGCCGTCGGTGGTGCGGCTGAACATCTTCAGCAGGCGCTCGTAATCGTTTTCCCGTAGTACGCGCTCGGCCTTGGCGTGGCGCAGCAGCAGCATGTAATGGCTGGCTTCCTGCTGCACCGGATCGTGCGCCAGGGCGCGGGCGAAGGGCACGGTATGCGGTGCGTTGATGATGACCAGCTTTTTCACATACTGCGGGTAGGCCGCAGCGAAGGTCCAGGCGATGGCGCCGCCCCAGTCGTGGGCGACCAGGATGCAGGATTTGTCCGCTTTGCCGTCCTGCAGGTGCTCGATCAGCTGCTTCAGGTCCTGCAGCAGCGGCTTGACGCGGTAGGCCTCGACGCCCTCGGGCTTGTCGGAAAGGTTGTGGCCGCGCAGGTCGAAGGCTACGGCGCGGTGATCCCTGCCGAACTCCTCAAGCTGGCCGTGCCAGCAGTACCAGAACTCGGGAAAGCCGTGCACGAAGAGCATCAGCGGCGCGTCGGCGGCGCCTTCCGCAACGCAGTGCAGCCTGATGCCGTTGACCGGCGCGAAGAAGTGTTGCATCAGTCCTTGAACACCGGCTCGCGCTTTTGCATGTTCGCCGCGCCGGCTTCGAACAGGTCTTTCGACATCAGCATCGCGGCGTTCCAGGTGGCGATGTAGTTGAGTCCGTCGGCCACCGAGTGGTCGCGGCCGTAGGTGATCATCTCCTTGCAGCCGCGGATGGCCAGCGGCGACTTGGCGGCGATGGTCCGCGCGATTTCCATGACGCCGGCCTGGAGCGCCTCGGTCGTTTCGTAGCAGCGGTTGACCAGCTGCATCTGCTGCGCTTCGGCACCCTCGACGCGGCGTCCGGTGTAGGCCAGCTCGCGTGCCATGCCTTCGCCGACCAGACGCGGCAGGCGCTGCAGGGTACCGACGTCGGCGGTCATGCCGACATCGATTTCCTTGACCGAGAACCAGGCGTTGGCCGAACAGTAGCGCATGTCGCAGGCCGCGATCAGGTCCATGCCGCCGCCGATGCAGGCGCCGTGAATGGCGGCCAGCACCGGCTTGCGGCAGCGTTCGATGGACGTCAGGGTGTCCTGCAGCTTGAGGATCAGGCGGCGCAGCTTTTCGCGCTTGCGGCCGTCGTCTTCGTCCTCGATCTTGGCGCCGAGGCCCATCAACAGCGACAGGTCGATGCCCGAGGTGAAGTACTTGCCGCGGCCGACCAGTACGCCGACGCGGGCCTCGGGCGTTTCATCCAGCCATTGCATGGCCTGCTCGATCTCGAACCACATCGGCTCGCTCATGGCGTTGGCCTTGTCCGGCCGGTTCAATGCGATGGTGGCAACGCCGGCGTCGAGGCTGACTTCGAGGGTGCTGAATTCCATGGGGCTTCCTTTCAGAGGTCGGCGGATGGCACGAAAGTATCGCGCAGTTCGCGCTTGAGGATCTTGCCGATGGCGCTGCGCGGCAGCGCTTCGACGATTTCGACGGCGGCCAGGCGCTGGGTCTTGCCGAGGCGCTGGTTGGCCCAGTCCTTGATTGCAGTTGCCGTATCACCAGCGCCGACCTTCAACGTTACGAAGGCCACCGGCGTCTCGCCCCAGCGCTGCGAGGCGACGCCGACCACGGCCGCTTCGCTCACGGCAGGATGCCGGATCAGCACCGCTTCGAGGTCGCTCGGATAGACGTTGAATCCACCCGAGATGATCATGTCCTTCCTGCGGTCCATCAGCGTCAGGAAGCCGTCGGCGTCGAAGCGGCCGACGTCGCCGGTGCGAATGAAGCGCTTGCCGTCGGGGGCGTACCACTCGGCTTCGCGGGTCTTCTCGGGCTGACGGTGATAGCCGAGCATCATCGCCGGCGAATGGCCGACGACTTCACCGATCTCGCCCTGCGCGACTTCGCGGCCGGCTTCGTCGATCAGTCGGATGTCGTGGCCTTCGGCCGGCGCGCCGACCGTGGCCAGCTTGTCGGGGCGTTCGTGGGCGGCGAGGATGCAGGTGCCGCCGCCTTCGGTCATGCCGTAGTACTCGACCAGGCCGCCTGGCCAGCGCCTGAGGATGTCGGCCTTCAGGCCGGCGGCAAAGGGCGCGCTGGTGCATAGCTTCATGCGGAAGCTGGACAAGTCGTGGCGGTCGAAATCCGGGTGCGCCATCAGGCGCTGGTATTGCACCGGCACCAGCATGGTGTGGGTGGCGCGATGCTTCTGCGCCAGCGCCAGGTATTTTGCGGCGTCGAACTTGGCCATCAGCACCACGCTGCCGCCCAGCGTGACCGTAGGAAAGAAGCTGACCAGCGTGGTGTTGGAATACAACGGGGTGGCGATCAGGGTCACCGCGTCAGGGCCGTAGCCCTGCAGGCGTGCGCGCTGGACATGGGACCAGCGCATGCCGTGGGGCTGGACGATGCCCTTGGGTGTGCCGGTGGTGCCCGAGGAATAGATGATGTTGAAGGGCCAGTCGGGGCGGATGGCGACTTTCTTCGGCACGCTGCCGGCGGGAGCCAGCCACTTCGAGAAGGCTATACCGTCGGTACTGTCGTCGAGCGTGATGAAGCACGCGGCGATGTCGCCGCGCACGGCCGAGAGTTCCTGGGCAGTGGTGGTATCGACAAAGATCAGCCGCGCTTCGGCGTTGGCTGCCATGTCGGCCAGGCTCTGCGCCGTCGACGACGGGGCCAGCGGCGCCACAGCGACGCCGGCGCGCAGCGCGCCGAGAAACACCGCGGCATATTCGAGCGAGGTGCCGGCGCAGATCGCCACGGCTTCGGTGGGCGCGATGCCGTCGCGCTGCAATGTGGCGGCGACGCGATCCATCATCGCGTCGAGCGTGGCGAAGGAGACCTGGCGCTCGTGCTGGATCAGCGCCATGTGGCCCGGGCGCTCCCGGGCGTGGGCGCGGATCAATTCGGCGTAGGTGCCGAAGGGCTGTTCGATGAGTTCGACGGCAGTCATTCGTCCTTCGGCGCACCCGGAGTGCGCCGGCGGTACATGCCGTAGCCTTCCATCTGCATGACTTCCTCGTTGTTCTGGTTCAGCACTTCGGTGCGCACGCGCAGCAGGCCGACGTGGGGCTTGCTGTCCATCGGCCGCGCTTCGAGCACCACCGAACGCACGTGCAGGGTGTCGCCGGGGCGTACCGGCTTGAGCCAGCGGATGTTCTCCAGGCCGGGCGAGCCGAGGCTGGCCGATTCGAGGATGTAGCCGTCACACATCATGCGCATGGCCATGGCGCAGGTGTGCCAGCCGCTGGCGCACAGCCCGCCGAACAGGCTGTTCTTGCCACCTTCCTCGGAGAGGTGGAAGGGCTGGGGATCGAACTTGCCGGCAAACTCGATGATCTCCTCGGCGCTGACCGTCATGTGGCCGAATTCGCTGACCTTGCCGACGGGGAAATCTTCCCAGTAGTACTTGTAGGTTTTTTCGGTCATGAGGGATCCTTAGCGCAATACGCCAGATTGGTTCGTTGTAGATATCGAGCGAAGCGAGCCGATTCGGAACCCCCCGCGAGGGGGGGCGAAGGGGGGCGGGCCGAGCTTGCCCGCTCATCGCGCGACAAAGGTGCAAGCGTTTCATGAAGTGGGAGTGGCTATCGACGTCATGAGCGTTATACGGGGCGCAGCGCGCCGTCCTGCAGCAGCGGCACCACGTCGAAACAGCTTTCCTGTGCGGCGAAGGCGACTTCGGCATCGAGCCGGCGCGCCAGCATCATGCGTCCGACGCGGGCGCGGCGCAGGGCGTCGAGGCCGTCGCAGTGGTCGTGTAGCAGTTCCGCGGCGAGCGCGGCATCTGAATAGTCGGCGCTGGTGGCACGGTGACGAAACAGTGAAACGAGGTAGCCGGCGCCATAGAAGTCTTCGAGATTGAAGTTGTCGGCCGAGCCGGAGCAGACGATCAGGATGGTGCTGTCCGGATGGTGCCTGACGATGTGTTCGACCACGGCGCGGCCGTTGAGCAGGGCCGCGGCATAGACATGCGCGGCGCCCTGCGACTTGGCCAGCGCCACGGTGCCGTTGGTGGTGCAGTAGATCAGCAACCGGCCGGCGATGCCTTCCGCCAGCAGCGCCTTCGGCGTCGGATGGACGAAGCCGGGCAGGGTGTCGGCATTGAGTTCGCCCGAGAGCACGTAGGAACCCTCGGGAAAGTCCTTCGCCACTTCCTGCGCCGCGCGGCCGTCGAGGGTCGGGATGACTTCAGTGGCGCCATGCGCCAGGGCCGTGACGATGGAGGAGGTGGCGAACAGGATGTCGAGTACCACCACCACCTTGCCTTCGAGGCGCTGGGCGTCGAGTTCCTCTTTCTTGAGCAGTACGTGGATTTTCTGCATGTCGTTTTCAGCCGTCCGGCTGTTCGCGCGGGGTGGCGGGCTTCATCAGGGCGAAGACGCCGGTGCCGGTCATGATGGTGCGCTCGCCGCTCTTCAGCGTGCAACTGGCATAGGCCAGGCGGCCGCCCATGCGGTCGATATCGACATGCGCCTCGACCCAGTCGCCGGGCTGGGCACTGGTGATGAAGTTGGTGGTCAGGCTGACCGTGACGATGGGCTGCGCCGGTTCGCGCGAACTGGAGACGACGATACCCAGCGCGGTGTCCACCATGGTGACGAGGAAGCCGCCGTGGGCGATGTGGCGGATGTTGGTGTGGCGGTCGTCGACGCGGATCGCCAGCACGATCTGGCCTTTTTCGCCTTTCGTTTCGTCGAGTCGGTAGTACCAGGGGCCGAGGCTGGTCAGGTAGCCCCCGCCGCGCTTGAGCGGCTTGAAGCCTTCGGGGATTTCCGTGCTCATGCCCGGCCTCCATGAATCTTTTCAGGGTTGGGAATGCGCTTTTCGAGGAAGGCGCTGAAGATTTCCTTGGCGGCCGGGGCGGCGACCAGGTCGGAGAAAAACACCACCTCCTCGTCCATGGCCTCACGTGGGCTGCGTTCGGGCGGGCGCTTCATCAGCGCCTTGGTCACGGCCAGCGACTGCGCCGGCAGGGCGGCGAGCTTTTTCGCAGCGGCCATGGCCGTATCCATCAGTTGTTCGGCGGCAACTACGCGATTGACGAAGCCCGCCTCGCGCGCCATGGTCGCGTCGAAGGGTTCGCCCAGCAGCAACAGTTCGGCCGCGCGCTGATAGCCGGCGACGCGCGGCAGCAGCAGGCTGGAGCCGGCTTCGGGACATAGCGCCAGATTGACGAAGGGCAGCTGGAATTTTGCGTTGTCGGCCGCATACACCAGGTCGCAATGCAGCAGCAGAGTCGTGCCGATGCCCACCGCATTGCCGGCGACGGCGGCCACCAGCGGCTTCTCGAAAGCCGACAGCAGGTGCAGGAAGGGAATCGCGGCGCTGGGATCATTGGCCTTGCGCTGGAGGAAGTCGCCGAGATCATTGCCGGCGGTGAATAAATCGCTCTGGCCGCGAATCAGCACCACCCGCACATGGCTGTGCTCGCGGGCATGGGAAAGCGCTTCGCTCATGGCGCGATACATGTCGCCGGTGATGGCGTTCTTTTTGTCGCGGCGGCTGATCTCGATGCTGACGATGCCGTCGCTGTCGGCGACTAGGATGTTGGGGTGGCTCATGGTCTTAAAAGCTTTCGGGAGGCATGGTCAGCGTCGTATCGTCGAGGCTGCGCAGCAGTTCATGCCACTGGCGGGTCTTGGGCAGCTCCCAGCGATAGAACCAGCGGCAGGCCGCCAGTTTGCCACGATAGAAGTCGGCATCGGCGGCGATCCCGTTGGCCAGGCCGCGCTGTGCTGCCAGTGCCTGGCGCAGCCAGATCCAGGCGATCACGGTATGGCCGAAGGCCTCCAGGAACAGCACGGCATTGGCCAGCGCCAGCGTCGGATTCGTCGCCAGCACCGGGCCGAGGGCCTGCAGCGTGGCGGCGACTTCAGCCAGTGCCGTGTCGAGTTCGCCGGCGTAGGTCGCCAGCGTGGCGTCGTTTCGTGCCTCGGCGATGGTCTGCTGCGCCTCGCGGACAAACAGCTTCATCGCCGCGCCGCCGTTCATCACCGCCTTGCGCCCGAGCAGGTCCAGCGCCTGGATGCCGTGGGTGCCTTCGTGGATCGGATTGAGCCGGTTGTCGCGGTAGAACTGCTCGACCGGATATTCGCGCGTGTAGCCATAGCCGCCGTGGATCTGGATCGCCAGGCTGTTGGCTTCAAGGCACCACTGCGAGGGCCAGGACTTGGCGATCGGCGTCAGCAGGTCGAGCAGCAGGCCGGCTTCCTGTATCGCCGTTGCCTGCCCGCGAAGCGGAATTCCAGGCACGCAAAGCGGAGCAGCGCCGACTTTCGTCTCATCCACCAGCCGCGCACAGTACAGGCACAGCGCGTAGCCGGCTTCGACATAGGCCTTCTGCGCCAGCAGCATGCGCCGCACGTCGGCATGTTCGATGAGCTTTACCTGGGGCTCGGCCGGATTCTTGTTGGTCGGCGCGCGGCCCTGCGGTCGTTCCTTGGCATAGTCGAGCGAGGCCAGGTAGCCGCGGTAGCCGAGCATCACGGCGCCCATGCCGACGCCGATGCGCGCCTCGTTCATCATGTGGAACATGTAGGACAGGCCCTTGTGCTCCTCGCCCACCAGCTCGCCGATGCACTCACCCTTTTCGCCGAAAGAGAGCATGGTCGAGGTGGTGCCGCGGTAGCCCATCTTGTGGATCAGGCCGGCCAGGTTGACGTCGTTGCGCGGCCCGAGCGATCCGTCGTCATTGACGCGGAACTTGGGCACGATGAACAGCGAGATCCCCTTGACCCCCGGCGGCCCGCCGGGAATCTTGGCCAGCACCAGATGCACGATGTTTTCCGAAAGCTCGTGGTCGCCGCCGGAAATGAAAATCTTGTTGCCTTTGAGCGAATACGTGCCGTCCGGGTTCGGCGTGGCACTGGTGGTGATGTCGGACAGGCTCGACCCGGCCTGCGGCTCGGTCAGCGCCATGGTGCCGAAGAAGCGGCCGGTCAGCAGCGGTGCCAGGTATTTTTTCTTCTGTTCCTCGGTGCCGAAGCGGTGGATGACGTTGGCGTTGCCGATGGTGAGGAAGGGATAGGCCGCGGTGCCGACGTTGGCGCCCTTGAACAGCGAAAAGGCGGCCTGCGTCATGACCACCGGCAACTGCATGCCGCCGCGCTCGAAGTCATGCGCGGCGGCAATGAATCCGGCCTCGCAGAAGGCTTTCAGCGCTTCCTTGACCTCGGGGATCATGGTCACGCTATGGCCGTCGAAGGTCGGCTCGTTGGCGTCGGCCTTGTGGTTGTGCGGCGCGAACTTCTCGCTCGCCATGGCCTCGGCCGTGTCGAGTACGGCGAGGAAGGTTTCCTTGCTGTGCTCGGCGTAGCGCGGGCGCGACGTCAGGGCTTCGGTGTCGAGGACTTCGAAGAGCTGGAATTCGAGGTCGCGGCGGTTGATGATTGCGCTCATGCTGCCGCCGGGCCGCCCCAAGGCGGCATGAAACCAATAACCCGGAAGCCGCGTAGCGCCTGAACCAAAGTCACCCCTTTCCTTGGGAAAGGGGCTGGTGGATAGGTCCTCTTCATGCCGCGAGCAGCGTATCGCTGAAGCGGCCCAAGTGGTAGTCCGCGTCGCCGAACGTCAGGCCGATCATGGTCAGGCGCTTGAAGTAATGGCCGACGTTGAGTTCATCGACCACGCCCATGCCGCCATGCAGCTGCACCGCCTGCTGGCCGACCAGTCGTGCCGATTGCGTGACATAAGCCTTGGCGGCGGCCACGGCGCGGCTGCGCTCGGCGGCATCGGGCGAATCGACGCGCACCGCAGCCAGCGTGGCCATCGAGCGGGCCTGTTCGGTGGCGATCACCATGTCGGCCATGCGATGCTGCAGGGCCTGGAACTTGCCGATCGGCACGCCGAACTGCTTGCGCGTCTTGAGGTATTCCAGCGTGACTTCGTTGAGCGCCGACATGATGCCGACGGCTTCCGCGCAGAGCGCGGCATTGGCGTAGTCGACGGCACGCTCCACAATTTGCAGGGCGCCGCCCGCCGGCCCGATCAGGGCGTCGGCGCCGACCTGGACGCCGGCCAGTTTCACATCTGCGGCGCGGGCGCCATCTTGCGTCGGATAGGCGCGCAAGGTGACGCCGGGGGCCGTGGCGTCGACCAGGAACAATGAAACTCCATTGCCATCGCGGGCGGAGACGATCAGCTTGTCCGCCGAGGGTGCGCCGAGCACCACGGCCTTGGCGCCGTCAAGCTGCCAGCCGCCGCTCGCGGCTGTGGCGGTGGTGGCGACCCGGTCGAGCGCGTAGCGCGCGCCGGCTTCGTAGTGGGCCAGCGCCAGCATCAGCTCGCCGCCGGCGATGGCCGGCAGCAGCGCTTCCTTCTGCGCCGCGCTGCCGGCATCGCGGATCAGTCCGCCGCACAGAACCGCGGTCGATACATAGGGTTCCAGCGCCAGGCCGCGGCCGAGCATTTCCATGACCAGCATGCTGTCGACGGCAGTGCCATTCAGGCCGCCGAATTCCTCGTCGAAGGGCAGGGCGAGGATGCCGAAGTCGGCGAAGGTCTTCCATGCCGCGCGATCGAAGCCCTCGGCGGATTTGGCCAGCGCGCGACGGTGCTCGAAGGGATAGTCCCTGGCAATGAAGCGGCGCAGGGTGTCCTGCAGGGCGAGTTGTTCTTCGGTGTAGTTGAAGTCCATGAGGTTCGATCCGGGAAAGTTAGTTCATGTCGAGTGTCATATCGAGCGCAGCGAGCCAGCCAGTCACCTCCCCTGGGAGGGGGAGGGCAGGAGGGGCGGGCGTTTATGCATGGGTCTCTGCCTTTTAGAGACCCAGGATCATCTGCGAGATGATGTTTTTCTGGATTTCGTTGGAACCGCCGTAGATGGTGGTCTTGCGCACGTTGAAATACTGTCCGGACAGCGGCGGTGCGTGGTCGGCGTAGGCGGGCATTGCCGCGTCGCCGCTCCAGTCGGCGTCGAGTCCCTCATCGATGTAGGGCAGGGCGTAATGACCCAGCGCCTGCATCTTGAGTTCGGTCAGCATCTGCTGGATTTCGGAGCCCTTGACCTTGAGGATCGAAGCCTCCGGTCCCGGCGCGCGCTTCTTCTCGCCTTCGGCGGAAATCACGCGCAGGTTGGTGATTTCCAGCGCCATGAGTTCGAGTTCGACCTGGGCGATGCGGTCGCGGAAGCGCTGGTCCTCGATCAGCGGGCGGCCGCCGGAAGTTTCCTTCGCCGCGATCTCCTTGAGCTTCTTCAGTTCGCGCTTGGAACGGCCGACGCCGGCAATCCCCGTGCGCTCGTGGCCGAGCAGGAACTTGGCATAGGTCCAGCCCTTGTTCTCCTCGCCGATCAGGTTCTCGGCCGGCACCTTGACGTCCTCGAACCAGACCTCGTTGATCTCGTGTTCGCCGTCCAGCATGATGATCGGCCGCACGGTGATGCCGGGCGTCTTCATGTCGATCAGGAGGAAGGAAATGCCTTCCTGCTGGCGGCCGGAGGTCGAGGTGCGGACCAGGCAGAAGATCCAGTCGGCGTACTGGCCGAGCGTGGTCCAGGTCTTCTGGCCATTCACCACGTAATGGTCGCCGTCCCTGACTGCGCGCATTTTCAGCGACGCGAGGTCGGAGCCCGAACCCGGCTCGGAATAGCCCTGGCACCACCAGTCGGTGCCGTCGATGATGCGCGGCAGGAAGCGCTGTTGCTGCGCCGGATTGCCGAAGGCCATGATCACCGGCGCCACCATCTTGAGGCCGAAGGGCAGTTGCATCGGTGCCCCGGCGTCGGCGCATTCCTCGTCGAAGATGTGCTGTTGCACGGCATTCCAGCCGGTGCCGGCGAAGGCCGCGGGCCAGCCCGCCGCGCCCCAGCCCTGGGCGTGCAGCAGTTTCTGCCAGCGCACGAAGTCGTCTTTCGCCAGGCGTTTGCCGCCGAGCACCTTGCGGCTGATTTCCGGGGGCAGTTTGGCGCGCAGGAAACTGCGCACTTCTTCCCGGAACGACTGCTCCCCGGCGGTGAAATTGAGATCCATGGATATTCGGTCCTTTGCTAGATACCTTGTCGCGATTGAAGAACTGCATAGCGGAACAGAGTTCTGCAAGTATGGTACGCGAGAAGCCGGTCGCTGACAAGCCGAGGCGTACATATTTCGAACCTGAAATTTCCGTGGCCAAGCGTGCCGGAAAACGCCGGATCGTCGTGCTACGGCACCGGGCGCGGTGCCAGGTGCCAAAGGCTTTCCCGAGAGCGCGCGATGGTCGCCGTCCTGCCGGCGCCGACTTTCGGCCAAGTCAAGGCTTGATTCTTTTCCGCCCTTCTCCCATAATTCGCGCCTTGCCCAACCGGGACCCGATTCCGGACGGCGCATGGTTTCGGTGGTGGCTGTAGCTCAGTTGGTAGAGTCCTGGATTGTGATTCCAGTTGTCGTGGGTTCGAGTCCCATCAGCCACCCCACCCGAATTCCAAAAAACCAGCCGGAAGGCTGGTTTTTTTGTTGCTGGCCACCCTTTCCGGCACAGTTTGTCCCTACCAGCATTATTGACATTTCGGATTCGTGACGGATGTACTAGTCTCGAAGGACGGTGGGGAATTTCCCATTTTGTCTTGCAGGCGGGAGCAGCTACCCGTTGCGAAGATTTGCTTCCGATGCGCTGCGCGTCGTGACGCGTCGCCTGACAATCCCGCTTGCCCAGGAGGAGGTCAGCCATGAACAATCGTCTGGATGTCGATAAATCTTCGCACCCGCGGGTCTCGAAAAAGCTGGTTACCGGAACCATCCTCGTCGCGCTCCTGCTCGCCTCGCAGGCAGCGGCAGGAAAGGATCAGGGGCTGAGCGGCAAACAGGTGGTCGATGCGGTGTGCGCCAATTGTCACGCGACGGGCGCAGACGGAGCGCCGAAAATCGGCGATCGCCAGGCGTGGAAGCCGCGCGCGGCGCAGGGGCTCACCAGTCTCACGCAGCATGCGCTGCAGGGCGTGCGAAAAATGCCGCCGCATGGCGGCAATCCGGGTCTGGGCGACCTGGATATCAAGCGCGCGATTACCTACATGGTCAATCAATCCGGCGGCCACTGGATCGAACCGGTTGCGGTCGCAACTGCATTTCGCGAGCGCTCCGGCGAACAGATCGTCAACAGCCAATGCGTCAAGTGCCATGAGAAAGGCCTCGAGGGCGCCCCCCGCATGGGTGATCTGGCGGCGTGGGCACCGAGGTTTGCCCATGGCACTGACTTCCTGGTTCGATCGGCGATCAAGGGACATGGGGCCATGCCGCCCCGGGGCGGCATGGCCGATCTGACCGACTCCGAAATCCGCCTGGCGGCGCTGTACATGTTCAACAAGGGCGTGGTGCCCAACGGCACGGCGCCAGTCGCGCAGGCAGGCAAGGAGGACCCGAAGCACAAGATCGTCGAAGGCATGGACGTCTATCTCGGGGTGATTTCGGCGGAGTCGATCCGGGCCATGCATCCGGCACAGGACCGGGAGAAATCGATGCACGGGGGAATCCCGAGCGGCAAGGGCTACTACCATGTCAATATCTCGCTGCTCGATCGGCAGACCGGTGCCGAAATCAGGGATGCGATGATTGACCTCAGCGTCGAGGATCCGGTGATGGGCGAGCAGATGAAGAAGCTCGATCCGATTTCGTTCAACAAGACGACGAGCTACGGCAACTACTTCCGCATGCCGGAAAACTACCCGTACAGGATCACCGCGCAAATTGTCCGCGGCGGTCAGACGCGCGCGGCGAAGGCGAAGTTCGACTTCAGGCCCGAGTGATCCGCGGCACCGGCGCCTGAGCCTGGCGCCGGTCCCCGGCGGCGATCGGCCGGTAGCCCTTCATCGGTTGCGGGCTTCTTGGCGTCTGGCCGATCGCGAATTCCATCGAAACAGCAATTGAAGCAGCGATTTGCTGCGTGGCTTGGCTGCGGCCTCGTTCCGCGTTTAGAATCGAGTCGGGTGCCGGGTCTGCGGTGTCTGCCGGGCGTGAACGCCTGCAAGCCGGAGTCAATTGCCAACCATAGGATGTCGGGCCATGTCGATACGTAAACTTGTGGTTGCCAACGGCATCTGTTACGTCGAGATTCCGGAAGCCGGCGTCTATCTGCTGTGCGGCGCGCCGGCCGACAGCGTCAAGCACCTGTTGCGGCGGGGCATCATCCAGACCACGGAACGCAACGGGGTGAGCTTCGAGAACGGTCCGAATGCGATCCTTCTCTCCGACTCGATGATCCAGAATGGACATCTGTGCAACCTGGCCGAGTTCCCGATCCTGCAAATGCTCTACCGGCAGGGCATGCTGATCCCGAACCATCCCAACAATACCGGCATGAAGCCCAAGCTGATCGGCACCCCCGAGCAGCTGGCGGCGCAGCTCCGCTACATCCACCGCGGCAACTACGGCCTGATTTCCGCCGAGGAAATGATGAAGGCCGGGGTCGAGGAGTCGGCCGCCGACGAACTCATGCGCGTCAAGCTCAAGTTCGCCTTCGGCCAGATCGCACGCCCCGAGGCCTTCGTCGAATGCCATCCCCTGGTCAGCGGCAGCGTCGATATTGGCAATGGCGTCAGCATCACGCGGCTGGCGCACAATGTGTTTGACATACGCTACGGCGACGACTTCGTCGAGGTTGACCTCAATCTGGCGCAGCACGCCACCTACCCCTGTCCGTATCCGCTCAGCCATGTGGCCATCGACCGCCACTATTTCGCCGTGGTGCATGCCGGCGACGGCGACGGCTGGGACTTCAACCGCCCGGCGATGGGCAGTGTCCTCATCCACCAGGGCCGGGTGTACCTGATCGATGCCGGCCCCAACATCCACTACAGCCTCGACGCACTGGGCATCGGCAAGAAGGAAGTGGCGGGCATCTTCCATACCCATTGCCACGACGACCACTTCGCCGGCCTGACGACGCTGCTCCAGTGCGATCGCCCGCTGCAGTATTTCGCCACGCCGCTGGTACGGGCGTCGGTGACGCGGAAGTTCTGCGCGCTGCTGTCGATACCGGAAAGCGAGTTCGCCCGCTACTTCGACATCTGCGATCTGGAGGAGGGCCAGTGGAACGACATCATGGGGCTGGAGGTGCGTCCGACCATTTCGCCGCATCCGGTCGAGACCACGATATTCAATTTCCGTGTGCTCTGGGAGGGCGGCTACCGTACCTATGCGCACCTCGCCGACATCACCTCGTTCGCCACGCTCGACGCCATGATCAGCGCCGATGCATCGGTTCCCGGACTCAGGCTGGAGCAGGCGAACGCGATCAAGGCAGCGTATCTGGAAGCCGCGGACCTGAAGAAAATCGACATCGGCGGCGGCATGATTCACGGCTGCGCCGAGGATTTTTCCGGTGACCAGTCTTCCCGGCTGCTGCTCGCCCATACTTCGCGCGACCTGACCCAGGCCGAGCGGCGGATCGGTTCGGGAGCGCCTTTCGGTACCCTGGACGTGATGATTCCCGGGGAGCAGAACTTCCTCCTGCGCGACGCCAGCGAGTTTCTCAAGAGTTACTTTCCGACGGTACCGGTGGAGCGCCTGCACATGCTGCTCAACAATCGCATCGTCACCTTCAATCCGGAAACCATCATCACTCCGGCGGGAGCGGTTCCCCAGGAAATCTATCTGCTGCTCGCCGGCAAGGTCGAGATCCTGACGCAGGATCCGGGCAGCACGCATTTCCTGTTCAGCGGTTCGCTGTTGGCCGAGTCGGCCGCCATCCACAACCAGGAAAGCGAAGACACCTATCGCTCGGTCGGCTTTGTCCAGGCCCTGCGCCTGCCGTCCGATCTCTACCGCAACTTTGTCGAGCGCTTTTTTTCAAGTGCCGAACTGCTCAAGGTGCGCAAGGTCGAGGAGCGCTTGCGCCGCACCTTCCTGTTCAGCGATGCGGTGACCAACAGCACGCTGTTTTCGCTGGCCAAGAACTGCACCATTACCCGGTTGCATGCCGGCAAGCACTTCACCGGCGAAGCGCAATATTTGCACCTGATCGGCAAGGGGCGGCTGGCCCGGGGCGAGGATGAAAAAGCGCCGGTGCTCGGCAAGGGCGAGTTCTGGGGAGCGGACAGCCTGTTCGCCGCGGTATCCAGGAGTGCAACCGGACACGACACGGCCGAGGAAGCCGAGAATGTGCTGGTGGCGCTGGACAGCTGCGAGATATATTCCGTGCCGCTGAAGCTGGTGTCGAGAATACCGGTGGTGCGCTGGAAGCTGTTCGAGGCCTTCCGCAATGCCCATCCCTATGCCGCGCCCCGCTATCGCGGAACCGCGAGATAGCCCCCCGGATCCTGCCCGTAGAACAGCTTGAGCTGCTGGTACACCTCCGGGTATTCGCCCATGAGCATTTTGGGCGTTTCGAAAAACGCCTCGCTGGCGACGGCGAAGAACTCGGTGGGAAGTTCGGCAGCATAAGGGTCGAGCAAGGTTTCCTCGCCGCTGTCGACGCGCCGCTGGAAGTCGTCGAAGGCCTCGCTCATGACCTCGATCCAGCGCGTTTTTGACATACCGGAATGCAGCGGCGGCAGGCCGTCGGCGTCGCCGCTCTTCATGTCCAGCTTGTGGGCGAATTCGTGGATCACGACGTTGATGCCATCGCTGTCTTCGGGGTCCTCGAACCACGAGATCAGCACCGGGCCGCCGTACCAGGCTTCGCCCATCACGTCATCGTCGAATTCGTGCACCACGCCGTCCTCGTCCATCATCCGGCGCGGAATCACGAAGTCGCCGGGATAGACCACGATGCCGACCCATCCGGCATACCAGTCCAGTCCCAGGTGCAGGATCGGCAGGCAGGCCTGCAGGGCGATGGTCAGCTGGATGCGGGGTGTCAGCTGCAATCCCTGCGCACCGCTCCATTGCTTGTCGGCGATGAACCGGCGCGCCAGCCGGCGCAGATGGGCGCGTTCGTCAGTGGACAGATGGCCGAGAAATGGCAGGCCGGCTTCGACGCCCTGCCACAGCGATTCGTCGATCTCGAGGTGATCGGCCCGGCGTTGCCGCCACCATGCCAGCAGTTTGCGGATCATCCGGCGCGCCGCGTGTTGGGCCGGCTGCCGGCCCGGAACAGCTTGGCCAATGGCAACAGCAGGCAGGGGGAAGGGAGTGGCTTGTTCATCGGACCGGGGGATTATGTCCCAGCGCGCCCGCGTCTGGGACGGTATCCTGGCGATATGTCCGAGTGCGCCCGCGCCTGGGACGGTATCCTTGCGATATGCACGGCATGGGATAATCCGGCCATGGTCTCCGTAGTGCATTCCCTCCAGCCGTCGCGCGATGAAGCCGAGGCGTTTTCACGCCTGTGTCTCGGCCTTCCCGAGGACGCGGCGGCTCGCGCCGGCGAGGCTTTGGAGCTGGCGCGCACAGCCTACGGCGAACAGCTGCTCGGCACCGGGGAATCCATCCTGCAGCATGCGCTGGGCATGGCCCTGATCGTCGCGTCGCTGGATCTCGACGTCGATGCGCGGATCGCCGCGCTGCTGTTCGCCGCCAGCGATCACGTCAAGGACTGCGACGAGCGCCTGAAAGTCGGCTTTGGCGATACGGTGGCCGGGCTGGTGGCGGGCCTGCACCGTCTCGGCAGCCTGCGCCCGCTGACGCGCGCGGCCGCCGGGATCGGCGGCGAAGGCGTGGCCGACATGCGGGCGCAGACCGAAATCCTGCGCAAGATGCTGCTGGCCATGGTCGACGACATCCGCGTGGTCATGCTGCGCCTGGCGAGCCGGGTGCAGACCCTGCGCTTCCTCCAGGGCCAGGCCGGCGAGCAGCGCGCGGAAATGGCGCGCGAAAGCCTGCTGATCTACGCGCCGCTGGCCAACCGGCTCGGCATCTGGCACCTGAAATGGGAACTCGAGGACCTGGCCTTCCGCTACCTCGAACCGGAAACCTACCAGCGCATCGCGCGCATGATCGACGAGAAGCGCTCGGAACGCGCCGGTTTCATCGACCAGGCGGTGGCGCGCCTGCAGGCGGAACTGGCCGCGGTCGGCGTGCGCGCGGAAATCTACGGCCGGCCCAAGCACATCTTCAGCATCTGGAACAAGATGCGCGGCAAGGACATCGATTTCGACCAGGTGTATGACGTGCGTGCGGTGCGCATCATCGTCGATGAAGTCAAGGATTGCTACACCGCGCTGGGCATCGTGCACCACCTGTGGCAGCCGATCCATGGCGAGTTCGACGACTACATTTCGCACCCCAAGGGCAATTTCTACCGCTCGCTGCATACCGCCGTCGCGGCTGAGGACGGCCGTGCGCTGGAAGTCCAGATTCGTACCCGCGAGATGCACGACCATGCCGAGCTGGGCGTCGCCGCGCACTGGCGCTACAAGGAGTCGGGCAGTTCGGCCAAGGCCGTCGGCGCCTACGAAGACAAGATTTCCTGGTTGCGCCAGCTGCTGTCCTGGCGCGACGAGATTGCCGATTCCGCGGAATGGGTGCAGCAGTTCAAGCGTGCCGCACTGGACGACACGATCTACGTGCTGACGCCGCAGGACCGGGTGATCGACCTGCCGCGCGGCGCCACCGCGCTGGATTTCGCCTATCGCCTGCATACCGATCTTGGCCATCGCTGCCGCGGGGCGAAGATCGACGGCCACATGGTGCCGCTCAGCACCGCCCTGCAGAGCGGGCAGCGCGTCGAGATCGTCGCCATCAAGAGCGGCGGGCCATCGCGCGACTGGCTCAATCCGACGCAGGGCTATCTCGCCACGTCGCGTGCGCGTTCCAAGGTCAAGCAGTGGTTTGCGGCGCAGGATGAGGCCGAACTGCTGGCGCAGGGACGCAGCCAGGTGACCCGCGAACTGCAGCGCGAAGGCCAGAGCCAGGCCAATCTCGACGAGCTTGCAGTCAAGCTCGGCCTGAAGAGCGCCGAGGCGCTGTTCCTCGCCACGGCGCGCGGCGAAGTCGGCATGCGGGCGATCGACGTCGCCTTGCGCGGCGGCGCCGAACCGCTGCCGCCCGAGCCTGAAATCCACACCCGCAAGAGCCGCGCCGGCGACAGCCGGATTCTGGTGGTGGGCGTGGACAAGTTGCTGACGCAGATGGGCAAGTGCTGCAAGCCGATGCCGCCCGACGCGATTACCGGTTTTGTCACTCGCGGCAAGGGCATCTCGATCCACCGCATCGATTGCATCAATTTCCGCAACATGGCGGCGCGCAATCCGGAGCGGGTGATCGGCGCCGAGTGGGGTGAGCAGTCAGGGGCAGTGTACCCCGTCGATCTGACGGTTGATGCCGCCGATCGACAGGGCCTGCTGCGAGACATTTCCGACATTCTGTCGCGCGAAAAAATCAACGTCACAGCGGTCAAGACGCAGAGCCGGGGCGGCGTCGCGCACATGAGCTTCGTCATCGAACTGGCGGGCACGGCAGCGCTCAAGAGAGTGTTATCCTTGCTGCACGAGGTGCCGGGAGTGATACGCGCCGCACGGCACTGAGCAGCGCCGGGCGGCCGCCAGCGATGTAGCGGAGGGAGCAAGTCTGAATGCAATATTGAGCAGTCAAGGCATGATTGATCACTGGGCTGTGGCGAACAGTTATCGGGTGCGCATCGTCGCCTTTGCCCTGGTCGGCGTGCCGATCGCCCTGCACATACTGCCGCCCGGCCCCGGACTGCTGATATGGACCCTGGTCGCACTCCAGTTCCTCGTCTATCCGCATCTGATGCAGTGGCGTACCAGCCGGGCCGGGAATCCGGCGCGGGCCGAGTTCGACAACCTGGTCGTCGACTCGGCACTGTGCGGTGCCTGGGCCGCCGCGCTCGGATTTCCGAGTTGGATCAGCACGGCGCTGCTCCTGGTCAACCTGCTGAATCACACGATCGCGCGCGGACTGCCCGGAGTCCTGTTCTGCCTGCTGGCCTTTGTCAGCGGTGCCCTGGTGTCCACCACCGTGATCGCGTTCCACGTGTCGACCGATACCAGCGGTCTGGTGACCCTGGCAACGATCATCGGACTGGCGATCTACCTCTCTCTGATGGGTATTGCCTCTTATAGTTATGTCCGGCAGCTGCGGGAAGTGCAGGAGGCCGTCGACCGCCAGAAAAGGACGCTGGAGGATGCCAATGCGGCCTTGTACGAACAGATCGACAAGATTCACGACCTGCAGGAAATGCTGCGCGATCAGGCCAACCGCGATTCGCTGACCGGGCTTTTCAATCGCCGTTACCTTGAAGGCACGCTGGAGCGCGAAATGGCCCGCTGCAAGCGGGAGGGCGCGCCCTTGTCGATGCTGCTGCTCGACCTCGACCACTTCAAGCTGGTCAATGACAGTTACGGGCATCTGGCCGGCGATGAAGTGCTGCGGGTTTTCAGCCGGGCGCTGCAGGACAATGCGCGTACCGAAGACATCGTCTGTCGCTATGGCGGCGAGGAGTTCCTGCTGGTCCTGCCAAAAATGCCTTTGGCCATCGCGCGGGAACGCGCGGCGCAGCTGCTCAAGCTGTTTCGCGACACCACGGTCGCCTTTGAGAAACTCCACATTCCGGTCACGACCTCAATCGGCATCGCTGCCGCGCCTGAGCATTCCGACTCGGCCGAGGGTTTGATCCGCTGCGCGGACCAGGCGCTGTACAACGCGAAATCGCGCGGTCGGGATCAGGCGGTCGCCTTCGGCGACAAGGGGCGCGTTTAGGGCTGCGTCCTACCGCGTCGATGCCGGCGCGGGTACATAGCCATGGCGCAGGATGTGGGCCCAGTCAGGGCGGCCGTGTTCAAGCGCCAGCGCGGCCATAGCCTCGTGATCGTAGGGCACCGCAATCAGCTCTGCACTCCAGTGCATTCCTGCACCTTCGACGATGGCATAGCGCGCATCGGGCGCGCCGCTTTCCACGGCGTGGTAGCAGGGCTGGTCGTCGTCATAGGCCGGCTGGCCGACGCTGCCGGGATTCAGCAGCAAAGCCCCGCTGATGGTGCGCACCAGGCGCGGCACATGGGTGTGGCCGCAGACCACCACACGCGCGGCGATGGGGCCAAGCCGTCGGCGGATTTCCTCGGCCGTCGCCGCGCGCAGCCGGCCCGGTTCCACCGATTCGAGGAAGTACTCGGCGTCGTGCGCGGGCGTGCCATGGCAGAGGAAGACTTCTTCGCTGAAGACATGACTGGAGCGCAGTGCAGCGATCCAGTCCAGTTCCTCGCTGCCGAGTTGTGCCCTGGCGTAGGCGTCCGACGGATCGCCGGCGGGCGGCGCCAGCGTCAGGATCTGACGCTCGTGATTGCCGGCCAGCTGCACCCAGTCCTGCGCCATCAGGAATCGAGCGGTTTCCCTCGGCAATAGCGGTCCCGAGAGGCTGTCGCCAAGATTGACCACCGCGTCGACCGCGCGGGCGGCAAAGTCATCGACCACTGCCTGCAGTGCGCCGAGGTTGCCGTGGATGTCGGAGACGACAGCGATGCGCATGATCGTTGATGGACCTTAACGTGAATTCCTGCGCCAAGTGCGTTGTGTCGGGTTCGAGCGCAGCGAGCCAATCGATAGCCTCCCCGTGAGGGGAGGATGGGAGGGGCGGGTCCATTTGCCAGCTTGGGGCCCATCGAAGGTGCGAGATTTCATAATGCGGGGTGACTGATCGAAGCCATGAGCGTTAGGCGATCCGCGGCACAAGGTGGCCCAGGTGCAGCCGCGGCAGGGCGGCACGCAGGCGTTCCGGATGCGCCGAGGCGTGCAGTTGTAGCCGGCCCGAGCCGTGGGCCAGACCACCGGCCAGGCGTTGCGTCTGCCGCGCCACCGCCGCGGCGACATCGATCAGCTGTGCGCGCGCGCCGACGACGTCGCGCAGCAGCGGCGCCAGAAAACTGTAATGCGTGCAGCCCAGCACGATGCGGTCGACGCCCCGGTCCAGCAGCGGTTCGACGCGGGCGCGGACGTCGCGCGCCAGTGCCGGATCGTCGAGCTGCAGCATTTCGACATGGGTGGCCCAGCCGGGGCAGGGCTCGACGAAGACCTCGACCTGGCCGGCGTGGTCCTGGATCAGGCGCTGCAGGCGCTGGCTGCTGGCGGTGGCTTCGGTGGCCAGCACGGCGATGCGGCCGCTGCGGCTGTCCTGCGCCGCCGGCTTGATGCCGGGTTCGACGCCGACCACCGGAAATTCGGGATGGGCGGCACGCAGGGCCTGCACCGCCGCGGCAGTGGCGGTGTTGCAGGCCACCACCAGCAATTCGCAACCCTGCGCCGCCAGGTGGTCGCCGATGGCCAGCACGCGGCACTGGATCTGCGCCTCGCTCTTGTTGCCGTAGGGGACGTGGGCGGTATCGGCGTAATAGGCGAAATCGGCGCGCGGCAGGGCCTCGACCAATGCCGCCAGCACCGAGAGGCCGCCGAGGCCGGAATCGAAGACGCCGATCATGGCTTCGAGAGTCGGCGCCGGCGGCACGGCGATCGGTGCAGCGCCGGCGCCAAACTCAGGCCGTCTTGACCGGAATCTTGCCGATCTTCGCTTGCCATTCCTTCGGTCCGGTGATGTGCACCGAAGTCCCCAGCGAGTCGACAGCGACCGTGACCGGCATGTCCTTGACGTCGAATTCGTAGATGGCTTCCATGCCGAGGTCGGCGAAACCGACCACTTTCGCCGACTGGATCGCCTTGGCCACGAGGTAAGCGGCGCCACCGACGGCCATCAGGTAGGCCGACTGGTTGTCCTTGATCGCGTCGATCGCCGCCGGGCCGCGCTCCGACTTGCCGATCATCGAGATCAGGCCGGTCTGTTCCAGCATCATGCGGGTGAACTTGTCCATCCGCGTCGCCGTGGTGGGGCCGGCGGGGCCGACCACTTCATCGCGCACCGGATCGACCGGGCCGACGTAGTAGATGACGCGATTGGTGAAGTCGACCGGCAGCTTCTCGCCCTTGGCCAGCATGTCGGCGATGCGCTTGTGGGCGGCGTCGCGGCCGGTCAGCATCTTGCCGTTGAGCAGCAGCTTCTGGCCGGGCTTCCAGGCGGCGACCTGGGCCTTGGAGAGGCTATTGAGGTCGACGCGGGTGGCGGTCGCGGCATCGGCCTGCCAGGTCACCTGGGGCCAGTCTTCGAGGCTGGGCGGCTGCAGTTTGGCCGGGCCGGAGCCGTCGAGGTGGAAGTGGCAGTGACGCGTCGCGGCACAGTTGGGGATCAGCGCCACCGGCAGGTTGGCGGCATGGGTCGGGTAATCGAGCACCTTGACGTCGAGCACCGTGGTCAGGCCGCCAAGGCCCTGCGCGCCAATGCCCAGCGCGTTGATCTTCTCGTGCAGTTCGAGGCGCAGTTCTTCGGCTCTGGTCTTGGCACCCCTGGCCTTCAGTTCATGGATATCCACCGGCGCCATGATGGCTTCCTTGGCCAGCAGCATGGCCTTTTCCGGCGTACCGCCGATGCCGACGCCGAGGATACCCGGCGGGCACCAGCCGGCGCCCATGGTCGGGATGGTCTTGAGGATCCACTCCACCAGGTCGTCGGAAGGATTGAGCATGGCGAACTTGGCCTTGGCCTCCGAGCCGCCGCCCTTGGCTGCGCAGATGACTTCGAGATGGTCGCCGGGGACGATCTCGTAATGCACCACGGCCGGGGTGTTGTCTTTCGTGTTCTTGCGCGTGCCGGCGGGGTCGGCCAACACCGAGGCGCGCAGGGGATTGTCGACGTTGCCATAGGCGCGGCGCACGCCTTCATTGACCATCTCCTGCACCGACAGCGTGGCATCCCAGCGCACGTTCATGCCGACCTTGAGGAACACCAGCGCGATGCCGGTGTCCTGGCAGATCGGGCGATGGCCCTCGGCCGACATGCGGCTGTTGGTGAGTATTTGCGCGATGGCGTCCTTCGCCGCGGGCGACTCCTCGCACTCGTAAGCCGCGGCCAGTGCCGTGATGTAGTCGAGCGGGTGGTAGTAGCTGATGAACTGGAAGGCGTCGGCGATGGACTGGACGAAATCGTCCTGGCGGATGGTGGTCATGACGGCTCCGTTGGTGGTCTAGTGTTTACTCGAATGGCCCAAGGACAAGGTCTGCATCATGATCCGGTCGGTGTAGGCGATGGCGATGGCCGAAAGCAGGAAGGAGACGTGGATCGCGATCTGGGCGATGATGACGCGGTCTTCGGTATGCGGGGCATTGATGAAGGTGCGCAGCAGGTGGATCGAGGAGATGCTGATCAGCGCGATCGCCAGCTTGACCTTGAGCACGCCGGCATTGACGTGGGAGAGCCATTCCGGCTGGTCCGGGTGGCCTTCGAGGTCGAGGCGCGAAACGAAGGTTTCGTAACCGCCGATGATGACCATGATCAGCAGGTTGGCGATCATGACCACGTCGATCAGGCCGAGGACGATCAGCATCACCTCGTTCTCGCTGAGGCTGCCGGCCTTGGTCACCAGGATCGCCAGCTCGTGCATGAACTGGTACACATAGACGCCCTGGGCGATGATCAGTCCAAGATAGAGCGGCGCCTGCAGCCAGCGGCTCCAGAAAATGAAATACTCCATCGGCTTGATGATTTGGTTCATGGCGGGCAGGCGGCAGTGGTGCGGGGCAGCAATATTACCCCAGGAGCCGCGCCATCACGCGGTGACCAGCGTAAGTCGCATGTAAGGCTCTTTCGCTTTAATATGTAAGCACTTAAAATCAATGGCTGCGGCAAGCAGCAGAGCCGGTCGGCAGTAGCGGTGTCTTCCATCAGCGAATACCAGCAAGGGTCCGCCTGGCTGCGGGTTGGGTCAGACTGACGGAAATTCTTTTGATCCGGATTTCATCCGGTCACATGCGAGAGGAGTGGTGTCAATGTCCAGCATCGAATCAAATGTCACGGAAACTCGTGTATTCCCCCCGTCGGACGCCGTGGTCAAGAAGGCCACGATTTCCGGGATGGCGGCCTACGAGGCGCTGTGCAAGGAGGCCGAGCAGGATTATGCCGGTTACTGGGCGCGTCTGGCCCGCGAGCACGTCAGCTGGAAGCAGCCGTTCACCAAGTCGCTGGACGATTCCAACGCCCCGTTCTATCAGTGGTTTGCCGATGGCAAGCTGAACGTCTCCTACAACTGCCTCGACCGCAACATCGAGGCCGGTCTGGGCGACAAGGTCGCGATCATTTTCGAAGCCGACGGCGGCCAGGTGACCAAAGTCACCTACAAGGAACTGCTGTCCCGCGTTGCCCATTTCGCCAATGCGCTGCGCGCCCAGGGCATCAAGAAGGGCGATCGCGTCCTGATCTACATGCCGATGTCGATCGAAGGCGTGGTGGCGATGCAGGCCTGCGCCCGCATCGGCGCCATCCATTCCGTCGTGTTCGGCGGTTTCTCCGCCAAGAGCGTGCAGGAACGCATCCAGGATGCCGGCGCCGTTGCCGTCATCACCGCCGACGAGCAATGCCGCGGCGGCAAGAACATTCCGCTGAAGCCGGCCGTCGATGACGGCATCGCCATGGGCGGCTGCGAGTCGATCAAGACCGTGATCGTCTTCAAGCGTACCGGTGGCCCCTGCAACATGGTGGCCGGACGCGACAAGTGGTGGGACGACGTCTGCGCCGGCCAGTCCGACGTCTGTGAGCCCGAGTGGGTGGATGCCGAGCATCCGCTGTTCCTGCTCTACACCTCGGGTTCCACCGGCAAGCCGAAGGGCGTGCAGCACAGCTCCGGCGGCTATCTGCTGCATGCGATCCTGACCATGAAGTGGACCTTCGACATCAAGCCCGACGATGTCTTCTGGTGCACCGCCGACATCGGCTGGGTCACCGGCCACACCTACATCACCTACGGTCCGCTGGCCTGCGGCGCCACCGAGATCGTGTTCGAAGGCGTGCCGACCTACCCCGATGCCGGGCGTTTCTGGAAGACCATCCAGAACCACAAGGTCTCCGTGTTCTACACCGCGCCGACGGCGATTCGTTCGCTGATCAAGGCCGGCGAAAACGCGCCGACGACGCACCCGAAGAACTACGACCTGACCAGCCTGCGCATCCTCGGTTCGGTCGGCGAGCCGATCAATCCGGAAGCCTGGATGTGGTACTACAACAACGTCGGCGGCGCGCGCTGCCCGATCGTGGACACCTTCTGGCAGACCGAGACCGGCGGCCACATGATCACCCCGCTGCCGGGCGTCACGCCGCTGGTGCCGGGTTCCTGCACCCTGCCTTTCCCCGGCATCGCGGCTGCCATCGTCGACGAGACGGGCAACGACGTCGAGTGGGGCAAGGGCGGTTTCCTGGTGGTCAAGAAGCCCTGGCCGGCGATGATCCGCACCATCTACGGCGATCCCGAGCGCTACAAGAAGTCCTACTTCCCGGTCGATTTCGGCGGCAACCTGTATCTGGCCGGCGACGGCGCGATGCGCGATGCCAAGACCGGTTACTTCACCATCATGGGCCGCATCGACGACGTGCTGAACGTCTCGGGTCACCGCATGGGCACCATGGAAATCGAATCGGCGCTGGTCTCCAACCCGCTGGTGGCGGAAGCCGCCGTGGTCGGCCGTCCCGACGACCTGACCGGCGAGGCCATCTGCGCCTTCGTGGTGCTCAAGCAGTCGCGTCCCAGTGCCGAGGAAGCGAAGAAGATCGCCAACGACCTGCGCAACTGGGTCGGCAAGGAAATCGGCCCGATCGCCAAGCCCAAGGACATCCGTTTCGGCGAGAACCTGCCGAAGACGCGTTCCGGCAAGATCATGCGCCGCCTGCTGCGCAGCCTGGCCAAGGGCGAAGAGATCACCCAGGACGTGTCCACCCTGGAGAATCCCGGCATCCTCGATCAGCTCAAGCAGAACGCCTGACGCTTAGCCATGATCGGAAAAAGCGCCCCTCGCAAGACGGGCGCTTTTTTATCGCCGGCCCGCGCAGCGGAGTTCCCGGCGGGCAAGGCCCCGAGCGAAAAGCGAGGACGGTATCCCCTTGTGGGATGGGTTGCATGAAATAGGCGTGAGGCGAGGTACCATGCCATCTGGAACCGGCTCTCAAAGGAGATGATGAAATGATTCGCTCCCGACTCATCGCGCAGCGTCTGGCGTTCCTGTTCCTGCTCGGCTGCTTCTTTTTCAACTATCCCCTGCTGTCGGTGTTCAACCGCGGCGGCGATTTCTTCGGCATGCCGCCCCTGTATGCCTGGCTGATGGCATCCTGGCTGGCGCTGATCCTGCAGATGGCCTGGGTCGTCGAAAGGAAGGGCGACTGAGGTGCTGCAAGGCTGGGTGATCGTCCTCGCCTCGCTGTCCTACCTGGGCATTCTGTTCGCGATCGCCTGGTACGCCGACCGGCGCGCGGATTCGGGGCGTTCGCTGATCTCCAATCCGGTCGTCTATGCCCTGTCGCTGGGCGTGTATTGCACGACCTGGACCTTCTACGGCAGCGTCGGTCGCGCCGCGGCCAGCGGCATCGGTTTCCTGCCGATCTATCTCGGTCCGACGCTGTTGTTCGCGCTGGCCGGATTCATCCTGCACAAGATGATCCGCGTGGCCAAGGTCAATCGCATCACCTCGATCGCCGACTTCGTCGCCTCGCGCTACGGCAAGAGCCAGTTGCTCGGCGGTTTGGTCACCGTGATCGCCGTGGTCGGCGTGATTCCCTACATCGCCCTGCAGCTCAAGGCGGTGTCCAACAGTTTCGCGATTCTCACCAGCTACCCGGAAATCATCATGCCGGCCACGGCCGGCGCCGTCCCGCTGTTCCAGGACAGTGCGCTGTACGTGGCGATGATCCTGGCGGCATTCACCATCCTGTTCGGTACGCGCCATCTCGATGCCACGGAGCGCCACGAGGGCATGGTGGCGGCGATCGCCGTCGAGTCGGTGGTCAAGCTGATCGCCTTTCTGGCCGTCGGCATCTTCGTCGTCTGGGGCATGCACGATGGCGTCGGCGACATTTTCGCGCAGGCGAAGGCCGTGCCGGACGTTGCGCGCCGTCTCGCCACCGCCGACTCTCCGGCCGCCTACGGTACCTGGGGCACGCTGATCTTCCTCTCCATGTTCGCCTCGCTGCTGC
Source organism: Sulfuritalea sp. (assembly GCA_022842325.1). Taxonomy (GTDB): domain Bacteria; phylum Pseudomonadota; class Gammaproteobacteria; order Burkholderiales; family Rhodocyclaceae; genus Sulfuritalea. The sequence continues at coordinate 14,392 of JALHPU010000009.1, read as the reverse complement.
TGCCGCGCCAGTTCCAGATCGCGGTGGTGGAAAACGTCGATGTCAAGCATCTGAGCCGTGCGGTGTGGATGTTCCCGCTCTACCTGTTCCTGATCAACCTGTTCGTGCTGCCGGTGGCCCTGGCCGGCATGCTGCATTTCCCCGGCGGTGTGGTCGACGCCGACACCTTCGTGCTGACGCTGCCGATGGCCCGCCAGCAGGAGGCGCTGGCGCTGTTCGTGTATATCGGCGGTTTGTCGGCGGCGACCGGCATGGTGATCGTCGAAACCATCGCGCTGTCGACCATGGTCTGCAACGACCTGGTGATGCCGCTGTTGTTGCGCCTGCCGGTGCTGGGGCTGGCGGCGCGCGCCGACCTGTCGGGTCTGCTGCTGGAGATCCGGCGCTGGGCCATCGTCATCATCCTTGGCCTGGGCTATCTGTACTTTCGCGTCGCCGGCGAGGCCTATGCGCTGGTCTCGATCGGGCTGATTTCCTTTGCCGCGGTGGCGCAGTTCGCCCCTGTGGTGATCGGCGGCCTGTTCTGGAAAGGCGGCACCCGCGACGGCGCACTGGCCGGCCTGGCGGCGGGATTCGTGGTGTGGGCCTATACCCTGCTGCTGCCATCCTTCGCCAAATCGGGCTGGCTGCCCGACGGCTTCATCGCGCACGGCCTGTTCGGCATCGAACTGCTGCGTCCGCAACACCTGTTCGGCCTCAGCGGACTCGACGAGATCACGCATTGCCTGGTGTGGAGCCTGCTGGCGAACCTCGGCGCCTTTATCGGCGTCTCGCTGCAGCGGGTGCCCAACGTGCGCGAGGCGCGCCAGGCGACGCTGTTCGTCGGCGGCGCCGAAGCGGCCGGACTCTCCGGCTGGCGCGGCAGTGCCGGCGTCACCGACCTGCTGCCGCTGGCCGGCCGCTTTCTCGGCCGCGAAAAGGCCGAGGAGGCGTTTTCGCGCCACGCCCGGCAGCGTGGTCTGCATTCCATCCAGGAACTGCCGGCCGATACGCGGCTGGTGAACTTTGCCGAAACCCTGCTGGCGGGTGCCATCGGTTCGGCCTCGGCGCGCGCCATGGTGGCCTCGGTGGTCACCGAAGAACCGCTCGGCATCGACGAGGTCATGAACATTCTCGACGAAGCCTCGCAGGTGCGCGCCTACACGCGCGAACTGGAGCAGAAGTCGCTGGAACTGACCCGCGCCACGGCGGAACTGCGCGAGGCCAATGCGCGACTGCGCGAGCTGGACCGCATGAAGGACGATTTCATTTCGACCGTGACCCACGAGTTGCGCACGCCGCTGACCTCGATTCGCGCCTTCTCCGAAATGCTGCAGGAAGATCCGAAGATCGACCTGGCGCAACGCAAGCGTTTTGTCGGCATCATCGTCAGCGAGACGGTACGCCTGTCGCGCCTGATCAACCAGATCCTCGACCTGGCCAAGCTCGAATCGGGCCGCGCCGAATGGACCGTCGCCGCCGTCGATGTCGGCGAGGTGGTGCGCGAGGCCGCCGATTCGCTGACCGTGCTGTTCGCCGAAAAGCGCGTGGTTCTGGATCTCGACGCCTGCGAGAGCGGCCTCAGCGTGATGGCCGACCGCGACCGGCTGATGCAGGTGATGGTCAATCTGCTGTCGAATGCGCTCAAGTTCGTGCCGGCGGACGGTGGTCGCGTGACAGTCGGCGCCGGCGGTACGGCGAGTGAAGTCCGCGTCAGCGTCAGCGACAACGGCCCCGGCATCCATGCCGAGGATCAGGAAGTGATTTTCGACAAGTTCCGCCAGGGTTCGGGGACCACCGACGTGCTCACCGACAAGCCGCAGGGTACCGGCCTCGGCCTGCCGATCAGCCGTCAGATCATCGAATATTTCAACGGCCGGCTGTGGGTCGAAAGCACACCCGGGGCCGGGGCGCGTTTTGTGTTCACCCTGCCGCGGCAGGCGGGCGATAATGACGCGGACAACTTTCCAGGAGGAGTTGAGTGAGCCATCGCATACTTATAGTCGACGACGAGCCGAACATCGTCATATCGCTTGAATACCTGATGAAGAAGGAGGGCTTCGAGATCGCGGTGGCGACCGACGGCGAGGCCGCATTGAAGCTGGCATCCGAGTTTCGCCCCGACCTGGTGCTGCTCGACGTGATGATGCCGAAGAAGTCCGGCTTCGAAGTTTGCGAATCGCTGCGTGCCGACCCGACGCTGGCGGGCGTCAAGATCATCATGCTGACCGCCAAGGGCCGCGAGACGGAAGTCACCAAGGGCCTGGCGCTGGGCGCCAATACCTACATCACCAAACCGTTCTCGACCAAGGACCTCATCGTCCAGATCAAGTCTCTGCTGGCATGACATGAAGGCGAAGTTTCGTTTCATGCTTGCGGCCGGTGTGCTGGGCCTGCTGATGACCGGGCCGTTTGCGCTGACCGCGCTGCTGCTGTTCGCCGACGCCAGGGATGCGGAACGCGCCGCCTTCGCCGAGTTCCTGCTGCCGCGCCTGCCGCTGGGCGGGCTGATGACCCTGCTCGGTTTCATCGCCGGCGTGATCCTGTTGCGCAGCCTGTTCCAGCATTACGTGCTGGGCCTGTTGCGCATGGCCGAGACGCTGCGCCTGATGCTCGGCGCCAACCGCAATTTCCGCGTCGCGCCGGAAGGCCCGCCGGAGATACGCGAACTGGCGCGCGCCGCCAACGATCTGGCGCAGCAGCGCGACGAGTTGCTGAACGATGTCGAAGAGCAGATCCGCCAGGCCAAGGCCACGGTGGAGGAGGAAAAGAACCGGCTGGCGGCACTGATGTCGGAACTCGCGCTGGGCGTCGTGGTGTGCAATCTCGACGGCCGCATCCTGCTCTACAACAGCCGTGCCCGGCTGCAGTTCAAGGCCCTCGCGCAGGGTCCGACCTCGATGAGCGGCGGCGCCCTGATCGGCCTCGGCCGTTCGATCTTCTCCATCCTCGAGCGCGGCCAGATCACCCATTCGCTGGAGAACATCCAGCAGCGCCTGCGCCGCGGCAGCGCCGAGCCGACTGCCAACTTCATCACCAGCACGCGCGCCGGTCAACTGCTGCGAGCCCAGATGGCTCCTGTGCTCGGCAGGGTGGACCCGCCGAAGGCGGCGGGAGCGGAGGAGGGCGGTGCGGCCGTCGATGCGGTCAATCCGCTGGGTGTCGAACTTCACGTCACCGGCTACGTCCTGACCATCGAAAACATCACGCGCAACTTCGAGCGCGAAGCCGAGCGCGACCAGGCGCTGCAGGCCTTGACCGACGGCAATCGCGCCGCGCTGGGCAACATCCGCGCCGCGGTCGAGACGCTGATCGATTCGCCGGAGATGGAGGCCGACTACCGCGAGCGCTTCACGCACGTGATCGCCGACGAGGCTGCGGCGATGAGCAGCAAGCTCGAAGCCACCATGAACCGCTTTGCCGATTCGCTGAAAACCCGCTGGCCGCTGGAAGACGTGCTGGCGATTGACATCCTGGCCGCGGCGGCGCGGCGCATCGAGGACCGCCTGAAGCTGCCGATCAAGCACGAAGACCAGGACGCCAGCCTGTGGATGCGCGTGGACAGCTTCGCCTTGATCCAGGCCATCACCTTCCTCGCCTCGCGCCTGCAGGACCACTATGCCATTCGCGAACTGCGCCTGCGCCTGGCCAGCGAAGGTTCGATGGTCTTCGTCGACCTCATCTGGTCGGGCACGCCGGCCTCATCGGAGACGCTATACACCTGGGAACTGGAACCCATGACGGTCGGCGCCGACACCAGCCCGCTGACCCTGCGCGACGTCATCGATCGCCACGGCGGCGAGATCTGGTACCAGCGCGACAAGGCGGCGCACAACGCCTTTTTCCGCATCGTGCTGCCGGCGGCGGCCACGCCCGACGCGCCGGTGATGGACCAGGCGCAGCATCTGCACAGCGACAGTCGTCCCGAATACTACGATTTCGACCTGTTCGCCGCGCGCGACGCCGAGGGTTCCGGCATCGACCTCGATCGCAAGCTGACCGAGCTGACCTATTCGGTGTTCGATACCGAGACCACCGGGCTGCAGCCGTCCGAAGGCGACGAGATCATTCAGATGGGCGCCGTGCGCATCGTGAACAACCGCCTGTTGCGCCAGGAAATCTTCGATCAGCTGGTCGACCCCGTGATCCCGCTCAAACCGGAAGGCATCCCGATCCACGGCATCACCGAAGCCATGGTCAATGGCCAGCCGCGGCTCGACGTGGTGCTGCCGGCCTTCCACGAGTTCTGCGCCGAGACCGTGCTGGTGGCGCACAACGCGGCTTTCGACCTGCGTTTTTTCCAACTCAAGGAAGACAGCCTCGGCGTGCGCTTCACGCAGCCGGTGCTCGACACGCTGCTGCTGTCGGCCGTGATCCATCCGAACCAGGAGTCGCACCACCTGGAAAGCATTGCCGAACGCCTCGGCATCAATGTCATCGGCCGCCACACGGCGCTCGGTGATGCCTATGTCACCGGCGAAGTCTTCCTCAAGATGATTCCGCTGCTGGCCGACATGGGCATCCTCACGCTGCGTCAGGCGCTGGACGCGGCGCAGAAGACCTACTTTGCCCGCATCAGGTATTGAACATGAGCGACAGCGAAATCCTGCCCCAGTCCTCCGCCATTGCCGCTTGCAGCGCCCGCATCGAAGGCGCCGCGGACATCGCGGTGCTGGCGGCCTGCGCCGCCGAGGCGCGGCAGCTGGCCGTGGCCCTGCACCATGAGGATGCCGGCGCGGCGCTGGTGACCGGCGTTCTGTCGCGACTCAACGATGCAGTCGTGGTACGCGTACTGGCCCTGCTGCAGCAGCGTTTTCGCCTGCCGCCGGCGCGCTGGTGCTGGCTCGGCCTGGGTTCCGAAGGCCGCCTGGAGCAGACCCTGGTCACCGATCAGGACAACGGACTGGTGTTCTCCGCCAGCGACGATGGCGAGGCGCAGCAGTTGCGCGAGCTGTTCCTGCCCTTCGCCCGGGCGGCGAATCAGGCGCTGGCCGAGTGCGGCTTTGCGCTCTGCGATGGCGAGGTCATGGCCGGCAATCCGCGCTGGTGCCTGTCGCAGTCGGAATGGCTGGAAAGCTTCACGGCCTGGGTGCGCACGCCCGAGCCCGAGGCCCTGCTCAACGCCGCGATCTTTTTCGACTTCCGCCCGCTGGCCGGCGACGCCGAACTGGCGACCGGCCTGAGTCGTTCCCTGGCGGAGCTGACGCGCGGCAACGAGATCTTCCTGCGCATGATGACGACCAATGCGCTCGCCGCATCGCCGCCGCTGGGACGCCTGCGCGATTTCGTGATCGAGGCCGATTCCGGCGGCACCATCGACCTGAAGAAGTTCGGCTCACGCATCTTCGTCGATGCAGCGCGCATCCTGGCGCTCGGTGCCGGCAGTGCCGAGACCGCCACGGCGCTGCGCCTGCGCGGAATGGCGGCAGAGGGGATAATGACCCATGCCGATGCGGCAGCGGCGGTGCACGCCTTCCATGCCCTGCAAGAAATTCGTTTTGTGGCGCAGGCGGCGGCGGTTGCAGGCGGCACGCCGGGCAACCAGCTCGACCCGGACCAGCTCAACGAATTCGACCGCCGTGTCCTGCTCGATGCCCTGCGCCAGGCGCGTACGCTGCAGCAAGGACTGAAAACCCGATTCCACATTGAAACCTGAAACGATGAACCAACCGACATCCGAATCGCGCGAGGAGATCCTCGCTTTCTTGCGCCAGCATCAGCCCTTCCGCGACATGGGCGCCTTCGCCCTGAATGCTCTGGCCGGCAAGCTGACGCCGCTGGAAATAGCCAGCGGCCAGTTCATCCTGACACCGGGCGAAGTGCCGCCCGATCTGTTCATCATCGCCTCGGGCCGGGTCCAGGCTCGCCTCGCCGGCGACGTCAGCCTGCTTGACCCGCCGCTGTATGAACTCGAGCCGGGCCAGGCTTTTCCGCTCGCTGCGGTGGCGGCCAAGCGGCCGTCGATCGCCATCTACAGCGCGGTGGATGCGGTCAGGGTTTGGCGTCTCGCCAGCGCCGACTTTTCCGAATTGCTGTTTTCCAGTTGCGAATTCAACCGCTTCGTCCTCGACCATGTGGCCGGCCTGCTCGATCAGGCGCGGCACCAGATCGAACTCCAGTTCGGCCAGCGCAATGCCGACCAGCAGTCGCTGAATTCGCAACTTTCGACCTTCCTGCGGCCCAACGTGATCAGCGTCGCAGCGCAGACGCCGATTCGCCGCACCATCGATACCATGGTGCAGGCCAAGGTCGGCTCCGTCGTGATTGCCGATGCGGACAACCGGCCGCTGGGCATCTTCACCCAGTCGGACGCGATACGCCGTGTCGTCGCCGCCGACTATCCGGCCACGGCGCCGGTCGAGGAGGTGATGACCAGCCCGGTGGCGACCATCTCCGCGCACGCCACGGCCTATGACGCCATGCTGGCCATGGCCACCCACGGCATCCGTCACCTGGTGATCGTCGATGCCGACGACCGGGTCGCCGGGGTGGTGTCGGAGCGCGATCTGTTCGCCATGCAGCGCATCGGCCTGCGCAACGTGCGCAAGGTGATCTCTGCGGCCAATACCATCGAAGACCTGGCCCAGGCCGCGGCCGACGTGCGCCGGCTGTGCCTCAACATGCTGAACCAGGGCGTCAGCGCGGAAAAGCTGACCCAGTTCATTTCCGGCCTCAATGACAGCCTGACGCGCCGCGTGATCGAGATCAGCCTGCTGCACCACGACCTGTTCGGCCTCGACTGGGCCTGGCTGGCGTTCGGCTCGGAAGGGCGCGACGAGCAGACCTTCAGCACCGATCAGGACAACGGCATCATCTTCGTCTGCCCCGACTTTGCCGACCGCGATGCCCTGCAGCTGCGCTTCCTGGATTTTGCGCGCGAGGTCAATGAAGGCCTGGCACGCTGCGGCTTCCCCCTGTGCAAGGGCAACATCATGGCCAGCAACCCGCAGTGGTGCCTGACCCAGGACGAGTGGCAAGGCTGCTTCACGCAATGGATCCGCACGCCCGAACCCGAAGCCCTGCTCAATGCCACGATCTTTTTCGATTTCCGCACCCTGTATGGCAACGACGCACTGGCCAAGGCGCTGCGCAAGTGGCTGCTGGACATGACCGCCAACGCCAAGCTGTTCCTGCGCTTCATGGCCGAAAACGCCGTCAAGGCGACGCCGCCGCTGGGCATGATCCGCGACTTCGTGTTCGACAGTCATGCAGAATTTCCCCACACGCTCGATCTCAAGGCCTACGGCGCGCGGCCCTTCGTGGACGCCGCGCGCATCATCGCGCTGGCCAGCGGCATCCCGCACAGCAGCACCGTCGAGCGGCTGCGCGCGGCGGCATCGCAGGGCAAGCTGGGCGGCGACGACATCAACGCGGTGATCGAAGCCTTCTTCTTCATCCAGCAGCTGCGGCTGCGCAACCAGCGTGCCGGCACGCCGCCGGGGGCCGAGAACCGCGTCAATCCGGACACGCTCAACGAACTGGACCGGCAGGTGCTGAAAGAGTCATTCAAGCAGGCCAAGCGGCTGCAGTCGCGGTTGCAACTCGAATACCGGCTGTAACGCTCATGGCTTCGATGAATTACCCCACATGATGAAATCTTGCACCTTCGATGGGCACCAGGCTGGCAAATGGGCCCGCCCCTCCCATCCTCCCCTCGCGGGGAGGCTACTGATCGGCTCGCTGCGCTCGAAAGTGACACGGCGGGCTTGGTGATGTATTTCGCGTTACACAAGCTATGAGTGTTGTGGCGGTTCCTCTGCGCACGCCGCTGTTTCGCGGCGAACGGCGCTTGCGCATTGCGCTGGTCGGGCTGCCCGGCGGCGGCAAGACGACGCTGTTCGATGCCGTATCGAGCACGGCGCCACAGCGCGGCGAACTGGCCGGCACCCATCGCGTGTATCGCGAGTGTTCCGTGCAGATCGGCTTCGACGAAGCCAGCGTGGTCGATCTGCCGAGCATCCATTCCCTGCATCACCTGGCCGGCGATGACCTGACGGCGCTGAAGTATCTGCTCTGGGGCGACCAGCGCCCCGCGGTGTCGGCGCACGAAGGCGCCGGGCCGCCGGCGCCGCTGGCGCCGCCCGACCTGATCGTCCAGGTGGCCGACGCCAGCAACCTGCAAAGCCATCTTGAACTGACGCTGGAACTTGCGCAGCTCGGCCGTCCCATCGTGCTGGCGCTGAACCATATGGACGAGGCGGCGAAGAAGGGCCTCTACCTCAACGTCAAGGCCCTCGAACAACTGCTCGGCATGCCGGTGGTGCCCACCGTGGCGCTGATGGGACAAGGCCTTGCGGCGCTGTTCGATACCGCGGCCGAGGCCGCGCGCAAGGCGGTCTGCCCACTGCCGCAGCCGCCCAGCCGGCATATTGCGGACAGCCTCCATGCGCTTTCGGTGGCGCTCAACAGCCCGGAAATCGGCGCCGCGTTCCGCGTGCCGCACACCATGCTGCTGATGCAGTTCGCCGCGGCCGACGGTTTCATCGAGGAGGAACTGGGGCAGCACTTTCCGCAGCGCCTGCCCGAATTGCGCGCCTTGCGCGAGGCGGCCGGGGCGCAGTTGCCGCGACCGCTGGCCGACGAACTGCATGCCGACCGCCACCACCGCGCCGCCAGTCTGGTCGAGGCTGCGTTGCGCATGGGCGCGCCGGGTGCGATCCGCGGCTGGCGCTACTGGCTCGACGAGCTGTTCCTGCATCCGCAGTGGGGGCTGATCGGCAGCCTCGCCGTGTTCGCCGCGGTGCTGGTCGTGGTGTTCGAGATCAGTACCTGGATCGATGCCATGACCACGGTGCGCCTCGCCGCCCTATTCGCCGACTGGCAGCCGCAATCCACCGGCGGCGTGGTCGGGCGCGCGGTGCTCGATGGCCTGATCGGCCTCACCGGGATCGTGGTGCCCTACATGATTCCGCTGGTGATGCTGCTGGTGAGCCTGGAACAGGCCGGGCTGATGCAGCGCATCGCCTTCGTGGTCGACCGCGGCTTCCACCAGATCGGCCTCCATGGCGGCGTCGCCGTGCCTTTCCTGCTCGGCCTCGGCTGCAACGTGCCGGCGATCTCGGGCGTGGCCAAGACCACCCGCGGCCGCGAACGCGTGATCGCCTCGGTGCTGATCACCTTCGTCCCCTGTTCGGCACGCTCCGCGATCATCCTTGCGATCGCCGGCAAGTATCTCGGCGCGGCCGGCGTGTTCGGCATGTTCGCCCTGACCCTGGTGCTGATCGCCGTCATGGGTCGCCTGCTGTCGCGCGGCAAGCGCGAGCTGGGTCCGGGCCAGGTGCAGGAAATCCCTGCCTATGCGCTGCCGACCTGGCGCGTGCTGCTGGCCGAAACCTGGGCCCGCACCAGCGACATCCTGACCATTGTCACGCCGCTGCTGGTCGGCGGCAGCGTGGTGCTGGCGCTGCTCACCCATGCCGGCGCCGATGTCGTGATCGATACGCTGCTGACCCCCGTCACGGTCTGGTGGCTGGGCCTGCCGCTGGCGCTGGGCGTGCCCATCCTGTTCGGCGTGCTGCGCAAGGAGCTTTCGCTGCTGATGATCTACCAGGCGCTGGGCACCCAGGAGATCGACCGCCTGCTCGATCCGGTGCAGATGATCACCCTGCTGGTGTTCCTCAGCTTCTACATTCCCTGCATCTCCACCTTCGCCGTCATGCTGCGCACCGTCGGCCGGCGCGATGCCTGGTTCTCGGTGGCGCTGTCGGTCGGCGTTGCCCTGGCGCTGGCCGGCGCGGTGCGCCTGATGTTCGGCAGCCTGCGGCTGCTCGGCGGATGACGTGCGGCTGATGCGCCGCGGTCCATTCAATGCGGGTATCCGGCGCAGCCGGGGGTAAGATATATGTACTTTTTCAATGCGGAACGCGGCCATGAAAAACTTCGATTTTGACAATGCCCTGACCATGCACCGGGCGTGGAAAATGAAATTCCACCTGGCGCTCGGCAGCGTGCAGGGCAAGGATTACGACACGCAGCCTATCGGCGACGCCGCGCACTGCAGCCTCGGCATCTGGCTGGCGGCGAACGCCGGTGAACTGGAAGGGGTTGTCGGGGCCCGCGAACTGCTGGCAGTGCACGAGGAGTTCCACCGTCAGTCGAAAGCCATCGCCGATGCGATCCGGAGCGGCAATATCCTGTCGATGGACGATCCGGCCATCGGTGCCTATCTGGGTCTTTCGGAGCGGATCGAAGACCTGTTGCTGCAACTCAAGACGCATCTGCAAGCGCCGACCTGATTTCCATCCGGCGCAGGCCGGCTTCAAACCGCAGCCGGTTTTCGGCTCACCGCAAGGAATCTGCATGAACCCACAGAACGGTTACGACGTTGAAGACATCGCGGTCGGCATGAGCGCGGAAACGGCAAAAACCATTTCCGAAGCGGATATTGTGCTGTTCTCCGCCGTGTCCACCGACGTCAACGCAATCCATCTCGATGACGAGTATGCCCGCAGCACGCAGTTCGGCGGCCGCATCGCCCACGGCATGCTGTCTGCCAGCCTGCTTTCGGCCGTGCTCGGCAATCGCCTGCCCGGTCCCGGCGTGATCTACATGAGCCAGTCGCTGCGCTTTCGCGCGCCGGTGCGCCCCGGCGACACGGTGCATGCGAAAGTGACGGTCAAGCAGGTCATCGCCGACAAGTGCCGGGTGGTGCTCGACACCGTATGCACGGTCGGCGACAAGGTGGTGATCGATGGCGAGGCGATGGTGATGGCCACTTCGCGCGCGAAGCGCGAAGCGGCCGCCAGCTAGGCGTGGGTGTGAGCCCGCCGGCCCTTGACCCGGCGGCGACGGTCGATGCGGTCATGGCCGGGCGCCATGCGGTGCGCGCCTTCCAGCCGCGCGAAGTGCCGCGTGAGCTGCTCGCCGAGATACTGGCCATCGCCTCTCGCGCGCCCTCGGGCACCAATCTTCAGCCCTGGCGCGTGCATGTGCTGACCGGCGCCGCGCGGCAGCGCCTGGTCGATGCGGTGTGCGCCGCCTACGACAGCGACGAGCGCGGCCACAGTGCCGAGTACAACTACTATCCCGCCGAATTCTTCGAGCCCTATCTGGCGCGCCGACGCAAGACCGGCTGGGGCCTCTACGGCCTGCTCGGCATCGGCAAGGGCGACACGGCGCGCATGAAAGCGCAGATGCGGCGCAATTACGAATTCTTCGGCGCTCCGGTCGGGCTGATTTTCACCATCGACCGTCGCATGGAGCAGGGCAGCTGGCTCGACTACGGCATGTTCGTGCAAAGTGTGATGCTCGCCGCGCGCGCCCGCGACCTCGACACCTGCCCGCAGGTGGCCTGGCTCGACTATCACCGCATCATCGCCGAAGTAATCGGCTTCGGTGAGCAGGAGCAGCTGGTCTGCGGCATGTCGCTGGGCTACGCCGATCCGGCGGCAATCGAGAACACGCTGCGCACCGAGCGCGCGGCGCTCGATGAATTCGTCGCCTTTCATGAGTGAGGACGGGGCACGCCAGCGCATCGACAAGTGGCTCTGGGCGGCGCGCTTTTTCAAGACGCGCAGCCTGGCCGCAGCCGCGGTGGAAGGTGGCAAGGTGAAGTGGAACGGACAGACGGTGAAGCCGGCGCGCGAACTCAAGCCCGGCGACGAACTGGAAATCTCCGCCGGCGAGCTGTGCTGGACGGTCATCGTGCGCGGTCTCAACGGCCAGCGCCGGCCGGCGCCGGAAGCCCGCCTGCTCTACGAGGAGACCGCCGAGAGCGCCGCGCGGCGCGAGCAGCTGGAGGCAATCCGCCGCCTGGCGCCGATGCCCGGCGCCGGCCTCAAGGGCCGGCCGACCAAGAAAGCCGGCCGCCTGATTCGCGGTTTCAATGAGTAGGCTCCATGGCTCACGCAGCGAGCCTTTGCGGGTGATACTCTTGTCCCCATGGAAATGAGCATTGCACTTCTGGTGGGCCTGCTGCTGGGCGGCGGGCTGGTGGCCCTGGTTTTCGCCGCGCGCGTGCGCGAAGCCGGGGCCCGGCTGGCCCAGTGCGAAGACGAACTGGCGGCGCTGCGTCAGCAGGAGTCGGCGCTGGCGATACGCTGCGCCACGCTGCAAACCGAACTGGAAAAGGACCAGGCGCTGTTCGCCGAGCGCCAGGCCACGCTGGAAGCCGCACGCGACAGCTTCGCCGACGCCTTCAAGGTGATTTCCGCCGATGCGCTGGCGAAGAACAACCAGTCCTTCCTCGAACTCGCCCGCGCCACGCTGGAGGCACAGCAAGGAGCGGCGCTGGCCGCTGCGAAGACCGATCTCGATAAGCGCCAGCTGGCCATCGGCGAGCTGGTGACGCCGGTCAAGACCTCGCTGGAAAAGTTCGAGCTGCAGATCCAGGGCATCGAGAAGGCGCGCATCGACGCCTACGCCACGCTCTCCGAGCAGGTGCGCGCCATGGCCGAGGCGCAGGGCGCGCTGCGCGAGGAAACCGGCAACCTGGTCAAGGCCCTGCGCGCTCCCCAGACGCGCGGGCGCTGGGGCGAACTGCAATTGAAGCGCGTGGTCGAGATGGCCGGCATGATCGACCACTGCGACTTCATCGAGCAGGCCAGCACCAACACCGAAGACGGCCGCCTGCGGCCGGACATGATCGTCAAGCTACCCGGCGGCAAGAACATCGTAGTCGATGCCAAGGCGCCGCTGGCGGCCTACCTCGAAGCGCTCGAAACGACTGACGAGGAGGAAAAGAAGCGCAAGCTGGCCGACCATGCGCGGCAGGTGCGCGACCACCTCAAGAAGCTCGGGCAGAAGGCCTACTGGGAACAGTTCCAGCCTTCGCCCGATTTCGTCGTGCTGTTCCTGCCCGGCGAAATGTTCTACTCGGCGGCGCTCGAAGCCGACCCCTCGCTGATCGAGGCCGGGGTCGACGCGCGCGTGATCCTCGCCACGCCGACCACGCTGATCGCCCTGTTGCGCGCCGTGGCCTACGGCTGGACGCAGCAGGCGCTGACCGAGAACGCCGAGCGCATCAGCGTGCTCGGACGCGAGCTTTACGACCGCATCGCCACCGTCGCCGAGCACTGGGGCCGGGTCGGCAAGAACCTGGGCGAGGCGGTCGGCGCCTACAACGACTCGGTGGCCTCGATGGAAAAGCGCGTGCTGGTCTCGGCGCGCAAGTTCCGCGAGCTCAAGGTGGCCAGCGAGGACAAGGAAATCCGCGATCTGAATCCGGTTGAGGCCCTGCCGCGCGAGCCGCAGGCGCCCGAATTGCTGCCACCGGATAAGAGCCCATTTCAGTAGGAATCATGCCCCGCGTTGAGACCAGGATCGGATGGATGCAAGGCGCAGTGCGCGGCCAATGGTTGTTTCCATTGGCAAGCGCTGCAACGCGGCAGACGCCGATCCTGGCCTCAACCCGAAGGGCCGGCCGGCGTTGGGCGCGCTGCCGCGTTGTCGGTCGCTTGCATGGAGGGACCATGCCGCGCTCCCTCCGCCTCGCATCGCATCCCAACGCCAACCGGCGCGGGGTACGATTCCTGCTGAAATGGGCTCCAGAGGCTCACGCCATGAGCCTTGCATCCGGCAGACTGGTCTCCACCATCAAGGAGCCCAGACCATGTCGCCATTTCAGGAAGACCCCGCGCCGCAACCCCATCCCGCCGATGTCGCGGTGTTCCTCGTCACCACGACCCTCTGCGCCCTCGGCGCGCTGATCCTGCCGCTGGCCGGTTAGTTTTTCCGTGATCCGCACCGACCTGCCTGTCGTGTCACTGGCCGACCTGCCCGGCGGGCCGGAGCCGGCGGTGCTGTGCGCCACGCCGCGGCTGGCGGTCAGCCTGCGCCGGGCGCACGGCGAACTGCAGGCGGCGCGCGGCGCGACAACCTGGCGCGCGCTGCAGAGTTCGACGCCGGCGCTGTGGCTCGAAGCGCTGACGTCGCGCGCGCTGCTCGGCGGCGAGATTCCGGCGGACAGCGTGCCCGGCAGCTTCCTGACCCGGGCGCAGGAGCGCAGCCTGTGGGAGCAGGCGATCGCCGCCGACGCCGGCATCGCGGCGGAGCTGTTCGACCAGGAAGGCATGGCCGTCGCGGCGATGGAAGCGGCGAGCCTGCAGCGCGTATGGCGGCTGGAAGTGCCCGCCGCCTGGCACAGCGAGGAATATGCGGCCTGGCTGCGCTGGCGGCAGCGCGTGCAGGAGGCGAGCCGCGCCGGCGGCTGGTGCAGCGCCGACGAGGCCATGGCCTGGCGCATCGCCTGCATCGAACGCGGCCTCGGCGGCCTGCCGGCGCGGCTCGGGCTGGCCGGCTTCATCGCCGCCGATCCGCAGGTGTCGCATTTGCTGGCGGTACTCGAAGCGCGCGGCGTGGAACTGTTCCGCGTCGACTTCGGCAGTGCTGCGGTGGCGTCTGTGGCCGGTTGCGAATTGCCCGAGGCCGAGGCCGAATGCCTCGCCGCGGCGCGCTGGGCGCGCGAGCGGCTGGC
>JALHPU010000008.1 GCA_022842325.1 Sulfuritalea sp. | reverse complement strand
CGGCCCGGCTATTAAATTTGGGTGGGGGGCCCCGCAGGGCGCCGACGGGTGACATGAGCAGCGCAGAATGCCCCACCCTTCCGATCCCGCACCAGCCGAAAAACCGCACCGGGTTTCATTTCAACGCCCCCTGCACCTTGCCCTGAAACCCATAAACCTTGCGCTCACCGGCGTAGTCGACCAGCTCCACGGTACGCGTCTGCCCCGGCTCGAAACGCACCGCCGTGCCCGCCGCGATATTGAGCCGCATGCCACGCGACAGTGCGCGATCAAACGACAAAGCCTCGTTGGTCTCAAAGAAGTGGTAATGCGAGCCGACCTGTATCGGACGATCGCCAGTGTTGGCGACTTCGACGGTCAGCGTGCGGCGGCCGGCGTTTAGTTCGATCTCGCCGGCGTCGATTTTCATTTCGCCTGGAATCATCACAGCCTCCTAGACGATGGGGTTATGGACGGTGATCAACTTGGTGCCATCGGGAAATGTCGCCTCGACCTGTATGTCGGGGATCATCTCGGGCACGCCTTCCATGACTTCGTTGCGCTTGAGCAGCGTCGTGCCATAACTCATCAACTCGGCCACGCTGCGGCCGTCGCGCGCACCTTCGAGGATGCCGGCGGTGATGAAGGCCACCGCCTCCGGATAGTTGAGCTTGAGGCCGCGGCCCTTGCGCCGTTCGGCGAGCAGCGCCGCGGTGAAGATCAGCAGCTTGTCTTTCTCTCTGGGTGTCAGTTCCATGGCTGTTCCCTAAGTGTTCCAGATGCGCGGTACGGCAGCTTCGCGGCCAATCATGATTGGCCGCAAGTGTTGCCAAAGCATTACAAACCATTCGCGTGCGGCCTGCGCAGAGTGGCCGAGGTAGCGGCCGACGAAAAGCTGTGGCATGGCGCTGACGCCGCAGCGGGCACCCGCATCGCTCGCCGCAACGGCGCGACAAGCGCGCAGGGTTTCCGGCGCAACTTCGCCGCCGGCGACCAGCACCGTGCAGCAGACACTGAAGCCGGCGAGACCGATCGGCGAATGCAACAAGGGCGAGCCGCCCTCGATCACGCCGCGTTCGCGCCACAGCAGACGGCCATCGCTGCGGATGTCCGTACCGAGATGCAGGCTGCCACGGTCGAAGGTTTCGCCGCTGGCGCGACGGCCGAAGCACAGGGTTTCGACGCCGACGAAGCGCGCGCCCTGATCCAGATCCACCGTGGTGCGCATGCGCGCCTGCGCGCCGTCGAAGACGATACTCTCCTGCGGCAGCCATTCCGCCGTGGCGCCAGCGCCGACTTTCAGGCTCACGGTCTGCTCCGAAATGGGGCCGGCCGAGCGATACCACTTGCCGGCGCCGGGGGTGGTGAGCAGGGCCTGCGCGTTGGCGCCCAGCTCGATGCCGATCTGCAGGCGATCGCCGCCGGCGATGCCGGCCGGCGGATGCAGGACGATGGCATGGCAGAGTTCCGCTCCCTCGGGATACAGCGCCTTCTGCACCCGCAGCGGGCCGCGATGCTCGCGCCGCACCAGCCGCGTGGCTTCGCCGCGCCGCTCGAAGCCGAGATCGAGCGCGGCCTGCCAGCAGGGAGTGATCGGGTCGGTGGGATGCATCGGCGAATCATAGCGCCAGGCCGGCGAACTCAGACGGCGAGCAGTTCACGCACCCCGTCCGCGGCCATGCTCTTGCCGTCGCCGCGCTTGATGATTTCGCCGCGCTCCATGACCAGGTACTGGTCGGCGAGGCTCTCGGCAAAATCGTAGTACTGCTCGACCAGCAGGATAGCCATGTTGCCCTCGGAAGCCAGGGTGCGGATGGCGCGCTCGATGTCCTTGATAATCGAGGGCTGGATGCCCTCGGTCGGCTCGTCGAGGATCAAGAGGCGCGGACCGAAGGCCAGCGCGCGGCCGATCGCCAGTTGTTGCTGCTGGCCGCCGGAAAGGTCGCCACCGCGCCGCTTGAGCATCTGCCTGAGCACCGGGAACATCTCGAAAATGCGCTCCGGAATCGGCGTGCCGCCGGGGCGGGTCGCCAGCCCCATCTGCAGGTTCTCGAGCACCGTCAGGCGCGGGAAGATTTCGCGGCCCTGCGGCACGTAGCCGATGCCGGCCTTGACGCGCTCGTGCGACGGAGCGCGTGTCAAATCCTTTCCGTCGAAGGACACGCTGCCGGTCTTCGCCGGCACCAGGCCGGTCAGCACCTTGAGCAGCGTGGTCTTGCCGACACCGTTCCTGCCAAGCAGCGTCGTCACCTTGCCGACCGGCGCCTCGAAACTGACGTCGCGCAGAATGTGGCTGCCGCTGTAGTACTGGTTGAGGTTTTCGACTTTAAGCATCATCAGCGCCCAAGGTACACCTCGATGACCCTCTGGTCGTTCTGCACCGTGGCGAGGTCGCCCTCGGCGAGTACCGAACCTTCATGCAGCACCGTGACCTTGCCGCCCAACTGCTCGATGAAGGCCATGTCGTGCTCGACCACCACCAGGGAATGTTTTCCGGCCAGGGATTTGAAAAGCTCGCCGGTGCGCGCGGTTTCGTCGTCGGTCATGCCGGCCACCGGCTCGTCGAGCAGCAACAGCTTGGGGTCCTGCATCAGCAGCATGCCGATTTCCAGCCACTGCTTCTGGCCGTGCGAGAGCAGGCCGGACTGCCTGTCGGCTTCGGTGTCGAGGCGGATCAGGCGCAGGGTGCCGGAAATCTTGTCGCGAGCATCGTCATCCAGCCAGGCGAACAGGCTGGTGCGTGCGCGCTTGTCCGTCTTCATCGAGAGTTCGAGATTCTCGAACACGGTCAGGTTCTCGAAAATGGTCGGCTTCTGGAACTTGCGGCCGATGCCGAGGTGGGCGATCTCGGGCTCCGACATGCGGCGCACGTCGATGTTCTGGTCGAACATCACCTTGCCGCGATCGGCGCGCGTCTTGCCGGTGATCACGTCCATCATGGTGGTCTTGCCGGCGCCGTTGGGGCCGATGATGCAGCGCAATTCGCCTTCCTCGATGTCGAGCGAGAGCTCGTTCAGGGCGCGGAAGCCGTCGAAGCTGACCGTCACTTCGTGCAACAGCAGAATGCTCGGCTGGCTCACGATGCCGCTCCCGCGCGCTTCTCGCGCAGCTTGCGCCACAGACCGACCACGCCGTCGGGCAGCCACAAGGTAACGCCGACGAACAGCGCGCCGAGGAAGAACAGCCAGTACTCGGGGAAGGCCACGGTGAAGAAGCTCTTCGCCAGATTCACGATGAAGGCGCCGAGCACCGGGCCGATCAGCGTGGCGCGGCCGCCGACCGCGACCCAGATCGCGATCTCGATCGAATTGGCCGGCGACATCTCGCCGGGATTGATGATGCCCACTTGCGGCACATAGAGCGCGCCGGCGATGCCGCACAGCAGCGCCGACAGGGTCCAGATGAAGAGCTTGTAGTAGAGCGGGTTGTAGCCGATGAACATGACGCGCGATTCGGCGTCGCGGATCGCCGCCAGCACCCGGCCGAGCTTGGAGGTGACGAGGTAGCGGCCGAGCACCAGGGTCGCCAGCAGCATCGCCGCGGTCAGCGCGAACAGCGCGACGCGGGTCTCCGGCGCGGTGATGCTGTAGCCGAGGATGCGCTTGAAATCGGTGAAGCCGTTGTTGCCGCCGAAGCCGGTTTCGTTGCGGAAGAAGAACAGCATCGCGGCGAAGACCATGGCCTGGGTGATGATGGAGAAATACACGCCCTTGATCCGCGAGCGGAAGGCGAAGAAGCCGAAAATCAGCGCCCCCAGGGCCGGCACGGTAAGCACCAGGAACAGCACCCAGAGGATGGAATCCGAGCCGGTCCAGTACCAGGGCAGCGCCTTCCAGTCGAGGAAGACCATGAAGTCGGGCAGGTCCGACTGGTAGGATCCGTCACGGCCGATCTGACGCATCAAATACATGCCGAAAGCGTAGCCGCCGAGCGCGAAGAACAGGCCGTGGCCGAGCGAAAGAATTCCTGTGTAGCCCCAGATCAGGTCCATTGCCACGGCGACGATGGCGTAGCACATGATCTTTCCGACCAGGGTGATGACGTAGGCCGAAACATGGAAGGGGCTGCCCGCCGGCACCAGCAGGTGCAGCGCCGGCAGCAGCACCAGCGTGATCGCGGCAGCGATGGCGATGGCGATCCAGCCCTGTTTCGGTGTGGCGCTGAAGAAGCGGACGATGAAGGGGGTCCGTTTCATCTCAGTTGCTCCACCGCGCTGCGCATGAAACGCTTTGTTCGTTGGCTGGTGGCGGCGGGAAAGGCTTTTGCTTTACGACCGAAAACCCGCGACGGCGTATCCCGAACGGGCCGGTGGGGCGCTCTGCTCCGTGCAAGTAAAGGAGGAGGAGCCGGCTGAAGGCCGGCGACGGGGGACATGGAGCGGAGCAGAGCGCCCCGGCGGCCCGGGCGCCACCCACCGCAAATGAGAGTGCCTGTTTCATCCTAGCTTTCCACAAACCGGCCCTTGAGGGCGAACAGCCCCTGCGGACGCTTCTGGATGAACATGATGATGAACACCAGCACGACGATCTTGGCGATCACGGCACCAGCCCAGCTTTCGATGAACTTGGTGACGATGCCGAGGCCCAGCGCCGCCCACACCGCCCCGGCCAGCTGGCCGACGCCGCCCAGCACGACGACCATGAAGGAATCGACGATGTAGCCCTGGCCCATGTCGGGACCGACGTTGGCGATCTGCGACAGGGCGACGCCGCCGAGGCCCGCGATGCCGGCACCGAGCGCGAAGGCCACGGTGTCGATGCGCCCGGTCGGCACGCCGACGCAGCCGGCCATGGCGCGGTTCTGCGTCACGGCGCGGACGAACATGCCCAGCCGCGTCTTGTTCATCAGCACCCAGACCAGTATCAGCACGAACAGGGCGAAGCCGACGATGACGATGCGATTGAGCGGCAAGACGATGCTGGGCAGAATTTCGAGGCCGCCCGACATCCAGGAGGGATTGGCGACCTCGACGTTCTGCGCGCCGAAGATCACGCGCGCGGCCTGGATCAGCATCAGCGAGAGGCCCCAGGTGGCGAGCAGGGTTTCCAGCGCGCGGCCGTAGAGCCAGCGGATCACCGTGCGCTCCAGCAGCACGCCGACCGCGGCGGCAGCGAAGAAGGCCACCGGCACGGCGGCCAATAGATACCAGTCGAGCTGCGCCGGAAAATGCGTGCGGAAGATTCCCTGGATCGCGTAAGTGGCGTAGGCGCCGATCATCAGAAGCTCGCCGTGGGCCATGTTGATCACGCCCATCACGCCGTAGGTGATGGCCAGGCCCAGCGCGGCGAGCAGCAGGATGCTGCCCAGCGAGAGGCCGGAGAAGATGCGGCCGATGGTCTCGGCCAGCGTCAGGCGGTCCTTGACTGCCAGATAGGACTGGAATGCCGCACGGCGCACCTCGGTTTCGGATTCGTTGGCCGGCTCGGACTGGGCCTTGAGTGCGGCCTGGGTGTTCGGATCGGCGCTGGTCGCCAGCGCTTGTGCGGCGGCAATGCGCAGCTGTGGATCGGCATCCTTCAGCGTCGCCAGCGCGTGAGCCTCGACCAGCAGGGCACGAATCTTCGGCTCACTTTCGCGGTCGCGCGCCTTGGCCAGCATGGGTGCCATGGCGGCGTCGACATTACTGGCGATTTCCTTGACCGCCTTGTAGCGCACGGTCGGGTCCGGATCGATCAGCTTCAGCACGGCCAGCGCGCCTTCCAGCGCGCCGCGAACGCGGTTGTTGATGGTGATGTCCTCGCCCTTGTCATCCTTCAGCGTGCCGTCGGCGAGTTGCTGCAGCACGGCCAGCGCCTCGGGCTCGGCAGTGAGCGCGAGCTTCTGGATCGCCGCGATCTTGTCGTCCGACTCCTCGGCGGCGAGTTGGCGCACCACGGCCGGATCCGGCGCCGCTTGGGCGGCGAAGCCCAGCAGGAGCATCAGCAACAGAAGGATTCTGGGGATCATGGGTGCCTGGAAAATGGCGCGGCCGGCCTTAACCGGCCGCGCAAATTGCTGCCTCTCTCTTTAGCTACGCAATGCTCATTTACCCTCGGGCTCGCCCTTCTTCTTGTCGTTGCCGGCAATGTAGGGCGACCACGGCTGGGCCTTGACCGGACCCTTGGTCTTCCACACCACGTTGAACTGGCCGTCGGCCTTCACTTCGCCGATGAACACGGCGCGGTGCAGGTGGTGGTTCTTCTCGTCCATCTTGATGGTGAAGCCCGACGGCGCCTTGAAGGTCTGGCCGGCCATGGCCGCGATCACCTTGTCGGTGTCCGTGCTCTTGGCCTTCTCGACCGCCTGCTTCCACATGTGGATGCCGATGTAGGTGGCTTCCATCGGGTCGTTGGTGACAACCGTATCGGCCTTCGGCAGCTTCTGCTTCTTGGCCCAGTCGCGGTACTGCTTGATGAACTTGTCGTTCTCCGGGTTCTTGATCGACTGGAAGTAGTTCCAGGCGGCCAGGTGACCCACAAGCGGTTTGGTATCGACGCCACGCAGTTCCTCTTCACCCACCGAGAAGGCGACCACCGGGACATCGGTCGCCTTGAGGCCGGCGTTACCGAGCTCCTTGTAGAAGGGCACGTTGGAGTCGCCGTTGATGGTCGACACCACGGCCGTCTTCTTGCCCTCGCCGGCAAACTTCTTGATCTTGGCGATGATGGTCTGGTAGTCGCTATGGCCGAAGGGGGTGTACTCCTCCATGATGTCGGCTTCGGCGACGCCCTTCGATTTCAGGAAGGCGCGCAGGATCTTGTTGGTGGTGCGCGGATAGACGTAGTCGGTGCCGAGCAGCACCCAGCGCTTGGCCGAGCCGCCGTCCTTCGACATCAGGTATTCGACGGCCGGGATCGCCTGCTGGTTGGGCGCGGCGCCGGTGTAGAAGACGTTCTTTTCGAGTTCCTCGCCCTCGTACTGGACGGGATAGAACAGCAGGCCGTTGAGTTCCTTGAACACCGGGTTCACCGACTTGCGCGACACCGAGGTCCAGCAGCCGAAGGTCACCGCGACCTTGTCCTGGGTCAGCAGCTGGCGCGCCTTCTCGGCGAACAGCGGCCAGTTGGAAGCGGGGTCGACCACCACGGGCTCCAGCTTCTTGCCCAGCACACCACCCTTGGCGTTGATTTCCTCGATGGCCATCAGCGCGGTTTCCTTCAGCGCCGTTTCCGAAATGGCCATGGTGCCGGAGAGGGAATGCAGGATGCCGACCTTGATGGTGTCGGCGGCAATGGCCGGGGCCGAGGCAAAGCCGGCGGCAGCGAAGGCGAGAGTAAGGGCGGTAGCCTTGATGAAATTGCGACGTTGCATGGTGTACCCCTTTCGATGGATGTGAGCGGACCAACCGTCTGTTTTGAAACGGTGCAGTGCTTACATAGCGAAGGGCGTGCCATGCCATCGACAAGATCGGCAAAACGGCCGCAATCGACTGCTGCGGCTGGCTTAAGCCTCAAACTCCCGGGAGGGGCAAAGGCGTGTTGCGAAAAACCGGCGCGCACCAGAATGGAGTAATGGGAGAAACTTCCCGCTCCGTATTGGTGCGCCGCCTGTTGCTACGGCTACTTCTTCTTGCGTGCGGCCGCCTTGCGCGGTTTTGCCGGGGCCGCGGCCGGGGCCTTGGCTGCAGCAGCAGGTGCCGATGGCTGGTCGCCGATCATGCGCTTGAGAGGACAGATCTTGAACGCCGGGCATTTCTTGCAGCCGGCGACGATGGCAATCGGACAAATGGTCATGGAGATTCCAGTGGAGGGGACCGAGGGTGCCGCAGTATGCGCGCGACTCATCTCGGAAAATAGTCTGATTCGCCTAAAGTGCGCGCGCAACGCCGCAGCGCAACCCGCCGCCCCCGCATCAGCGCTGCGCCAGGGGCGGCATCCCGGCGGGCGCGCGCACCCTGATCTGCGTCGCCAGGCGCCAGAGCCTGGGCCACAACTCGTCGAGCGGATCGCTGAACAGGACGTCGGCATCGACCGGCAGCAAATACCAGTCGCCGCGATCGATCTCGGCCTCGAGCTGATCCGGCGCCCAACTGGCGAAGCCGTTGAACACGCGCAAGCGACTGGCCGGCGTCGGCGCGCCGAGCAAAGCGCGAAGGCTGTCACCGTCGCTGCTGAGGAACAGGCGTTCGGCCAGGGTGATCGACGCCGCGGGTGCCGCCTCGCCGCGCAGCATGAACACGATCTGCCCCGGCGCCACCGGTCCGCCGTAATGCAGGCGGTGTTGTGCCGCCGGGGTCAATCCGGGAAATACCTGGTCGAGGCCGACGTCGAGGGCGCGGTTGATGATGACACCGACCGTGGCGCGGTTGCGGCCATGCCGCGTGACAAGCACCACCGTCTGCCGGAAACGCGGGTCCATCATGCCCTCGGCCGCGACCAGCAGCACGGAACGGTCGTCGGCCGACGCGGCCGCGCACGGCAGTAGCGGACTGCAGCACAGGGCAATCAGCAGAATGCGGCGCAGACGGTTCATCGGCAAAGTATAGTCTGCGGCCGCTGCGCGGCAATCTCCGTGCCGCCCGGGAAAGGCAGCGATCGCAGGCGCGTCAGCCGGCGGAGGCGGCGACCGGCACCGGCATCGCGCGCCGGTCGAGCAAGGCCATCCAGCCGCGGATCACGCGGTAGAGCACCCAGAGGCCGGTACCGACGATGACCATGAAGGCTGCCGGGATGCCGATCAGGGTGAGGGCCAGCAAGCCCGCCACGGCCAGCCACAGGGCGGCGAACCAGAAGCTGCGCAGCTGCCAGCGCCAATGCGTCGCCAGCCAGGTGCCGCGCACCTGGTCGCGAGTGACGTAATTGATGATTACGGCGATGATCGACGGCCAGCCGAAGACGAAGGCGCCGATGATGGTCGCCGAGCTCAGGATGCCGGACGCCGCCGACAGGGCGTGCAATCCGTACATCACATGGCACCAGGCCCGGGGTCCGTCCAGCTGGCCATCCGCCGCATCATGCGCAGGAATCACTTCGGGTTCGGTCATTGCCCCTCCTATAGGCCCAGGTCTTGCCACAAGGCATCGACGCGCTGCTTCACGGCATCGTCCATGGCGATCGGGCGACCCCATTCGCGGGTGGTCTCGCCGGGCCACTTGTTGGTCGCATCGATGCCCATTTTGCTCCCCAGGCTGGCCACCGGTGAGGCGAAGTCGAGGTAATCAATGGGCGTATTCTCGGCAATCAGGGTATCGCGTGCGGCATCGACGCGCGTGGTCAGGGCCCAGATCACCTCGGGCCAGGAGCGCACATCGACATCCTCGTCGGTGACGATGATGAACTTGGTGTACATGAACTGGCGCAGGAAACTCCAGATGCCGAACATCACGCGCTTGGCGTGGCCGGGATACTGCTTCCTGATGCTGACCACGGCCATGCGGTAGGAACAGCCCTCGGGCGGCAGGTAGAAATCCACGATCTCGGGAAACTGCTTCTGCAGCAGCGGAACGAAGACTTCGTTGAGCGCCAGGCCGAGCATGGCCGGCTCGTCGGGCGGCTTGCCGGTATAGGTCGAGTGGTAAATCGGGTCGCGGCGCATGGTGATGCGCTCGACGGTGAATACGGGAAACTCGGATACCTCGTTGTAATAGCCGGTGTGGTCGCCGAACGGCCCCTCGGCCGCCACTTCTCCGGGATGGATGACGCCTTCGAGCACGATTTCGCTTGATGCCGGCACCTGCAAGTCGGAGCCGAGGCACTTGACCAGTTCCGTCTTGGCGCCGCGCAGCAGGCCGGCGAACTGGTATTCGGACAGGCTGTCGGGCACCGGCGTCACCGCCGCCAGTATCGTCGCCGGATCGGCGCCGATCACCACGGCCACCGGGAAGGGCGCGCCGGGGTGCGCCGCGCAATGCTCGCGATAATCCAGCGCGCCGCCGCGATGGGCCAGCCAGCGCATGATCAGCTTGTTCGGCGCGATGAGCTGCTGGCGGTAGATGCCGAGGTTCTGCCGCGTCCTGGCCGGTCCGCGCGTGACCACCAAACCCCAGGTGACCAGCGGCGCCGCATCGCCCGGCCAGCAGGTCTGCACCGGCAGCCGCCCCAGATCGAGGTCCTGGCCTTGCCACACGATGTCCTGGCAGGGCGCCGAGTTCAGCACTTTGGGCGCCATGTTGAGCACCTGCTTCAGCACCGGCAGCTTGTCCCAGGCATCCTTGAGGCCCTTGGGCGGCTCGGGTTCCTTGAGGTAGGCGAGCAGGGTGCCGACTTCGCGCAGGCGGGTTTTCCAGTCGAGCTCCGCGCTGTCTTCACCTTCCGCGGCGGCGATGCCCAGCGCCACCCGGCGCGGCGTGCCAAACAGGTTGGCCAGCACCGGCATCGAATGTCCCTTGGGCTTTTCGAACAGCAGTGCCGGGCCGCCGGCGCGCAGCACGCGGTCGGCGATCTCGGTCATCTCCAGATGCGGATCGACTTCGACCGCGATCCGCTTGAGTTCGCCGAGCGCTTCGAGTTGGGCAATGAAATCGCGCAGGTCGGTGTATTTCATGTTTTGATTTTAACCGCCCTGCTCCCGCCCTGCTTCATCGGCCTGAACCGCACCGCCAGGAGTCGGCGCCGGCGCCACGCCGGTATTGATACTATCCGCCTTCCAGACTAACCCTTGCGCACGATGTCCATCGATTTTCATTCGGAAGAGGAACGAGCCGTCGTCAAGGCCGAGCAGATCAGGGCCTTTTTCAGCGAAACCAACGACCAGAACCTCGCCGGCGCGCTGGTGTTGAGCCTGCTGGTGTATGTGGTGCACGACGGCATCCCGGCCTGGACCTGGCAGCCGGCGCTGATTGCCCTCTATGTCGTCACCCTGGTGCGCGCCTGGCTGGTGTGGCAATACCACCGCGCACCGGCCAGCCGCAGCACCCTGGAATGGGGGCGCAGCCAGGCCATTACCGGCGGCATGTCCGGCGTTTGCTGGGGCGTCGCCAATACGGCCATGCTGGCCCACCTGCCGACCGAGTACCAGTTGGCGATCCTGACGGTGATCACGGTAGCGGCTTCCGTCAATGCCTCCGAAGGTTTTTCCTACGTTCCGCCGTCGCGCGCCTACATCCTCGCCTCCATCGGCCCGCCTGCACTCTGGCTGCTGACCGTCGGCGAGCGCCTGCACACCATTCTCGGACTGATGCTGCTGGTCTTCATGCCGATGACCATCTGGCAGGCGCGCAAGCGCAATCGGGTGTTCATCGAGGCCCAGCAACTGCGCTTCCGCAACGAAATACTGGCCAGGGAACTCACTCTCCAGCGCGATGCGGCGGAGCAGGCCTATCTGACCAAGGCGCGCTTCCTTGCCGCCGCCAGCCATGATCTGCGCCAGCCGATGCAGGCCTTGTCGATCTTCCACGAACTGCTGCAGCAGGAGCTGCAGGCGTCCGACCGCGGCGCCGGCATCCTCGCCAACGCGCAGAAAGCCGCCGAGGGAATGCGCACCCTGCTCGACGCCCTGCTCGACGTTTCCCGGCTCGACGCCAATGTCATCACCCCGAATTGCCGCAGCTTCCCGGTGCAGACCCTGCTCAACCAGATGGAAAGCGAGTTCATGCCGGTCGCCGGACAGATGAAAATCCGGCTGCGCGTGATGCCCTGTTCGGCGCTCATCGTCAGCGATCCGGTATTGCTCGGCCAGGCCTTGCGCAACCTGCTGTCGAATGCGCTGCGCTATGCGCCGGACGGCCGCGTTCTGCTCGGCTGCCGGCGCCGGGGGAACCAACTCGTCATCGCGGTGTACGACACGGGCATCGGCATCGCTCCCGACCAGCATGCGAAGATCTTCGGCGAGTTCTACCAGATCGGCAACAAGGCCCGCGACCGCAACCAGGGACTCGGACTCGGCCTGGCCATCGTCGAGCGCGTGGTGCGCCTGCTCGACCATGCGCTGGCGATGCGCTCCGAGCCGGGGCGGGGCTCCTGCTTCAGCGTTGCCGTACCGCTGGCCACCGTGGCCGACGCCCGGACCGAAGCGCAGTCGTCCGACGCGGACCAAATCCACGTCGCCGGCAGTCTTGCCGGCCGCCGCATCCTCATGATCGACGACGAGGAAGCCATCCGCAGCGGCATGTGCGATCTGCTGCAAGGCTGGGGCTGCGAGGTGACGACGGCCGGTTCCTGCGCCGAGGCGCTCGAGCGGGCTGCAGCCTGCCCCGCGCCGATCGACGCGGTCATTTCCGACATCGGCTTGCCGGGCCAGGGCAATGGCATCGATGCCATCGCCGCCCTGCGGGATCGCTTCGGCGCCCGGCTGCCGGCCCTGCTGATCACCGGAGATACCAGTCAGGCCGCATTGCAGGCCGCCCGCGCGGCGAACCTCATCATGCTGCACAAGCCCATCAAGCCGGCGCGACTGCGCGCCGCGCTGGCCAAGGTGATCGCAGCGAACCTGCGGGACGACAGCCCGGCGGATCTGATCGAAGAGCCTGTCGCGTAAGCGGCAGACGCCTTACGGCGCCAGCCAGGGCCGCAGGTTGAGCTCGGCGACGATGCCGGCGAAAATCGCGGCGCCGAACCAGTTGTTGTGCCGAAAGGCGGCGAAGCAGCCCTCGCGCTTGCGCTCGCGGATCAGCGTGTAATGGTAGCCGGCGATCGACGCCGCCAGCGCCAATCCGGCGAAATACCCGGCGCCGTACTGCAGGTCCCCGCCGATCACGCCGAGTATCGACAGCGTCGCGGCATAGCAGCACATCACGGCAATCACGTCGAAGCGGCCGAAGGTGATGGCGGCGGTGTGGATGCCGATCTTGAGGTCGTCCTCGCGGTCGACCATGGCATATTCGGTATCGTAGGCCAGCGCCCAGAAGATGTTGGCGACCAGCAGGGTCCAGCCCAGCGCACCGACCTCGCCGGTCGCCGCGGCAAAGGCCATCGGAATGCCGAAGCCGAAAGCGACGCCCAGATAGGCCTGCGGCAGCGCGAAGAAGCGCTTGGTGAAAGGGTAGCTGGCGGCCAGGAACAGCGCAATCAGCATCAGCCACCAGACGTCGCGAACAATCGGCAGCGCGACGAGGAAGGCGAAAACGCTCAGCGCGGCGGCGAGCAGCAACGCCTCGCGCGTGGATACCTTGCGCGCCGCCAGCGGCCGATCCCGGGTGCGCTCGACATGGGGATCGAAATCGCGGTCGGCATAGTCGTTGATGACGCAGCCGGCAGAGCGCATCAGCAATGTGCCGATGGCGAAAATCAGGATCAGCATCCAGTGCGGCTGGCCATTGGTCACCAGCCACAGCGCCCACAAAGTCGGCCACAGCAGCAGCAGCGTGCCGATCGGCTTGTCCAGCCGCATCAGCTTTTTGTAGAGATCGAGGCGCTCTTTGATTTCGGCGAAAGTCATGCGCGAATTTTACGCCTTGAGCAGTTCCTCGCGGCCGCCCAGCCAGCGTTGCAGGTGCGCCTCGGCGCGCTCGGGGGCGGCATGCAGCATGTCTTCCGCCACGGCGCGCGCCTGCTCGACCAGCGCCGCATCCTCGAGATCGGCGTAGCGCAACAGCGGCAGGCCGCTTTGCCGCGCGCCGATGAACTCGCCGGGACCGCGCAGGCGCAAGTCTTCGCGCGCAATGGCGAAGCCGTCGGTAGTTTCGAAAATCACCTTGAGCCGCGCCCGCGCCTGTTGGCCCAGCGGCTGGGCATAGAGCAGGATGCAGGCCGATTGCGCCGCGCCGCGGCCGACGCGGCCGCGCAACTGGTGCAGTTGCGCCAGGCCGAAGCGCTCGGCGTGCTCGATGACCATCAGGCTGGCGTTGGGCACGTCGACGCCGACCTCGATCACCGTGGTCGCCACCAGCACCTGGATCTGGTTGGCGACGAAGGCCGCCATCACCGCGGCCTTGTCCGCCGTCTTGAGCCGGCCATGTACCAGGCCTACCTTGAGGTCGGGCAATTCGGCGGCAAGGCGGGCGTAGGTTGCTTCTGCGGTCTTCAACTGCAAAACGACGTTCTGGCTCCGGCCGCTACGCTTAACGTTCGCTGCGCTCACGTTAGCCTCCGCCGAAACTCCGTTTTCCTCTATCAGCGGGCAGACCCAGTAGGCCTGGCGCCCGCCGCGGCAGGCTTCGTGCACCCGCGCCAGGATCTGGTCGCGGCGTGATTCGGACACCAGCTTGGTGGTGACCGGGCTGCGCCCCGGCGGCAATTCGTCGAGTACCGAGACATCGAGGTCGGCGTAGTAGCTCATGGCCAGGGTGCGCGGAATCGGCGTCGCCGACATCGCCAGCTGGTGCGCGAAAGTCCCTTTCTCCTTCAGCGCCAGGCGCTGACGCACGCCGAAACGGTGCTGCTCGTCGACGATGGCAAGGCCGAGGCGGGCGAATTCGACCTTGTCCTCGATCAGGGCGTGGGTGCCGATCGCGATCGGCGTCTCGCCGGCGCCGACTCTTGCGATAGCGGCGTCCTTCTCGCGCTTCTTCAGGCTGCCGGTGAGCCATGCGATTTCGATGCCGAGCGGTTCGAGCCAGGCCGCGAGCTTGCGGTAATGCTGCTCGGCGAGGATTTCGGTCGGCGCCATCAATGCTGCCTGGTAGCCGGCCTCGACCGCATGCAGCATGGCCAGCGCGGCGACCACCGTCTTGCCGCTGCCGACGTCGCCCTGCAGCAGGCGCTGCATCGGATGCGGCTGACCGAGGTCGGTGGCGATCTCGCGCCAGGCCTTGGCCTGCGCGCCGGTCAGGCGAAACGGCAGGGCCTTGAGCAGCGCCCTGGTCAGCTTTGCGGTCGGCACCAGCGACGGCGCACCCCGCGCGCGACGTGCGGTGTAGGCGCGGCGCAAGCTGAGCTGCTGCGCCAGCAGTTCGTCGAACTGCACGCGGCGCCAGGCCGGATGCTCGCGGGCTTCCAGCTCGGCCTGGGTCATTTCGGGCGGCGGCGTGTGCAGGAAGCGGATCGCGGCGGCGAACTCGGGCAACCGCAGGCGCTCGCGCAGCTCCGGCGCCAGCGTATCGGCGAGGTCGGCGCGTGCCAGCGCCTTGTCGATCAGGCGCCGCAGCGTGGCCTGGCCCAGACCCGCCGTGGTCGGATAGACCGGCGTCAGACAATCCGGCAGCGATTCGCCGGCGCCGACGGCATGCAAGCGCGGATGGATGATTTCCGGGCCGAGGTAGCCTTCATGCACCTCGCCGAAGACACGCAGGCGCACGCCGGGCTGCAGCAATTTCTGCTGGCTGGGATAGAAATTCAGGAATCTCAACGAGAGCGCCCCGTCGGCATCGCGCACCCGCGCGATCAACTGGCGGCGCGGCCGGTAGGCGATTTCGCTGGCGACCACCTCGACCTCGAATTGCGCCGCGATGCCGGGCCGGGCGTCGGCCAGTGCGGTGATGCGGGTTTCGTCTTCGTAGCGCAGCGGCAGGTGCAGCACGAAATCGGCGTCACTGCGCAGACCGAGCCGCGCCAGCCGGGCCGCGAGGGAGTTGGTGGCCGGCTGGTCAGCCAAGGACGAGCACGGCGTCCGCCTCGACCAGTGCGCCGCGCGGCAGTTCCTTGACGCCGACCGCGGCGCGCGCCGGGAAGGGCTCGCTGAAATATTTCGCCATGGTCTCGTTCACCTTGGCGAAGTTGGCCAGGTCGGTCAGGTAGATGTTGAGCTTGACCGCATCGTTGAGCGACGCGCCGGCAGCCGCGGCGACGGCTTTCAGGTTCTCGAAGACGCGCACGATCTGCGCGTCGATGCCTTCGACCATCTGCATGCTGGTCGGATCGAGGCCGATCTGGCCCGACATGTAGATCGTGGTACCGACCTGCACCGCCTGCGAGTAGGTGCCGATGGCGGCCGGTGCGGCTGCGGTGGAGATGATGTTGCGGCTCATGTCGTTTCCCGTTCAGGTGTGGATGAGTTCAGCGTGCAGCTTTCATGCGCTGCGTTCGAGGGCCTGGTCGATGTCCCACAGGATGTCGTCCAGGGTTTCCAGCCCGACCGACAGGCGCACCAGGTCGGGCGTCACGCCCGAAGCCTGCTGGTCGGCTTCGCTCAACTGGCGGTGGGTGGTCGATGCCGGATGGATCACCAGGGTCTTGGCGTCGCCGATGTTGGCCAGGTGCGAGCAGAACTGCAGGGCGTCGATGAAACGCTCGCCGGCCTGCTGGCCTCCCTTGACGCCGAAGCAGAGCAAGGCGCCGGCGCCCGGATGGCGTGCCGAGCCGAGGTAGCGCTGCGCCAGCGCGTAACCGGGACTGGCGGGCAGCCCGGGATAGTTGACCCAGGCCACGCGCGGATGGCTTGCCAGATGCCGTGCCACGGCCAGGGCGTTCTCGCAATGGCGGTCCATGCGCAGCGGCAGCGTCTCGATGCCCTGCATCAGCTGCCAGGCAGAGAACGGTGAGAGCGCGGGGCCGAAGGTGCGCAGGGTTTCCATGCGCGCCTTCATGGTGAAGCCGAAGTCGCCGAAGGTCTCGAAAAACTTGACACCGTGGTAGCCGGCGGAAGGCTCGGTCATGCCGGGAAACTTGCCGTTGCCCCAGTCGAATTTGCCCGACTCGATGACTACGCCGCCCAATGTGGTGCCGTGGCCGCCGAGAAACTTGGTCGCCGAGTGCACCACGATGTCGGCGCCGTGCTCAAAGGGCCGGCACAGATAGGGTGAAGGCACCGTGTTGTCGATGATCAGCGGCACGCGATGGCCGTGTGCGATGTCCGCCACGGCGGCGATGTCGAGCACGTTGAGGCGCGGATTGGCCACCGTCTCGGCGAAGATGCAGCGCGTGTTGTCCGACAGCGCCGCACGGAAGTTCTCGGGATCGTCGGAATCGACGAACACGGTCTCGATGCCGAGCTTGCGCAGACTGACGTCGAGCTGGGAAAACGTGCCGCCGTAGAGCGAGCGCGCCGCGACGATGCGGTCGCCGACCTCGCACAGGGTCAGCAGCGCGACGATCTGCGCCGCCAGGCCGGTGGCCGCGGCCACCGCGGCGCGGCCGCCTTCCAGCGCCGCCA
This sequence comes from Sulfuritalea sp., assembly GCA_022842325.1. Taxonomy (GTDB): domain Bacteria; phylum Pseudomonadota; class Gammaproteobacteria; order Burkholderiales; family Rhodocyclaceae; genus Sulfuritalea. Next base: position 114,589 of record JALHPU010000008.1, on the reverse strand, counting down.
TGCGCTCCTCGAAGGCCGCCACGGTCGGGTTGCCGATGCGCGAATAGACGTTGCCGAAGGTCTGCAGGTTGAACAGGCTCGCCGCATGCTCCGCCGAATCGAAGACGAAGGAGCTGGTCTGGTGGATCGGCAGGGCGCGCGCGCCGGTCGCCGCATCGGGCTGGGCGCCGGCATGCAGGCAGAGCGTTTCGATACCGTATAGGCGATCGGTCATGATTCGTGGTCAGGGCAATTTGGGTCGATAATGGCGGCCCCTGCGATCACGAATAATACGCGATCAATCCGCCGATCGAGCCATGTTCCTGCTGAAGAAAATCCTCGCCTCCCTGATCCTGCCGCCCGCCGGCCCGCTGCTGCTGGTGCTGCTCGGCCTATGGCTGATGCGATCGAAGAGTCGGCGCTGGCAAGGCGCCGGCCTGTGGCTGGCGACGCTGTCGGTGCTCGTCCTGCTGGTCTTGTCGCTGCCGGTCGTCGGCAATGCGCTGATGGCGCCGCTGGAGCCGAACCCGCCGATCACGACGGCGCAACTGCAGCGCGTTCAGGCCATCGTCATTCTGGGCGGCGGCACGTATTACGCCGCCCCGGAATACGGCGGCGACACCGTGAGCCGCACGACACTGGAGCGCCTGCGCTACGGCGCGCGGCTGGCGCGCGCATCACGCCTGCCGCTGCTGGTCACCGGCGGCGCGCCGTTCGGCGGTCGGCCCGAGGCCGAAGCCATGCGCGAGGTGCTGGAACTGGAGTTCGGCGTCAAGGTGCGCTGGGTTGAAGCCGCCTCGCGCGACACGACGGAAAGTGCCAGGCTTTCGGCACCGCTGCTGAAAGCCGCGGGCGTCACCCGGATTGCATTGGTCAGCCACGGCTCGCATCTGCCACGGGCGATCGTGCTGTTCGAGAAACGGGGACTGGAAGTCGCGCCCGCACCCACTGCCTTCAGCACCGGATCGCCATCGTTGATCGCGGGACTGCTTCCTGGCGGTCTTGGCCGCAGCCGCACGGCACTGAGCGAATACCTCGGCCAACTCTTCAATCGCCTCAAGGAATGACCATGAACGATGAACTCGTGATCGGCCTCGTCTCCATCTCCGACCGCGCTTCGAGCGGGGTCTATGAGGACAAGGGCATCCCGGCGCTGCAGGAGTGGTTCGGCGCGGCGCTGAGCTCACCCTGGCGCATGGAGACGCGCCTGATCCCCGACGAGCAGGCGAAGATCGAGCAGACCCTGATCGAACTCTGCGACGAGGCCGGCTGCCACCTGGTGCTGACCACCGGCGGCACCGGCCCGGCCTTGCGCGACGTGACGCCGGAGGCGACGCTGGCCGTGGCGCACAAAGTCATGCCCGGTTTCGGCGAACAGATGCGGCAGATCTCGCTGGCTTTCGTGCCGACCGCGATCCTGTCGCGCCAGCTCGGGGTGATCCGGGGGAAATCCCTGATCCTCAACCTACCGGGGCAACCGAAGTCGATCAAGGAGACGCTCGAAGGCGTCAAGGACGCCGCCGGCAAACAGCTCGTCCCGGGCATTTTCGCTGCCGTGCCCTACTGCCTCGACCTGATCGGCGGGCCCTATGTCGAGACTCGCGAGGCGGTGGTCAAGGCCTTCCGCCCGAAATCGGCGATCCGGCCGGCACGCTGAAGCAGACGCTCAGCTGTAGGACTGCACGAAGAAGTTCGCCACCACAAAATCGGGACCGGTGGCGAGGATTTCGCGCGGATGCAGGCGGGCATTCTTGTCGTCGATGCTAAACAGCAGGGCCATCCCGTCTTCGAGAGCGTTGCCCGGCAGGGCCATGCGCGCGTACTCGCCGACTTCGGGCACGTCCAGCAGCAACGCCTCGGTCTGCAGGCCGCCCGCATCGGCAAGCACCGCGCGCGGCGATTTCGAGATGGTCTCGATGCCGATCGAATCCTGGTTGGCGCCGGTACGAACGTAGCGGCGCACGACGCCGATCAGCCAGTTTTCTCCGCCCTCGGGCTGCACGCCGACCAGGACGCCGATCCTGATCCAGTCGCGACGCGACTGGACCGCGTGGGCGCCGAGCCCGCCGAGGCTGACATCGTCGATCACCCAGGACTCGACCCCGTTGATCCCGCCGGTCTGTCCGGAAAGATGATGATGCACGGCAGCCAGGCCATTGACCAGCTTCAGTGGCGAGTTGATGCGGCGCCGCGCATTGCTGCGCATAGGCGGCACCGGCGCCCAGTACATCGCCATGTGGTCCAGCACCGGAATCACGGTATCGGGCTCGTATTGCGCGCCGAGATTGATGCCGGGCGGCACGCGGCCGTCGCCGCGGATCTGCTCGATGGTTTTCGCGACAGCCGCGACCGCGCGGGTGCCGTTGAAAAAGCGCAGGGTCGGGGTGATTTCGGGCAGCCTGGCCAGCCGGGTCGGCGGCAAGGCTTTACCGGCGTCGACCCAATAGACGTTTTCCGGCCGGGATTCGCGAATCAGCGAAAACCAAGGCAGGAAATGGATGATGAGACGCTCGGCAATCTCGATTTGCAGCGGCTTCAGGTTGTCCAGCGAGGTGGCCTGGAACACCAGCACCTTGAGATATTCCGCCTCGATCGTGGTCTCGCCGCTGCCGGCATACAGGGGCAGGGATTTCTGTTCCAGCCTTGCGTCGGCCGCGGCCAGATAGATGCCGCCCAGCGTCTGCCAGAACTCGGGCTCCACCGGACCATAGCGAAACTGCTTCCACTTCAATTTCGCCGCAAGGGCATTGATCAGGCGTCCATAGAGCAGCGGCAGCTGCCCCCGGATCGCATCGGCATCCTTTTCCGGCGCGCGATGGCGGGCGATGCAGTCGGAATAGGCATCGGCCAGCGCTTGCCAATAGCCATGGCCGACCTCCCACTGCCGCGTCTCGCGCGCGCGACCGGCTGCGGCCAGGGTCGGAAAGTCGCGGGCCAGACGTCGCGCCTGCGCGACCAGGGCTTCATCCAGCTTGAGCACCAGTTCGAGGCGTGGCGCCAGCTTGAAATCAGCGTCGGCGACGATGGATTCCAGCCAGCCGGTGGCCTCCTCGGCGACGGTCAGCCCCTCGCCAGTGGCAAGCTCGGCCAGCATGCGCTTGGCTTCGCGCGGGTCGGCCAATGGATGTGCGGTCTTGCTGGAAAAGAATCCGAGCATGGATGATGGGTCTCAGGTCGCTACTTTGGACATAGGATAGCCGGTCGTGCCTGCGCTGTCATTCCCTTGCCGTGAAGTGCTGCGCGCCAAGCACGGCCTGCTGCAATGCAATACAAAGGCGCAGGCATGGATGATTCGCAGCGCAATAGACCCTACAATGAGCGGCCGATTATAAGTCCCTCTGCACCATCCCATGCGCCCCTACCTCGACCTGATGCGCCACGTGCTCCTGCACGGGCAGGAAAAGTCCGACCGCACCGGCACCGGCACACGCTCGGTGTTCGGCTGGCAGCTGCGCTTCGATCTGGCCGAGGGTTTTCCGCTGCTGACCACCAAGAAGCTGCACCTGCGCTCGATCATCCACGAGTTGTTGTGGTTCCTCCAGGGCGACACCAACATCCGCTACCTCAAGGACAACGGCGTTTCGATTTGGGACGACTGGGCCGATGCCGACGGCAACCTGGGGCCGGTGTATGGCCACCAGTGGCGGCACTGGCCCACCCGCGACGGTGGCGAGATCGACCAGATCACCGACCTGATCGCCGGCCTCAAGCAGAACCCCGACTCGCGCCGGCACATCGTCTCGGCCTGGAACCCGGCCGACATTCCGCAGATGAAGCTGCCGCCCTGCCACGCCCTGTTCCAGTTCTATGTCGCACCCGCGCCATCGGGCGCGGCCGACTCCCGCAGCCGGCTCTCCTGCCAGCTCTACCAGCGCAGCGCCGACATCTTCCTCGGCGTGCCCTTCAACATCGCTTCCTATGCTTTGCTGACGCTGATGGTGGCGCAGGTCTGCAAACTCACGCCCGGCGATTTCGTGTGGACCGGCGGCGACTGCCACCTCTATTCGAACCACATGGAGCAGGCCCGCCTGCAGCTCTCGCGCGAACCGCGGCCGCGCCCCGCCATGCAACTGAATCCGGCGGTGCAGGACATCTTCGGCTTCCGCTACGAGGACTTCACGCTGCAAGGCTACGACCCGCATCCGCACATCCCGGCACCGGTGGCGGTGTGATACTAGTCGGAGATATCGGCGGCACGAAAACGCTGCTCGGCCTGGCGCAGGACGGCAAGCTGGTTCTCGATCACCGTGTCGCCAACGCCGACTTTCAGGATTTCGCCAGCCTGCTGGCGGCCTTCTTCGCCGCAACACAAACCGATCCCTCGCTGATCGAAGGCGGTTGCCTCGCCGTCGCCGGCCCGATTGCCGACGATGGCCGTTCGGCGCAGCTGACCAACCTGCCCTGGCTGATCGACAGCGACGCCCTGTCTGCGCATTTCGGCCTGCCCGCCCCGCACCTGGTCAACGACTTCGCCGCCGCGGCAATGGGTGCCGTGACGTCGCCCGCGGCGCAACTGCTGACCTTGCAGCAGGGCGAACCGCTGCCGGCGGCGCCCTGCCTGGTCGTTGGCGCCGGTACCGGACTGGGCATGGCCGTCGTCCTGCCAGAGGACGGTGGCTGGCGCATCCTGGCTGGCGAAGGCGGCCATGTCGCCTTCGCCCCCGCCGACGCGCAGCAAATGGCCTTGTGGACTTTCCTCCGGGCACGCCATGGCCGGGTGACCTGGGAGCGCGTCGTTTCTGGACCGGGCCTCGCCGCCATCCACGCATTTCTCGCTGGCGTCGAACTGTCGCCGGAGCAGATCGCGGCGCAGGCGCTGGCCAATCCGCAAAGCGCGGAGCGGCGCTCGCTGGATATGTTCCTCGCTGCATATGGCGCCTTTGCCGGCGACATGGCGCTGACCTGCCTGGCGCGCGGCGGGGTTTTTCTCGCCGGCGGCATTGCCGCCAAGCTGCTGCCGGCACTGCAGCGAAGCGGCTTTCTCGCCGCCTTCAATGCCAAGGCGGAACACGCCGCAATCGCCGCGCGCATGCCGGTCCATGTCGCCACCGATCCGCTGCTGGGGCTGCGCGGCGCGCTGCATCTGGCGCAGGGCAAGCCCTGAGCTTGACGATTGTCAATATGCTGTCATACAGCAGGCGCAGTATGGTAACGAAGCATTTCGACAACCAAAACAGGAGGATGAGTACATGGCAGCTAGCAAGAGCAGCGCCAAGAGCGCACCTACCAAACGTGCAGCATCCGCAACGGCAGTAGATCCCGGCAAAGCCAAGACCACCGCCAAGGTAAGGCTTGCGGTCAAGGCCGCGGCGCCCAAGAAAGCCGGCGTGGCAGCCAAGGTGACGACGTCCAAAGCGGCCCCGAAGGCGGTGCCAAAGTCAGCCGTCAAGCCGCGCGCCAAAAAGACCGGCGGCCCGACGCCCGGAAAGCCATCCACCGTACCCGCGGAGCAGCGCAGGCATTACATCGAGATGGCGGCCTATTACATCGCCGAGCGGCGCGGCTTTGCTCCCGGCGATCCGCTGGTGGATTGGGTTCAGGCCGAGACCGAGATCGACCGCTTGCTGGCGGAAGGTCGTCTCGGCGGATAGTTCAGGCCGGCAGCAGCACCAGCGCCGCGAGCGGCGGCAGCGTCAGCGAGATCGAGGCGGGGAAACCCATCCAGGCCTGCGGCTGGGCCGTCAGGCGGCCACCGTTGCCGAGATCGCTGCCGCCGTAGTGCGCGGAATCGGTGTTGATCCGTTCCAGATAGTCCTGCGCCAGGGGAACGCCGAGGCGGTAGTTGTGCCGCGGTACCGGAGTGAAGTTGAGCACCACCACGGCATGGCGACCGTCGCGCGCGCGGCGCAGCCAGCTCACCACCGACTGGTCGGCATCGTGGCAGTCGATCCATTGAAAACCCGCGGAGGAGAAGTCCAGTTCATGCAATGCCGCTTCACTTACGTAAAGCCGGTTGAGTTCGCGCGTCAGGCTCTGTACGCCGGCGTGCAAGGGATATTGCAGCAGATGCCAGGGCAGTTCCTCGCCCGGCCGCCATTCCCAGGGCTGGCCCAGCTCCGCGCCCATGAACTGCAGCTTTTTGCCCGGCGCCAGCATCTGGTAGGCCAGCAACAGGCGCAGATTGGCGAAGCGCTGCCATTCGTCGCCCGGCATCTTGCCGAGCAGGGAACTCTTGCCGTGCACCACTTCATCGTGCGACAGCGGCAGCACGAAGTTCTCGGTGTAGGCATAGAGCTGGCCGAAGGTCAGCCGCTCGTGGCTATAGCGCCGATACACCGGATCGTGCTGCAGGTAGTCCAGCGTGTCGTTCATCCAACCCATGTTCCACTTCATCGAGAAGCCGAGGCCGCCCAGCCAGGTCGGCCGCGACACCATCGGCCAGGCGGTAGACTCTTCGGCGATGGTCAGCGCGCCGGCAAAATCGCCATGCACCATTTCGTTGAGCTCGCGCAGGAAGGCAATCGCTTCAAGGTTTTCGCGCCCGCCGTGCACGTTCGGCGTCCATTCTCCGGCCTTGCGCGAATAGTCGAGATAGATCATCGAGGCCACGGCATCGACGCGCAAGGCATCGACGTGGAACTCGGACAGCCAGAAATACGCCGAGGAGAGCAGGAAGCTCCTGACCTCGTTGCGCCCGTAGTTGAATACGTGCGTGCCCCAGTCGGGATGCATTTTCTGCTTCGGGTCTTCGTGTTCAAAGAGCGCCGTGCCGTCGAAATGCGCCAGGGACCAGTCGTCGGCCGGAAAATGCCCCGGCACCCAGTCGAGAATCACGCCGATGCCGGCCTGGTGCAGGCTGTCGATCAGGAAGCGCAGATCGTCGGCGCTGCCGAAACGCGAGCTCGGGGCAAAGAAGCCGGTGCATTGATAGCCCCAGGATTCGTCGAGCGGATGTTCCATCAGCGGCATGAATTCGACGTGAGTGTAGCCCAGGTCGACCAGGTAGGGCACCAGCCGCGCCGCCAGGTCGCGGTAGCTGTAGAAGCTGTGGTCGGCATGGCGCATCCAGCTGCCGAGGTGCATTTCGTAGGTGCTCATCGGCGCTGTCTGCCAGTCGCCGGCGTGGCCGCTGCGCGCGCGCGCCTGCATCCAGCCGGCGTCGTTCCAGACGTGGGCCGGATCCGGCGTCACGCAACAGGCGGTCGCCGGACGCCGCTCGAAGGCTCGGGCATAAGGGTCGCTCTTCAGGCGCAAGGCGCCGCTGCCGCGCACCCGCAGTTCGAAGCGGTACAAAGCCCCGGCCGGCAGTTCGGGAATGAACAGCTCCCAGACGCCGGAGGCGCCCAGGGTCGCCATCGGATTGACGCGGCCATCCCAACCGTTGAAGCCGCCCACCACCGAGACGCGCCCGGCGTTCGGTGCCCAGACGCGGAAGCAGACCCCGGCAATGCCGTCGCGGGTTTCCGGTATGGCGCCGAAGGTGCGCCATGCCTGGCGCAGGCGGCCGGCATTGAACAGGTACAAGTCGTCGGCCGGCGGCTGCGGCGCAAACGCATAAGGATCGTACTGCGTCACGCCATCGATGTTCAGCCGCCACGGCCGCGGTGGCGGCGCGGCGCCCTGCCACTCGAACAGATCGGTACCGGCGCGGCGCTTGAGCGGCGCCCAGGCGCCATTGACCAGGGCCACGGCGACCGCTTTCGCCTGCGGACGAAACACGCGCAGGCGAAAGCCGGCGCCCTCGGCATGCAGGCCGAGCACCGAGAACGGATCGTGTTCGCGCGCTTCGAGCAGCGCGGCGCAGTCAGGATTCGACATGGACATATATTCGAAGAGTTTTTTTGCTATCGTGCGGATTGTAGCCGCTATGGAGAAATCACCATGCAATCGATTCAGGAACTAGGCGGCACCAGGCGCGTTCGGCAGGAAATCGGACCGGGGGCACGCCCGTGAGATCCGCCGAAATCGCCCGCAACACCTTCGGCATCGTGCTGGCCGGCGGCCGCGGCAGCCGTCTGATGCAGCTCACCGACTCGCGCTCGAAGCCGGCCGTGCCCTTCGGCGGCAAGTTCCGCATCATCGACTTCACCTTGTCGAATTGCGTCAATTCCGGCATCCGCCGCATCGGCGTCGCCACCCAGTACAAGGCCCAGAGCCTGATCCAGCACCTGCAGCGCGGCTGGAGCTTTCTCGACGGGCGCTTTCACGAGTTCATCGACATCCTGCCTGCGCAGCAACAGGTCGGCGAACACTGGTACCGGGGCACGGCCGATGCGGTGTTCCAGAATCTCGGCCTGATCCGGCGCAATCGGCCCAGGTACGTTCTGGTCCTTTCCGGCGATCACGTCTACAAGATGAACTATTCGCGCATGCTGGCCGAACATGCGCAGCGCCAGGCCGATTTCAGCGTGGCCTGCATCGATGTACCGCGCACCGAGGCCAGCGAGTTCGGCGTCATGCACGTCGACGACCAGCAGCGCGTCGTGGCCTTCGTCGAGAAGCCGGAGGATCCGCCGCCGATTCCCGGCCGCCCCGACCGCGCCCTGGCCAGCATGGGCGTGTATGTGTTCAATGCCGAGTTCCTTTACGAGCAGCTGATCCGCGACCACGACGACCCCCAGTCCTCGCACGACTTCGGCAAGGACCTGATTGCACAGTGCCTCGAACGCCATCGGGTGTATGCCCACAATTTCGCCGACTCCTGCGTCGGCATGGACGAGTCCGGTATTCCGTACTGGCGCGACGTCGGCACCATCGACGCCTATTGGGAAGCCAACATGGAACTGACCAAGGTCACGCCCGAGCTCAACCTCTACGACGAGGAATGGCCGATCTGGACCCACCAGGAACAATTGCCGCCGGCCAAATTCGTCTTCGACGACGAAGGCAGGCGCGGCATGACGGTCGATTCGCTGGTGTCGGGCGGCGACATCATCAGCGGCGCCCGCGTCAGCAGGTCGCTGCTGTTCTCCCGGGTGCATGTGCATAGCTACGCGCAGATCGAGGATTCGGTGATCCTGCCCGATGTGGATATCGGACGCCACGCCAGGCTGCGCCGGGTGGTGATGGACAAGCATTGCCGGGTTCCCGAGGGCATGCAGATCGGCTACGACATCGATGCCGACCGCAAGCGCTTCCATGTCAGCGCAGGCGGCATCACCCTGGTCACGCCCGAAATGCTCGGTCAATCGGCGAATCATGTGCGCTGGACCGAGACCCGGAGCCTGCCACGGGCCGACGCTCCAAGAACATGAAACAACTCGACCTGGTCTTTCTCTGGCACATGCACCAGCCGGACTATCGCGACCATGGCATGCCGCTGGCAGTTCCCGCAGGGACGCAGAGCGCTGGCGCTACGCCGGCCGCGGCCAGCGGCGAGTTCGTCCTGCCCTGGGTCTATCTGCACGCCATGAAGGACTACGTCGACATGGCGGCGCACCTCGAACGCCATCCGCAGATGCGCTGCGTGGTGAATCTGGTGCCGGTGCTGCTCGAGCAGATCGAGGATTACGCACAGCAGTTCGCCAGCGGCCGGTTTCGCGATCCGCTGCTGCGCCTGCTGGCCACGCCCGACCTGGAGCACATCGGCGAAGCCGAGCGGCGCCTGCTGCTGACCACCTGCTTTCGCAGCAACCACACCACCATGCTGGCGCCCTTCCCGCACTACCAGCGCCTGCACGACATCTACCTGCTGCTCGCCGAGAAGACCGAGACCACCTACGGCTATCTTTCGGGCGCCTATTTTTCGGACCTGCTGACCTGGTACCACCTGGCCTGGAGCGGCGAATCCGAGCGCCGCCGCAATCCGCTGCTGGCCAGGCTGATGAGCCAGGGCGAGGGCTACTCGGCGGCCGACCGCCAGGAGCTGCTGGCGAGCATCGGCGAATTGATGGCCGGGTTGATTCCGCGCTGGCGGGCGCTGGCCGCCAGCGGCCAGGTCGAACTTTCATCGACGCCGCAAACCCATCCGCTGGCGCCGCTGCTGCTCGACTTCAAGGCGGCCCGTGAAAGTCTGCCCGACGCGCCGCTGCCCTTCGCCGCCGCCTATCCCGGCGGCCGCAGCCGCGTCAAGGCCCACATCGATGCGGCGCGCATCAGCCATGCCCGGCGTTTCGGTGCGCCGCCTACCGGCATGTGGCCGGCCGAAGGAGCGATTTCCGAGGAGTTCGTCAAGCATCTGGCGGCCGCCGATTGCCGCTGGATCGCCAGCGGCGAAGGCGTGCTGAGAAACAGCATTGCCGCCAGCGGCATCGCCGACCCGCGCGCCGCCTACCATCCCTGGCGGCTGGAGAGCGCACCGGGGCTGACCCTGTTCTTCCGCGACGAGCGGCTCTCCGACCTGATCGGCTTCGACTATGCCAAGTGGCACGGCCGCGATGCCGCGCAACATCTCGTACTGCAACTTGAAGCCATCCTCGATGGCGCCGGGGAGAACGAAACGCCGGTGGTCAGCATCATCCTCGACGGCGAAAACGCCTGGGAACACTTTCCCTACAACGGCTATTACTTTTTCGACGACCTCTACGGCCTGCTGGCCAGGCATCCGCGCATTCGCACCACCACCTACGCCGAGCTGCTGGCGCGGCCGACACCCCCGGCCGCCACCGTGCTGCCGCATCTGACGGCCGGCAGCTGGGTCTACGGCACGCTGTCCACCTGGATCGGCGACGAAGCCAAGAACCGCGGCTGGGATCTGCTCTGCGAAGCCAAGCAAAGCTGCGACCGGGTGCTCGCCAGCGGCCGGCTCGATGCCGCACAAGTCGCCGCAGTTGAAGCGCAGCTGGCCATCTGCGAAAGCTCCGACTGGTTCTGGTGGTTCGGCGACTACAACCCGTCGGCCGCCGTCGCCAGTTTCGACAGCCTGTACCGGCGCAACCTGGCCCGGCTCTACCGCTTGTTGCAATTGCAGCCGCCCGTCAAGCTCGACACGCCCATTTGCGCCGGATCGGAGACTGCCAGCGGCGGGTCGATGCGGCGTGCCACACATGAAAATGCGAATTGAACGCCCCCTCCCCCCAGCCCCCTCCCAGGCGGGGGCGACTGCCAGCTCGCTGCGCTCGATTGTCACGGGGCGCTTCGTCTTTGCCTGTTTTCCATGCTAATCACACAATGACCATCAGCCTCCTCTTCGGCGTCCACGCCCACCAGCCGGTCGGCAATTTTCCTGCCGTCATCGACGACGCCCATATTCGCTGCTACGGCATGTTCCTGCGGGTCATGGAGCGCTATCCGCAATTCCGCTTCAGCGTGCATTTCTCCGGCTGGCTGCTCGATGTGCTGTTCGAGCGCTTCCCGGACGACCTGGCGCGACTGGCCGCGATGACTCGCCGCGGCCAGGTCGAGTGGTTCGGCTCCGGCGATTGCGAGCCGGTGCTGGCGGCGATCCCGCATCGCGACCGGGTGAGCCAGATCGCGACGCTCTCGGACAAGATCGAGCAGCGCTTCGGCACCCGCCCGAGCGGCGCCTGGCTGACCGAACGCGTCTGGGAATCCTCGGTGGTTCCAGCCTTGGTGGAAACCGGGATCCGCTACGTGGCGGTCGACGACTACCACTTCCTGTGTGCCGGCGAGGACGGCGCCCGCCTCGACAGCTTCTACACCACGGAAGAGGACGGCCGCTGCCTCGACCTGTTCCCGATTTCGGAAGCAGCGCGCTACCGCCTGCCGTTTTCGCCGGCGGCCGAAGCCGTGGCCTGGCTGGAAGACCTGGCGCGGGCGGGCCAGCGCGCCGCGATCTATTTCGACGACATCGAAAAGTTCGGCATCTGGCCGGAAACCTATGAATGGGTGTTCGAGAAGGGCTGGCTGACGCAGTTCGTCGAGGGCGTGCTGGCCTCGAAACTGATCCGCACCGAGACCTTCGCCGACTACCATGCCCGCGAGAGCACGCGCGGCATCGTCTACCTGCCGACCACCTCCTACATCGAGATGAACGAATGGACGCTGCCGGCGCCGCGCGCCGCGGCCTATCACGCCCTGGTCGAGGCGGAAAAAGCCGCCGGCCGCTTTGAGGCGCACAAGCCCTTCCTGCGCGGCGGCATCTGGCGCAACTTCATGTCGCGCTACCCGGAAGCCAACTGGATGCACAAGCGCATGCTCGACGCATCAGGGCGGCTGGCGGCGTTGCCCGCTGCGCAGCGCAGCCCCGCACTGCAGGAACACCTGCACCGCGCGCAGGCCAACGACGCCTACTGGCACGGGCTGTTCGGCGGCCTCTACCTGCCGCACCTGCGCCGTGCGGTATGGAACAACCTGCTGGCGCTCGAAGCCGGGCTGGCACGGCTGGCGCCGCCACCCGCCTTGGCCACCGACGACATCGATCAGGACGGCAATCTCGAAGCCGCCTTGCGCAACGATCAGTTGCAGGCCTTCATGCGCGACGACGGCCACGCCTCGCTGGTGGAACTCTCCAGCCTCGCCCTGGCGCACAACTTCGGCGACACGCTGCGCGCCTACGCCGAGGCTTATCACGCCAAGATAGACCAGTCGCAGTCCGCGCACGCGGCGCATGATGCCGGCGACGGCATCGCCTCGGCCCACGACCGCATCGCCTTCCTGCACGCCATCGAGGCCGCGGATGCGGCACCCGATACGCGACCGCGCGGCATCTTCCTCGAGTGCACAGTCGGCGCCGGCGGCACGCCGGTGCCGGTCGACAGCTACCGCGCCGACGCGCGGCCGGGCAGCTGGATTGCCGCCGGCGCGGACTGGCGCATCGAAAAGACCTACAGCCTGGACGCCGCATCCCTGACCGTGGCCTTCCGCGCCGAGGGCCGCCAGCTGCCGGCCCTGCTCGAGACCGAACTCAACCTCGCGCTGCCCAGCTGCGATGGCTTCGGCGGGCGCTACGTGCTGGCCGACGGCAGCATCCCGGGCGGCTTCGGCGATCCGCTGCACAGTGATCGCCTGCAGACCCTGACCCTCGACGACAGCGAACTGCGCGGCGCGCTACAGCTCGAAACCAGCCAGCCGGTACAACTCGAAGCGAGGCCGCACCGCACCGTCTCGCAATCCGAAGCCGGCTTCGAAAAGATCATGCAGGCGGTCTGCATTACGCTGCGCTGGCCGCCTGTCGCCGGACAGGAGCAGCGCATCACGCTGCGGGTCAGACCTGCATCGTAGAATTAACCCAAACTCGACCCCGACTCAGCCCCGACTCAACCCCGCCTCCCACCTCGTCAGCGCCCAATATCATGCCCGGCACCCGCTATCAGCTAGAAATCAATCCCCGCATCCCGCCGCGCCTGGCACGGCTCGACGAACTCGCCAACAACCTCTGGTACAGCTGGGACCGACCGACCCGTTCGCTGTTCGCCCGGCTCAGCGCCGGCCTCTGGCGCGCCGTGCATCACAGCCCGAAGGCCTTCCTCAAGCGCATCGACCAGAAGCGCATCAACGAGGCCGCCGACGATCCGATCTTCCTCGGCACCATGAACCGGGTGCTGTCGGCCTTCGATTCCTATCACGCCGAACCCAGGCTCGAGCTGCCGGGCAAGCCGCCGCTGCAGAGTAGCGACCTGATCGCCTATTTCTGCGCCGAGTTCGGCTTTCATGAAAGCCTGCCGATCTATTCCGGCGGCCTCGGCATCCTCGCCGGCGACCACTGCAAGGGCGCCTCCGACCTGCGCCTGCCCTTTGTTGCCGTCGGCCTGCTCTACCGCCAGGGTTATTTCCGCCAGTCCATCGATCGCGAGGGCCGCCAGACCGCCCATTACGGCGACAACGATTTCGAGGACATGCCGATCGAACTGATGCATGGCGAGGATGGCGGCGAAATGCGCGTCGGCGTCGATTTCCCGGGGCGCCTGGTGTGGGTCCGCATCTGGCGCGCCCGCGTCGGCAACAACAGCCTTTACCTGCTCGACACCGATCTCGAGGAGAACAGCGAAGCCGATCGCGGCATCGCGCATCAACTTTACGGCGGCGACCGGCGCACGCGCATCGAGCAGGAAATCCTGCTCGGCGTCGGCGGCGCGCGGGCGCTCAACGCACTCGGGCTGCGCCCGACGGTGTGGCACATCAACGAAGGCCATGCCGCCTTCCTGGTGCTGGAACGCATTCGCAACCTGATCGGCCAGGACATGTCCTTTGCCGCGGCGCTGGAAGCGGCGGCCGCCAGTACCGTGTTCACTACCCACACGCCGGTACCGGCCGGTCACGACCACTTCGCCGACGACATGGTGATGCACTACTTCAGCGACTTCTGCAAGGCGACCGGGCTCGATCGCGACCACCTGCTCGGCATGGGCCGCGTCGGCAACGCCGGTGGCGAATTCAACATGACGGCGCTGGCGCTGCGCGGTTCACGCTTTCACAACGGCGTGTCGCGCATCCATGGCGAGGTCTCGGCACGCATCTGCGCCGACATGTGGCCGCAGGTCACGGCGCCCGAAAATCCGATGGATTACGTCACCAACGCGGTGCATGTGCCGACCTTTCTCGCCACCGACTGGTACGAAACCTTCGACCGCCATCTCGGGCTCGGCTGGCAGCATCGGCTTACCGACCAGAGCTGCTGGGACGGCGTGCATCGCATCCCCGACCAGATCTTCTGGAGCATCCGCCAGTCGCTGAAAGCCCAGCTGCTTCACCTGGTGCGCAGCCGGGTGCGCCAGCAGCATTTGCGCAACCAGGGCTCGGAAGCGCACCTGGACCGCGTCCTGCGCGGCGCCGACCCGGCCAACCCGACCGTGCTGACCATCGGCTTCGCCCGGCGCTTCGCCACCTACAAACGGGCCACCCTGCTGTTCAACAACCTCGACTGGCTGCGCGAAATCATTGCCGATGCGCAGCGCCCGGTGCTGTTCATTTTTGCCGGCAAGGCCCACCCGGCCGACGAGCCTGGCCGCGAACTGATCCGCCAGATCGCCGAGCTCTCGCGCAAGCGCGAGTTCGAGGGCCGCCTGCTGCTGGTGGAAGGTTACGACCTGCACCTGGCGCGGCGCATGGTGGCCGGCGTCGATGTCTGGCTCAACAATCCGATCTATCCGCTGGAAGCCTCCGGCACCTCGGGCATGAAGGCCGCGATCAACGGCGCCATCAACCTCTCGGTGCTCGACGGCTGGTGGGGCGAAGGCTACGACGGCAAGAACGGCTGGGCCATCAAACCGGCGGCCGAAGGCCTCGACCCGGCCGAGCGCGACGGCGACGAGGCGCGCACGCTGTACGAACTGCTCCAGGACAGTGTCATTCCCATGTACTACCGCAACACCTCGCTCGGCTATTCGCCGGACTGGGTGGCGATGGCCAAGGCGTCGATCGCTTCGATCATGCCGCGCTTCAACATGCAGCGCATGCTCACCGAATACACCGAGAAATTCTATTCGCCGGCCGCCGAACAGTGGCGCAGGTATTCCGCCGACGGTTTTTCCGGCGCGCGCGACGTCGCCGCATGGAAGGCGCGGATCCGCGCCGCCTGGCCGCGCATCGGCATGCGCCGGCTCGATCAGGCCGTGCCGCGCATCGGCTACGGTGCAACCCTGCGCTTCGAGATTGCGGTCCAGCTCGACGGCCTGACGCCGGCGGACCTGACCGTGGAACTGGTGTTCACCCGCCCCGGCGAACCCACCACGGCCAGGGCCCGGCGCTATGAACTGCAGCACCAGGGGCCGCTGGAAAATGGCGAGCACCTGTTCGCCCGCGAGCTGACACTCGACCAGTGCGGCAAGATGGAGTATCGCGTCAGGATGTTTCCCACCCACCCGCTGCTGACCCATCCCTTCGAGATGGGCATGATGCTCTGGCTGTAGCGCCCATAGCTCCGATGACCCAACCCGAATAATGAAATCCCTCGCCGTCGGTTCGCCAAAAGCTGGCAAGTGGGCCCGCCCCTCCCATCCTCCCCTCACGGGGAGGCTTTCAGTTGGCTCGCTACGCTCGTACCTTACACGGCGCGCTTATTCATGTATTTCACGGTATCCATGGCCATGAAGCCCGCCGTCCGCACCGTCTGGAATGCGCTGTCCGGCTCGGCCGGCAGCCTGTGCGACACGCACCTGCGCGAGCTGTTCGCCGCCGACCCGCGGCGCTTTTCGCGTTTCTCGGTCTGCTGGAACGACTGGCTGCTGGACTATTCCAAGCAGCGCGTGACGCCGGAAACCATGGGGCTGCTGCACGAACTCTGGCACGCCGCCGACGTTGCGGGCTGGATCGCGCGCATGCGTGCCGGCGAGGCGATCAACCACACCGAAGGCCGCGCCGCGCTGCATGTCGCGCTGCGCCATCCGGCAGGCAAGGGGCCTATCCTGCATGCCGGCCACGACGTGATGCCGGCGGTGCATCACGAACTCGAGCGCATGCAGCGCTTCGCCGCCGAGATCCACGGCCGCCACTGGCGCGGCGCCACCGGCGAGCCGATCAGCGACGTGGTCAACATCGGCATCGGCGGCTCCGACCTCGGACCGCGCATGGCCACCCAGGCGCTGGCCGCCTATCGGCACCCGGACATCCGCGTGCATTATGTCGCCAACCTCGATGGCGCCGACCTCGCCACCGTGCTGGCGACGCTGCAGCCGCGCACCACGCTGTTCGTCGTCGCCAGCAAGACCTTTACCACCCAGGAGACCATGCAGAACGCCGCCTCGGCGCGCCACTGGCTGGTACAGTCACTGGGCGAAGCAGCGGTGGCCAGGCACTTCGTCGCGGTGTCGACCAACCTCGCCGAGGTCGCCCGCTTCGGCATCGACCCGGAGAACGCCTTCGCCTTCTGGGACTGGGTCGGCGGCCGCTACTCGCTGTGGTCGGCGATCGGCCTGCCGCTGGTGCTGGCGGTCGGCTTCGATAATTTCCGCAAGCTGCTGGCCGGCGCCCACGCCATGGACCAGCATTTCTTTGCCGCACCGCCGGCCGAGAATCTGCCCGGCCTGCTGGCGCTGCTGGAAATCTGGAACAGCAATTTCCTCGGCGCCGACAACCGTGCGCTGCTGCCCTACAGCCAGTCGCTGGGCCTGCTGCCGCGCTATCTGCAGCAACTTGAAATGGAATCCAACGGCAAACAGGTGGACCGGCAAGGGCTGCCGCTGGAATGCGCCACGGCACCGATCCTCTGGGGCGAAGCCGGCACCAACGGCCAGCATGCCTTCTACCAGCTGATTCACCAGGGCCGCCGCCTGATCCCCTGCGAGTTCATCGCCTGCAAACAACCCGACTTCGACCTGCCCGGACACCACCAGAAGCTGCTGGCGAACTGCTTCGCCCAGAGCGAAGCCCTGATGCGCGGCAAGCCGCTGGCCGAAATCACGGCCGAACTCGCGGCGGGCGGCATGAGCCCCGAACAGGTCGCCCTGCTCGCGCCCTACCGCAGCTTTCCCGGTAACCAGCCGTCGACCACGCTGCTGCTGCCGCGCCTCGACCCCCACACGCTGGGCGCGCTGCTGGCGCTCTACGAACACAAGGTCTTCGTCCAGAGCGTGATCTGGGACATCAATCCCTTCGACCAGTGGGGCGTCGAGTACGGCAAGCAACTCGCCAACCGCCTGCTGCCGATCATCGAGGGCAGGACGGCAACCGGCGGGCTCGACAGCTCGACCGCGGGGCTGATCGAGGCCTGCAAGCCGTGAAGCCCTGCCGCCGGGCCGCCCCAAGGCAGGGCAAGTCAGAACCACGGAGCCGCAACGCGGCGAACACTCATCACCCCCTTGCTCGGCAAGGGGGGTGGGGGGAATGCCCATGAAGGTTCTGTTCGCCACCTCGGAAATGGCACCCTGGGTCAAGACCGGCGGCCTCGGCGACGTCGCCGGCGCCTTGCCGGCGGCGCTGCGCGCACTGGACCATGACGTCCGCGTGCTGGTGCCGGCCTATCCGGCATTGTCGAAGAGTTTTCCCGACGCCGAGGAAATCGCCCGGCCGCGCTGGCTCAATGGCCTGCTGCCGTCGCCGGGCCTGAAGCAGGCGACGGCACCCGACGGCACGCCGCTGCTGCTGGTCGACTATCCGCATTACTACGGCCGCCCGGGCAACCCCTACCTCGGCCCCGAAGGCCGCGACTGGCTCGACAACCATCTGCGCTTCGGCCTGCTATCGCGCGTCGCCGCCTGGCTCGGCTCGACATCCAGCACGGTCGACTGGCAGCCCGACATAGTGCACTGCCATGACTGGCAAACCGGGCTCGCCGCCGCCTATCTGCATTATCTGCCGGGGGGCCAGGCGAAATCCCTGTTCACCGTGCACAACCTGGCCTTCCAGGGCTTGTTCGACCACGCCTCGCTGTTCGAGCTGGGGCTGCCGGACGCGGCCTGGAACATCGACGGCGTGGAATATTACGGCTATCTGTCCTTCCTCAAGGCCGGCCTCCAGCATGCCGATGCCATCACCACGGTGAGCCCGACCTACGCCCGCGAAATCCAGACCGACGAGGAAGGCATGGGCATGGCCGGCCTGCTGCGGCACCGCGCGCAAGACCTCTCCGGCATCCTCAACGGCATCGACACCCGGGAATGGAACCCGGCCACCGATCGCCATCTCCGCCAGACCTACAGCAGCCGCCGCCTCGAACACAAGGCGGCGAACAAGGCTGCGCTGCAGCAGGAACTGGGCCTCGAGCAGCGCGACGACCTGCCGCTGCTGGGCGTGGTCAGCCGGCTCACGGAACAGAAGGGACTCGATCTGCTGCTGGAAGTGGCGCCGCAACTGCTCAAGCTGCCGGCGCAACTGGTCGTCCTCGGCAGCGGCAGCCACGAGCTGGAACACGCCTGGAAGGCGCTGGCGCACAAGCACAAGGCGCAGTGCGCGGTCGTCATCGGCTTCGACGAAGCGCTCGCCCACCGCATCGAAGCCGGCGCCGACATTTTCCTGATGCCCTCGCGCTTCGAGCCCTGCGGCCTCAACCAGCTCTACAGCCTGCGCTACGGTACGCCGCCGGTGGTGCGCGCCACCGGCGGCCTGGCGGACACCGTGATCGACGCCACCGACGCGCGGCGCGGCAATGGCTTTGTGTTCGGGCCCGCCACCGCCGAAGCCCTGCTGCAGGCGGTGCACCGCGCCACCCTGGCCTGGCGCGATCCCGTCCTTTGGCGCAAGCTGCAACGGCGCGGCATGGCGCGCGATTCGAGCTGGCAGGATGCCGCCGGGCACTATGCCGAGCTGTACCAGAAGCTCCTGTCCTGAACGCCCTGCCATGCCCAGGACCCTCCTGACCCTGATCGCCGCCGTCGCCAGGAATGGCGTGATCGGCATCGGCAACCGCCTGCCCTGGCACCTGCCGGCCGACCTCAGGCATTTCAAGGCGCTGACCACCGGCCATGCCGTGATCATGGGGCGCAAGACCTGGGAATCGCTGCCGGAAACATTCCGCCCGCTGCCCGGGCGGCAGAACATCGTCGTCACGCGCAACGCCGACTTTCGTGCGGCGGGCGCCACGGTCGTCAACTCGCTGCCGGCCGCCATCGCCGCGGCGGATGGCGACGAAGCCTTCGTCATCGGCGGCGCCGAGCTTTATGCCGCGGCGCTGCCGCTGGCCGACCGCCTGCAACTGACCGAGATCGCTGCCGCATTCGACGGCGACACGCATTTCCCCGTCATCGACCCGCAGCAGTGGCGCGAGGCCGCGCGCGAAACCGGCCAGCACGAGGCCGGCCTCGGCTACGCCTTCGTCACCTACCAGCGGCGCTGAGCGCCGTACCGTAGGGCCGGCTTCAGCCGGCCGACGCCTGTCGCCGTGCCGCCAGCGCCGACTGCCAGGGCTACCGCCTCCGGCTCGGCCGCAGACACACTCAGCGCGACGGCCAGATTATCCCGAACAGTTCGGGCAATACCTCGGCGGCGCCACCGCGAATGCCGGCATGGCACTGCCCGACCAATTCCGTCGGTGACGGATTGACCTCGATCACCCGCGCCCCGCGGGCAAGCGCCCGCCAGGGCAGGCTCGCCGCCGGCTCGACTTCGAGCGAGGCGCCCACCGCGAACAGCACGTCGCAGCGATCCACCGCATTCCAGGCCGCCTCGATGGCCTCCACCGCCAGCGGCTCGCCGAACCACACCACGTCGGGCCGCAGCAGCGCGCCACAGCCCGGGCAGCGCGGTACCGCCCCGGCGCGCAATTCGATCGCCGCCAGGTCGCTGCGATCCGCATACGGATCGCAGCTTTCCCACACGGCATAGCCGTCGCAGGCGCGGCAGATGGTCGGCGACGCGGCAGCGAAGGCCGCCTCCTCATCGACGAATGATTTCAGGCGCAGCAGGTTGCCGTGCAGTTCGACCACCGCCCGGCTGCCGGCGCGATGATGCAGGGCGTCGACGTTCTGGGTAATCACCGTCACATCCAACCCCGCCTGTTCCAGAGCCGCAATCGCCTC
This sequence comes from Sulfuritalea sp., assembly GCA_022842325.1. GTDB lineage: Bacteria > Pseudomonadota > Gammaproteobacteria > Burkholderiales > Rhodocyclaceae > Sulfuritalea. Next base: position 94,379 of record JALHPU010000008.1, on the reverse strand, counting down.
ATGCCCGGCATTCGGCCTCGCCGCGCGCACTGCCTCGGCCAGATGCACGTGCCAGTCCCACACCCGCTGCGGATCGGCGCGAAACGCCCAGGGCGTCGCGATCTCCATCGGATCGACCTGTGCCCAGAGCCCGGTCAGGCGCTCGCGAAAGGTCGGGATGCCGCTCTCGGCCGACATGCCGGCGCCGGTGAACACGACGATCCGGCGCGCCGCGCGCAGGTCGGCGATCAGCGCAGGGTCAAGCATTGGATGCCGGCCGCGTGCCGTCCCATGCAGTTCATGCCGGCAACTTTACCTTCAGCCCGGAATCTCCGCCTCGACGAGCTGGCCCAGCAGCAGCAGCGATTCCTGCCAGCCCAGGTAGCAGGCCTCGGTCGGGATCGCCTCGGGGATGCCCTCCTGCACGATGCTCACCTCAGTGCCGCAGGACACGGCGCGCAGGACGATCGTCGTCACCATCATGCCCGGCAGATTGGGATCGTCGAAGCCATCGCTGTGCCTGATGCGCTCGAACGGCACCAGCTCGAGGTACTGCCCGCCGAAGGCATGGCTGTCGCCGGTGCTGAAGTTGGTGAAGGACATCCGGTAGCTGCCGCCGACGCGCGCATCGAGGTGATGCACCTTGCCGGTGAAGCCGTGCGGCGGCAACCACTTGGCCATCGCATCGGGATCGAGGAAGGCCCGGTAGATGCGCTCGGGCGGCGCGCGCAGGACGCGGTGCAGGGTAACGGTTCCGGTGGGCATGGTTGGCCTCTTTCTCTCGTGGGGTCGGGCAAGGCGCAGCCTACACCCGGAGCGAACTGGACGCATCGAAGCGCCAAGAGTCGGCGTTGGTGACACGGCGAGGAGAGTTCCGATCGCTGAACCTATGAACTACTTATGAGCCCCAGCGTTCACAATGTGGGGCCAGACCGCCGCCCAACATAGCCTTCACTGCCCCGTCGCAATACTGTGCGCGGCAAAGAACTCCTCCAACTTGGCGAGCACACGCTCCGCCAAAGAAATTGGATCGTGGGAAGTGCCATCGTAGGTTAGATCCCAAAGGATGCCAGCACCAACCGCCATCTCACCAACCACCCCGATACCCGCGACCCCTGAACGTCCCGACAATTTCGCGCCGACCGGACTCGCCTTTCGGTCAACCTTGAGGTGCTTGCCTTGGTTACAAATCGACCGACAGACGACGAGATCCGAATCTGTCAACAACGCGTCGACGTCTCCTTTCGGCGCGTCAGCCCGAAGGTAGTCCTGTATGTGATATGCGGTCACAAAAAAATTAAACACCGTGTCGATATTCACGTCCTCGCGCAGTCTTGCAAGCTCACGCCGCGCTTTGGAGAGCATGTCAGTGGAGGATCCAAGAAGTACGGCCGGTTGGTGCATAGCATCTCCTTTGGCCATAGCGTCGGCGGTCTAGCTAGAAGTGGCCCGCCTAGAAGACAGAAAACAAAGCATCAACGTCTCCCCCTGATGTGTCGCCGCACGGAAACTTTCGCTCCCGATCAGGCAATTGATCAAATTTGGTGCCTCCCAAATTCGCTTGGCCGACCCGGCGCAACGCGACGATTCTTTGCCGTGTCCTGGTCAGATTACGCCGTCGGCAACTTCCCGTCCAGCATATGGATGGGTGGCGCCGGCGGGATGGCCGTGGCCAGGGCCTTGAGAGCCGCCGCGGCGAGGCGCCGTGCCAGGAGATGTCCGCTGGCGTTGTCCGACGACGATGCCGGCTTTATCGGCATCGGCTAGTGAGGGCGTGTTCGCACTACGTCGGTGGGCGCGAACATTGCGAATCGGGATGCAGCGCAAGGCGCGCGGCCCGCGGAGCAGTGATCTGCACAAGGGACGCGCAACGCCGCGATGCGCCCGATTCGCTGCGTTCCCTTCGGGTTGGTTCGAAATCCGGCGTCTGCCGCGTTGTCGCGCTTGGCAAGGGAACAACCCTTGCCGGCGCGCTCCGCCTTGCATCCCTCCGGATTGCAAACCAACGCGCTCCATCGCCGTAGTGCGAACACGCCCTGGCCAGCGGCCTGGCGCGGCCCCGCAGCAAGGGGTGAGCGCTGGGTTTCGCAAGGCCAATCGATTGGCCTCGCGCCGCGCGAACGGGCGAGACTCTGGCGAGCCCTCCGCCGAAGGCCGGCGAACCAGGGCCGGGTCGCGGCCGTGCCGCCCGCGCCGTCCCGCCAACGCCGACTTTGCCCCGGCTCAGCCGGAGACATAACTTTTACTGCGCCACGCAATCCACGTAATAGCGCACCGCGCCGTTGCTGCCGTCCTTGACCAGGCCGTGGATGTCGGTTTCGAAGCCGGGGAACTTCTCGTTGAACTCGCGGGCGAATTTCAGGTAGCGGACGATGGTGGCATTGAACTGCTCGCCCGGAATCAGCAACGGAATGCCGGGCGGGTAAGGTGTCAGCAGCACCGCGGTGACGCGGCCTTCCAGTTCGTCGATCGGCACGCGGTCGATCTCGCGGTGGGCCATCTTGGCGAAGGCGTCGGCCGGGCGCATCACCGGCACCATGTCGGACAGATACATCCTGGTGGTCAGGCGGGCGATGTCGCGCGCCTTGTACACCTCGTGGATTTGCGTGCACAAGTCCTTGAGGCCTACCCGCTCGTAGCGCGGATGCTTGGCGACGAACTCGGGCAGCACCTTCCACAGCGGATGGTTCTTGTCGTAGTCGTCCTTGAACTGCTGCAGGGCCGTGACCAGGGTGTTCCAGCGGCCCTTGGTGATGCCGATGGTGAACATGATGAAGAAGGAATAGAGGCCGCACTTCTCGACGATCACGCCGTGCTCGGCCAGGTACTTGGTGACGATCGCCGCGGGTATCCCGTTGTCGTCGGAAAAGTCGCCGTCGACGTCCAGTCCCGGGGTGATGATGGTGGCCTTGATCGGGTCGAGCAGGTTGAAGCCCTTGGCCAGCTTGCCGAAGCCGTGCCACTTCTCGCCGGGCTTGAGCATCCAGGCATCGCGCTCCTCGATGCCCTCTTCCGACAGGTCCTTCGGCCCCCAGACCTGGAACCACCAGTCGGCGCCCCATTCCTTGTCCACCTTGCGCATGGCGCGGCGGAAATCCAGCGCCTCCATGATCGATTCCTCGACCAGCGCCTTGCCGCCCGGTTCCTCCATCATCGCCGCAGCGACGTCGCAGGAGGCGATGATCGAATACTGCGGCGAAGTCGAGGTGTGCATCAGGTAGGCCTCGTTGAACACGTCGCGGTCGAGCTTGTTGTTCTCGGCATCCTGCACCAGGATCTGCGAGGCTTGCGAAAGGCCGGCCAGCAGCTTGTGGGTGGACTGCGTGGAGAAGATCATGGATTCCTTGCAGCGCGGACGGTCGGCGCCGATGGCGTGGTAGTCGCCATAGAAATCATGGAAGGCGGCGTGCGGCAACCAGGCTTCGTCGAAATGCAGGGTGTCGATCTTGCCGTCGAGCTCTTCCTTGATGTCCTCGACGTTGTAGAGGATGCCGTCATAAGTGCTCTGGGTGATGGTCAGCACGCGCGGCTTGCCCTTGACCTGGCTGGCGAAGGGATGGGCGGCGATCTTCTTCTGGATGTTCTTCCAGCGGAACTCCTCTTTCGGGATCGGGCCGATGATGCCGTAGTTGTTGCGCGTCGGCATCAGGAACACCGGGATCGCGCCGGTCATCATGATGGCGTGCAGCACCGACTTGTGGCAGTTGCGGTCGACGATCACCACGTCGCCCGGCGCCACCGTCGAGTGCCAGACGATCTTGTTCGAGGTCGAGGTGCCGTTGGTGACGAAGAACAGGTGGTCGCTGTTGAAGATGCGCGCCGCATTGCGTTCGGAGGCGGCCACCGGGCCGGTGTGGTCGAGCAGCTGGCCGAGTTCCTCGACCGCGTTGCAGACGTCGGCGCGCAGCATGTTCTCGCCGAAGAACTGGTGGAACATCTGGCCCACCGGGCTTTTCAGGAAGGCGACGCCGCCCGAGTGGCCGGGGCAGTGCCAGGAATAGGAGCCGTCGGCAGCGTAATGCACCAGGGCGCGGAAAAACGGCGGTGGCAGCGAATCCATGTAGGCCTTGGCCTCGCGCACGACGTGGCGCGCGATGAATTCCGGCGTGTCCTCGTACATGTGGATGAAGCCGTGGAGTTCCCTCAGGATGTCGTTGGGAAGGTGGCGGGACGTGCGCGTTTCGCCGTGCAGGAAGATCGGGATCTCGGCGTTCTTGTAGCGGATTTCCTCGACGAATTTGCGCAGGTTGAGCACGGCCGGGTCAAGCTCCGGGCCGGGCGTGAATTCCTCGTCGTCGATCGACAGGATGAAGGCCGAGGCGCGGCTCTGCTGCTGGGCGAAGGAACTCAGATCGCCGTAGCTGGTGACGCCCAGCACGTCGATGCCTTCTTGCTTGATCGCTTCGGCAAGGGCGCGGATGCCCAGTCCCGAGGCATTTTCGGAACGGAAGTCCTCGTCGATGATGATGATGGGAAAGTGGAAGCGCACGGCCGAATCCTTAACGTGAAATACATCGCCAAGCGCGACTTGCCAGGTTCGAGCGCAGCGAGCGGATCAGAAGCCTCCCCGCGAGGGGAGGATGGGAGGGGCGGGCCCATTTGCCAGCTTGAGGCCCATCGAAGGTGCGAGATTTCACAATGCGGGGTGGCTTACCGATGCCATGTGCGTTAGCGCTACATCTTGGGCACGGTCACGCCGGTCTGCCCCTGGTACTTGCCGCCGCGGTCCTTGTACGACGTCTCGCAGACCTCGTCGGATTCGAAGAACAGCACCTGGGCGCAGCCTTCGCCGGCGTAGATCTTGGCCGGCAGCGGCGTCGTATTGGAAAATTCCAGCGTCACGTAGCCCTCCCATTCCGGCTCGAAGGGCGTCACATTGACGATGATGCCGCAGCGCGCATAGGTGCTCTTGCCGAGGCAGATGGTCAGCACGTTGCGGGGAATGCGGAAGTATTCGACGGTGCGCGCCAGGGCAAAGGAATTCGGCGGGATGATGCAGTAGTCGGCATTCACCTCGACGAAGGAATTCGGGTCGAAATTCTTCGGGTCGACGATGGTGCTGTTGATGTTGGTGAACAGCTTGAATTCGCGCGAGCAGCGGATGTCGTAGCCGTAGCTCGAGGTGCCGTAGGAGACGATCTTCTGGCCGTTGGCCTCGCGTACCTGGCCGGGCTCGAAGGGCTCGATCATCTTGTGCTGCTCCGCCATGCGGCGTATCCACTTGTCAGACTTGATGGTCATGGTTCATCCGGGGAAAACAAAGTTTCAGTGAAGGCTGACGCCGGGTTTACGGCGTTAAGCGTAGCGGCCGTAACTAAAAATAACTCAAGGGGCCGCAGTATACGGCCTAACTTTCCCGACGGGAAAGTTAGGCCGTAGCCCATTTTCGCCCCCCACCCCCATCCCCCGCCCCGGGGCGGGGGCTTGTATTGGCTCGCTACGCTCGAATTAAATTAACTGGATCGAAGCGCTTGCGACGCCATCAGGCGAGCAACGCCGCCAGGCGGGCGACGCCGGCTTGGGGGGCATTGCGGGCGATGGCCAGCACTGGAATGCCTGCGGTGTGGCGCGCCAGGCTTTCCAGCGTCGCATCGAGCCCGACGGACGAGCCCGGCGTTTCGTTGACGGCGATCGCCGTGACGCCGGCGCCGACTCTTGCCAAAGCCTCCAGCGCAGTCAGCGCATGGCTCAGGCTGCCCAGGTAGCTGCCGCTCACCAGCACGCAGGGCAGGCCGGCGGCGGCGATCCAGTCGCGCACCGTATGCCGCTCGTCGATGGGCGCCATGACCCCGCCGACGCCTTCGATCAGGGTGGGACAAGAGTTCCCGGAGGGACGCAGAGCGCTGGCGCTGGCGCTACGGCGGGTATACGCGACCAGCTCGGCAAAATCGACGCAGCGTCCTTCCAGGGCCGCCGCCATGTCCGGCGCCAAAGGCGCGGCGAAGCGCCAGGGCGCGATGGCGTCCAATTCTGCGCTGGTCGCCTTGCGCCCCAGTGCCGCCAACAAGGCGCCGGCATCGCTGGCCGCGGGCCGCTGCGGATCGAAGCCGGAGAGCACCGGCTTGAACGCCGCCACCGGCCGACCCTCGGCCCGCCAGTGGCGCAGCAGGGCGCAGGCAAGCCAGGTCTTGCCGATGTCGGTACCGGTGCCGGTGATAAAATTCGCGCTCATTGTTCCTCCGCCGCGCCATTCTAGCCGGCACCCCTTCCCCGCTCGACATGTCCGACTGGCTGACCCCGGGCCTCGCCCATCTCTGGCTGCCCTACACCCAAATGCAGACCGCGCCGGCGCCGCTGCCGGTGGTCGCCGCGCAGGGCTCGCGCCTGCGCCTGGCCGACGGCCGCGAGCTGATCGACGGCATTTCCTCGTGGTGGACCGCCTGCCACGGCTACAACCATCCGCACATCCGCGCCGCCGTCGAGCAACAGCTCGCCGTGCTGCCCCATGTCATGTTCGCCGGCCTGGTGCACGAACCCGCGGCGCGCCTGGCGCAACGCCTGGCGGCGCTGCTGCCGGGCGACCTGGAACGCGTGTTCTTCACCGAGTCGGGCTCGGTGGCGGTCGAAGTCGCGCTCAAGATGGCGGTCCAGTACTGGCGCAACAAGGGCCAGGCGGCGAAGCAGCGCATCGTGTACTTCCGCCACGCCTACCACGGCGACACCTTCGCCACCATGGCGCTGTGCGATCCCGAGGAAGGCATGCACACGCTGTTCGCCGGGACCATGCCGGACCAGATCATGGCCGAGCTGCCGACCGACCAGAACCTGCGCCGCGCCTTCGACCTGCTGCTGGAAACCCACGGCGAGCGCGTCGCCGCCGTGATCGTCGAACCGCTGGTGCAGGGCGCCGGCGGCATGCAGATGCACGATGCGGCGACGCTGGCCTGCGTCGCCGAGGCCTGCGCCCGGCACAAGGTGCTGCTGATCGCCGACGAGATCATGACCGGCTTCGGCCGCACCGGGCGCATGTTCGCCTGCGCGGAAGCCGACGTTGTACCCGACATCGTCTGCCTGTCCAAGGCGCTGACCGGCGGCACGCTGCCGCTGGCCGCCACCGTGGCGCGCCGGCATGTGTTCGAGGCCTTCCTCGCCGACGACCCGGCTGCCGCGCTGATGCACGGCCCCACTTACATGGCCAACGCCCTGGCCTGCGCCGCGGCCAATGCCTCGCTCGATTTGTTCGAGAGCGAGCCACGCCTGGCGCAGGTGGCGGCGATCGAGGCGCAACTGGCGGCGGAGCTCGCGCCCTGCCGCGCGCTGGCCGGCGTCGCCGCGGTGCGCGTCAAGGGCGCCATCGGCGCGGTGGAGCTCAGTTGCCAACCCGGGGGTCGCATCGATCTCGACGCCATGCGCCGGCGCTTCGCCGAGCTCGGGGTCTGGGTGCGGCCCTTCGGCAAGGTGGTGTATCTGATGCCGCCCTTCGTCATCACCGCCGCCGAACTGGCGACGCTGACCGCCGCGCTGCGCCAGGTGCTGGGCGAGCGCGCGGCCCGACTCTGATGGACGCCGACCTCGATCGCCTGCTGCAGGCCGATCTCGACCGGATCGACGCAGCCGGGCTGCGGCGGCGCCTGCGGCCCTGGCACTGGGGCAATGGCGAATTGCAGGCGGCCGACGGCCGCGCGCTGATCGACGCCTCGTCCAACGATTACCTCGGCTTGAGCCAGCACCCGCTGGTCAGGGCGCGCGCCTCCGGCTGGGCCGAGCGCTACGGCGCCGGCGCGCCGGCCTCGCGCCTGGTCACCGGCACCCGCGACATCACCCTGGCGGTCGAAGAGAAGCTGGCCGCCTTCAAGCAATGCGAAGCGGCGCTGCTGTTTTCCAGCGGCTTCCAGGCCAATGCCACGGTGATTCCGGCGCTGGCAACAGTCGGCGCCGACAGTACGGTGATTTTCAGCGACGCGCTGAACCATGCCAGCATCATCCACGGTGCGCGCGCCGCGCGATGCCCGGTCGAAGTCTTCCGCCACAACGACCTCGAGCACCTCGACCACCTGCTGCGCCGCCACGGCGTCGGGCGCAAGCTGATCCTCACCGAATCGGTGTTCAGCATGGACGGCGACCGCGCCGACCTGGCGGCGCTGGTGCAGCTGGCCGAGCGCCACGGCGCCGCGCTGTATGTCGACGAGGCCCATGCCACGGGCGTGCTCGGCCCGCAAGGACGCGGCCTGGCCGCAGAGTGCGGCGGGGTGGATGTCGTCATGGGCACGCTGGGCAAGGCCTTCGGCGCCTTCGGCGCCTATATCGCCGGCTCGCGCACGCTGATCGACTGGCTGGTCAACCGCTGCCCGGGCTTCATCTACACCACGGCGCTGCCGCCGGCGGTGCTCGGCGCGGTCGATGCCGCGCTCGACCTGGTGCCGGCGATGGACGACGAGCGGACGCGACTGCTGCGAAATGCGCAGCGGCTGCGCGAGCTGCTGGCGCAGCGCAACTACGACACGCTGGGCTCCACCACGCAGATCGTGCCGGCCGTGATCGGCAGCGCGCAAGACGCCCTGGCCGCCGCACAATCCCTCGAAGATGCCGGCGTGCTGACCGTCGCCATCCGCCCGCCGACCGTGCCCGAAGGTACCAGCCGGCTGCGCCTGACGCTCAGCAGCCGCCTCGACGAGAACCACATGCAGCGACTGCTGGACGCCGTCGCCGCCAGCCTGCCGGCCAGACCGCCGCGGGCGGTTTGAGGTCTGCCGACTAACATCCGGCGGATGCCAGTCGGCAGACACTGGGTACAATGCCTGTCTTGCATCTGCCATATGGGCAGGACGATCCGCGAAAGGCCGTTCCGCAGACCATGAGCAATTCCTTCCTCAAGCAGCTGTCGATTGCGCTGGCCATCCTGGCGGTCAGCATCGTTCTGTGGCGCGGCAGCGAGGCATTGGCGGCGGATTACCTTGCGGACGAACAGGGGCTGCTCATCGGGCGCCTCGCGCTGTCCCTGGTCTGGATCGCCGCGGCGCACCTGTTCAATGTCCTGACGGTAAGACTCTTCTGGGATGGGCTGGTCGCCAAAGCCCTGAAGCGGCGGCCGCCGCGGCTGGTGGTGCAATTGACCAATCTGCTGGTCATGCTGCTGGCGCTGTCCGCAATCATCGGCATCGTCTTCAAGCAATCCGTCACCGGGCTGTGGGCAACCTCCGGCGCGATCGGCCTGATCGTCGGCTTCGCGCTGCGCAACCTGATTCTCGACATGTTCTCCGGCCTCGCCATCCATCTGGAACAGCCGTTCCGGGTCGGCGACTGGATCATCTGCCATACACGCATGGGCAAGATGGCGGGGCGCGTCGAGGAAACCAACTGGCGCACCACACGCCTGTGGACCGCCGACGCCAACATCGTGGTGATTCCGAACAGCCTGCTGACGTCGACGGTGGTCACCAATTGTTCGCTGCCCGACGACGCGCGCGAGTTCGAACAGACGCTGGTGCTGGATTTCCGCGTTCCGGTCGAGCGGGCCTTGCGCCTGCTCAATGCCGCGATGCGCCAGACGGTGGAGGAAAAGGGCATCCTGGCGACGCCGCCGGCCAAGGCGCGTGTCAGCAATACCCTGCCCGACGGCATCGAATACATGATCAGCTACTACATCAACCCGGAGCAGGTCTCCATCGGCAAGGCGCGCGACCTGCTGCTGCGCAACGTGCTCAACCACCTGTCGAATGCCGGCGTCAGCATGAGCAATCCGCGGCGCGACGTGTTCCTGGCGCGAATGCCGTGGCGCCAGCGCGACTGGCGCAACGACAAGGATCTTGGCCGACAGCTGGCCCGGCTGGCGATGTTTCAGGGACTCAGCGACGCCGAGCTCGGCCAGCTCGCCTCGCGGGCCAAGGTTTATCCCCTGCACAAGGGCGACACCGTGGTCTCCCAGGGTGATGCCGGCGATTCCATGTTCATCATCGCGGAAGGCTTGCTGACGGTGTCGGTGCGGCAGCCCGACGGCAGCGAACTGACGGTGGCCGACCTGGCGCCCGGGCAGTTTTTCGGCGAGCGCTCATTGCTTACCGGCGAGCCGCGCTCGGCCACCGTCACCTGTGCCGACGACTGCACCGTGGTCGAAGTCGGCAAGGAGGCCATCGCGAACTTGCTGCAGGCCAATGGCGCGCTGGTCGAGGTCTTCAGCCGCGCCGCGCTGCAACGCGAACTGCACAACGGCGCCGCCGCGGCCCTGTCCGAGCAGCGTCAGCTGGAGGCCAGGATCAAGGCCGCCACCGGGCCCTTCATGAGCCGGCTGAAATCGTTTTTCGGCCTGCACGCCCAGCACTGAGCGAAACCGGCAGGACGACGGCGGCTACCGGCACAAGCCGGTAACCGCCCGGGACTCAGGTGTTCATCACCTTGATGCTGGGGAACTTGCTGCTGTGGTCCTTGGCCTTCTCGGCGATCTTGACCGCCACGCGGCGCGCAATGGTCTTGTAGATCGCGGTCGCGGCGCCGTCCGGATCGGCCTCGACGGTCGGCTTGCCGCCGTCCATCTGCATGCGGATCGCCATGTCGAGCGGCAATGCGCCGAGCATTTCGACGTCGTAGTCCTTGGCCATCTTGTCGCCGCCGCCGGAACCGAAAATGTGTTCGGCATGGCCGCACTTGGAACAGATGTGGATGCTCATGTTTTCGATGATGCCGAGGATCGGGATGCCGACCTTTTCGAACATCTTGAGGCCCTTGCGCGCGTCGAGCAGGGCGATGTCCTGCGGCGTGGTGACGATCACCGCGCCGGTCACCGGCACCTGCTGCGCCAGCGTCAACTGGATGTCACCGGTACCGGGCGGCATGTCGATGATCAGGTAATCCACATCGCGCCAGCGCGTCTCGGTCAGCAACTGGGTCAGGGCCTGGGTCACCATCGGACCGCGCCAGACCATGGGCTGCTCGGGATCGATCAGGAAGCCGATCGACATCGCCTGGATGCCATGCGCATCCATGGGTTCGAGGCCCTTGCCGTCGACCGACTCGGGCCGGCCGCTGGCGATGCCCAGCATCTGCGGCAGCGAGGGGCCATAGATGTCGGCATCGAGCAGGCCGACATTGGCGCCCTCGGCCGACAGCGCCAGGGCCAGATTGACGGCAGTGGTCGACTTGCCGACGCCGCCCTTGCCGCTGGCCACGGCGATGATGTTCTTGACGCCCGGAATCAGCTTGACGCCCTTTTGCACCGCATGCGTGACCACCTTGGAGAAGACGTTGGCGCTGATGTTGCCGATACCGGGAATGGTTTTCAGCTGCGCGATCACCGCCTTGCGCAAACCCTCGATCTGGCTCTTCGCCGGATAGCCGAGTTCGACGTCGAGCGCGACGTCGCTGCCGCTGACCTTGATGTTCTTGACGCTGCGGCTGCTGACCAGGTCCTTGCCGGTATTGGCATCGACCACTGCCTTGAGCGTCTCTTGAATGCTTTGTTCGTTGATGGACATGAAAGACCTTTGCGGGTGACGAATTGTTGGAAGGGAAATCTTCGGTCGCGGATTATCACCGGGAACCGGGACGGCATACTTGAGTGAATTAGTCGGAATTGTATATCAGGTTCGGCTGATGTGCCAATTCCCGAGCAGGACGCCGCACCAGGGCCAGAAGTCGGCGCTGGTGCCACGGTGCCGAATCCCGGCAAACATCCCGCCCCGGTACAATGCCCCCCTTCAGATGCGGCAGGCCGCACGCCCGCCGCCGGCACCCGGAAAGACCGCGTCATGACCCGCAAGATCCTCGTTACCAGCGCCCTGCCCTATGCCAATGGCGCGATCCACCTCGGCCACCTGGTCGAGTACATCCAGACCGACATCTGGACCCGCTTCCAGAAGATGCGCGGCCACGAATGCTGGTACGTCTGCGCCGACGACACCCACGGCACGCCGATCATGCTGCGCGCCGAGAAGGAAGGCATCACGCCCGAGGCGCTGATCGCCCGCGTCCATGCCGAGCATTCGCGCGACTTCGCCGGCTTCCACGTCGCCTTCGACAACTACCACACCACGCATTCCGACGAGACGCGGCACTATTCCGAGGACATCTACGCCAAGCTCCAGGCCGCCGGCCTGATCGAGGTGCGCTCGATCGAGCAGTACTACGATCCGGTCAAGAACATGTTCCTGCCCGACCGCTTCATCAAGGGTGAGTGCCCCAAGTGCGGCACCAAGGACCAGTACGGCGACGCCTGCGAGTCCTGCGGCGCGGCCTATGCGCCGACCGACCTGAAGAACCCCTACTCGGCGGTATCCGGCGCGGCGCCGGTGCTGAAATCCTCCGACCACTATTTCTTCAAGCTCTCTGATCCGCGCTGCCAGAGCTTCCTGCGGCAATGGACGCAGGGTGGCACCCGCCTGCAGGCCGAGGCCGCCAACAAGCTGCAGGAATGGCTGGGCGAACCCGGCGAGAACAAGCTGACCGACTGGGACATTTCGCGCGACGCGCCCTATTTCGGTTTCGAGATTCCGGGAGCGCCTGGAAAATTCTTCTACGTCTGGCTGGACGCGCCGATCGGCTACATGGGCTCGTTCAAGAACTTCTGCACCAAGAAGGGACTCGACTTCGACGAGTTCTGGGGCAAGGATTCCAAGGCCGAGCTGTACCACTTCATCGGCAAGGACATCCTCTACTTCCACGCCCTGTTCTGGCCCGCAGAACTCGAGCACGCCGGCTACCGCACGCCGACCAACGTATTTGCCCACGGCTTTCTGACCGTCGACGGCGCCAAGATGTCGAAGTCGCGCGGCACTTTCATCACCGCCGAGTCTTACCTGACGCAGGGGCTCAATCCGGAATGGCTGCGCTACTACTTCGCCGCCAAGCTCAACGGCACGATGGAAGACATCGACCTCAACCTCGAGGACTTCACCCAGCGCGTCAATTCCGACCTGGTCGGCAAGTACATCAACATCGCCAGCCGCGCCGCGGGCTTCATCGCCAAGCGCTTCGACGGCAAGCTGGCGGCCGGGCACCTGGCGGAAACCTTCCGTGCCGAGCTGCCGGGCCTGACCGAAGCCGGCGAGGAGATCGCCGGCTACTACGAAGGACGCGACACGGCGCGCGCGCTGCGCCGCGTCATGGCGCTGGCCGACCAGATCAACCAGTATGTGGACAAGAACCAGCCCTGGGTGCTGGCCAAGCAGGAGGGCCAGGACGCCAGGCTGCACGAGGTCTGCTCACTCTTGATCAACGCCTTCCGCCTGTTGACGATTTATCTCAAGCCGGTGCTGCCCAAGCTGGCCCAGCGTGCCGAGGAATTCCTCAACGTCGCGCCGCTGCACTGGGGCGATGGCGGCCACCTGCTGCCGCCGGCGCATCTGATCAACGGTTACGAGCACCTGATGCAGCGCATCGATCCGAAGCAGATCGAGGCCCTGGTCGCGGCCAACCGCGAATCGCTGGAGCCCACGGTGGCAAATGCCGCCGTAGCACCGGCGCCGACTGTTGCACCGCAGTCGCCGCAACGCCACGCCCAGCATCAGCAGGCCACCGAAGACAAGGCGCAGGGCCAGGTGATGCCTGCGGCGCAGCACATCTCGATCGACGACTTCGCCAAGGTCGACCTGCGCATTGCGCGCATCGCCGACGCGCAGCACGTCGAGGGCGCCGACAAGCTGATCCGCCTGACGCTGGATCTCGGCGAAGGCGGCACGCGCAATGTCTTCGCCGGCATCAAGTCGGCCTACGATCCGGCGCAGCTGGTCGGCCGCCTGACGGTGATGGTGGCCAACCTCGCCCCGCGCAAGATGAAATTCGGCATGTCCGAAGGCATGGTGCTGGCCGCCTCGGACGGCGACGGCAAGGCACCGGGGCTGTTCCTGCTCTCGCCGGACAGCGGCGCACAACCGGGCATGCGGGTGAAGTAATGGAAGTGCGCCGCGTGGTCATCCGCGGCGTGGTGCAGGGCGTCGGCTTCCGCTACGCCATGCTGGCGCAGGCGCGCCTGCTGGGCATCACGGGCTGGGTGCGCAACCGCCGCGACGGCAGCGTCGAGGCGACGATCGCCGGCAGTGCCGCTCAGGTCGCGGACATGCTGGCCTGGAGCCGCATCGGTCCGGCCGGCGCCGCGGTCGAGGACGTCATGAGCGAAACCGCCAGCGGCGAATTCACCGCCTTCGAACTGCTGCCGACCGCCTGAGGCGGGCCGCCGCCTGCCGCGGCGTAGCGCGAAAGCCACAAAAAATCCTCGACTTGCGTCATGAAGCATTGTGCACTAGTGCATTTTGCTTGATGGCCGATAATGCCCGCTGGAATGGCTGTTCCTGTCCGATGCGCCCGCAGAGGCACGCCAGGATACAGCGTCATCGAAATCAGCCATGCCATTTCAACCATGGGCGACCCTGGGGTTGCCCCTTTCAAATGAAAAAGGAGACTTGGAAATGGAATCTATTACTTTCGTGAATGCCGGACATCAATTCAACCTGCCGCCGCTCGGTGCGCTCCCATCCATGACATTCAATGAGCTGCCGCAGCCGCAGCTGACCGAGGAGAGACTGCCCTTCAGCGTCCGCATCGTGAGCGACGAGGCAGCTCTCGACAAGGCCGTCTCGATCCGCCACGCCGCCTACGAGCGGCACATCCCGGCGGTAGCCGCCCTGCTCGAAAAGCCGGAAGCGACCGATTTCGAGCCGGGTTCCGTGGTCCTGCTGGCGGAATCCAAGCTCGACGGATCGCCGCTGGGCACCATGCGCATCCAGACCAACCGCTACCGCGATCTGGCGCTGCAGCAATCGGTCGAGCTGCCGAACTGGCTGCAAGACACCAGCCAGGCCGAGGCCACGCGTCTTGGCGTGATCGGCAATCGCATGGGACGGCTGGTCAAGACCGCCCTGTTCAAGGCCTATTACCAGTACTGCGTGCAGGCAGATATCGAGTGGATGGTGATTGCGGCCCGCTCACCGCTGGATCGGCAGTACGAAGCGCTGCTGTTTCAGGACGTGCTTCCCGGCGGCGAGTTCGTGCCGATGCGGCACGCCGGCAACATCCCGCATCGCGTTCTGGCATTCAATATCCAGCTCGCGGAAAGGAACTGGAGCGCCGCGGGACACCCGCTGTATGGCTTCGTCTTCGACACCAGCCATCCCGATATCGATTTGTCCGGGACGAACCGGCTGGCCTCCGCCGCGCGGCCGATTTCGCTACGGGCAGCAACCAGAAATAACTGAAGCACTGAAAGCCGGGGCAGTAGAATCAGGGCAGAATGTTGCCAGGGTTCTACTGCTATTTCTTTGGATATAACTAATGACGGGAAGGTCGGAGTCAGGCTTCAGCGCGGCGCTTGATATATTTCTGTACCGGCTTTCCGTGTACGCCGTTCCGGCGGCCATCGCCCTGGCCTCCATAGTGGCGTTGGCCATGTTCCAGAATCAGTACCATCTGGAAGGCGCCAGCCGCATCGAATTCAGCTTCCTGAAACAGACCGCATCCGCCCTGTCGCCGGAGCAGGCCCTGGCGCAACTGGCGACAGCGCCGACCGAGCCCGAAGTCAGCACGCAGCTCGCGGAAGATCCCTACTGGCTGAGCTTCACGGTGCCGCCGAGTCCGGTGCCGACGATCGTGGAGCTTCCCTCGCGCCATGCGCTCGACGCGACATGCTGGAGCGGCGACGAACTGCGTCCGCTGGGCGCGGCAAATCGCAGTTCCGCAACGGGTGACATGAAGGCGGCCAAGACCGGCTTCATCGTCGAACTCGACGCACTGCCGACAGTGACACGGGTTGTCTGCCGGGCCAGCCACACCGGGCCGGCGCACATCTCGGTCACGCTGTGGCCGGTCGATCTGTTTCATCGGCTGGAGCTGAAGTTTCATCGCAACTCGGGCCTGCTCGACGGCGGCCTGATCGTGCTCTCGCTGTTCGTGCTGCTGACTGCAGTCGTCAGCCGCGAATGGCTGTATGTGCTGTTCGCTGCCTGGCTGGTCGCCAATCTGCGCCTGGCGGCGATTTCCGCCGGCTGGGACACCCAGTGGCTGGAGCGCGCAATTCCGCCGGAGGGAATGATTCCGCTGCGCAAGATCACGACTTCGGCCTATTACGTGCTGACCATCATGCTGTTCAGCCGGCTGTTCGCCGAGGACCTGCCCCGGGAGAAGCATGGGTGGCTGCTACGCCTCAACCAGTGGTCATGCGTGCCGCTGCTGCTGGCGGCCGTATTTCTGCCCTACAGAAGCTATCTGCCGCTGCTCTGGGTATTTACCGCCGTCGCGAGCTCGATCATTGTCTTCCTGCTGATCCGCATCCTGATCGTGACCCGCTCCACGGTTGCCATGTGGTACGGCGCGGGACTCGCCGTGGCGCTGCTTTCCAGTCTCAATGAAGTCGTCGCCGCGGCCTTGAACTTCCGTACCCTGATCGGCAGCGTCAATAGCGTCACCGCGGCGCTGGCCTCGAGCCTGCTCTCCGCGCTGGCAATCGCCGAACAGATGCGCCTGGAACGCCAGGAACGGCGCAAGGCGCAGGACGAACTGCGCAGCACCTACGAGACCATCCCGATCGGCCTGTTCTCGCTTGACGAACAGGGGCGCGTGATCCAGGGCAATCCCGCCTACCGGTCCATGCTGGGGCAACATGCGGCGGCATCCAGCCACTGGTCGGACGGCTTCGAGGCAGGCGCCTGGGAGCGCCTGCAGGCGCTGGCGGACAGCCCGGCGGCGGCCGACATCGAGCTCCAGGGCGTGCCGGCGCCGGAGGACGGCCGGCGCAGCTTCCTGGTCAAGGCGACCCGGGTCAATGGGCGCATCGAAGGCTCGCTGCAGGACATCACGGTGCGTGTCGAAGCCACCGCCAGGCTGAGTTTTCTGGCCGACCATGACCCGCTGACCGGCATCTTCAACCGGCGCGGCATCGAGAAGGCCTTTGATGCCGCAAACCGTTCGCTCGCCGCCGGCGAGACCATGGCACTGGCCTACGTGGACCTCGATCGCTTCAAACTGATCAACGACCTGTTCGGCCACATTGCCGGCGACATGGTGCTGCGCCATGTCTGCCTGCGCATCAACGGCATCCTGAACCAGGCCCAGGTGCTCGGACGTGTCGGCGGCGACGAATTCGTCATCGTGTTTCCGCGCGGCCAGCTGCAGACCGCGGCCGACATCTGCCGCGACATCATCGCCGGCATTTCCACCGAGCCCTTCGTCGAAGGCGAGCGGGCCTTCCAGGTCAAATGCTCGATCGGCCTGGTCGAAGTGGCGTGCGGCATCAAGGAAGACGATGCCATGTCGCTGGCCGACCGCGCCTGCCGCGAAGCCAAGAGCGGGCACGAGGGCAACCTGGTGACGTATCAGCAGGACACGTCGGTGTTCACCGAACGCCGGGAGGAATTGCGCCTGATCCAGCGCCTGGACATGGCGCAACCCGAGGGTCTGTTCCTGATGATGCAGCCCATCATGTCGCTGCGCGATCCCTACGGCTCGCTCAACTTCGAAGTTCTGCTGCGCATGCGCGACGAGGACGGCACCATCCTGCCGGCCGGAAAAATAATCACCGCGGCGGAACGCAACGGCCGCATCGCGACGATCGACAAATGGGTGCTGACCACCACGCTGGAGTGGCTTCAGGCGAATGCCACGCACTTGAAGAATTCAAGCTATGTATCCTTGAATCTGAGCGGGGGTTCGCTCAATGACGAGAAGTTCATCGAAGACGCGTTTTCCATCCTGGCCCGCTATGGACCCACGGTGCAACGGCTGTGCATCGAAATCACCGAAAGCGTGGCCCTGCATGACCTCAGCAACACGCGGCAGTTCATCGAAGGCATCCGCAAGTACGGCGCGAAACTCGCGCTGGACGATTTCGGCGCCGGCTATACATCCTTTTCCTACCTGCGCAGCCTGCCCGCCGACGCGGTGAAAATCGACGGCGCCTACGTCAAGGATCTGCTGGCGCATCCGGCCAACCAGGCCATCGTCCAGGCCATTGTCGACCTCACCCGCAACCTGGGCATGAAATGCATCGCCGAATGGGCCGAGGACGTTGCGACGCTCGAGGCGCTGGCGGAAATGGGCGTCGACTATGTGCAGGGCTACGTCGTCTCGCACCCGCTGGCGCCAGAACGGATACTGCTGGCGAGCTCGGCCGCGGACTGCATTGAAAACCCCAAGACCATCCGCTTCGTCCGCGACGAACTGGGGCCGATCCTGTTCCGCGCCGATCAGCCCGGACGCGACCGCTTCAACTGAACGGCCGCGCGGCGCGGGACCGGATTTCGCCGTCCGCGCCCCATGTCATAATCGGCTCATGTTCCAGACCACCCGCGATATCCTGATCGGCTTCCTGCTGGTGTGCGCCGCTGCCTGGGGGCTGATGGGAACGCGCACCCTGCGCTTCGCCGACCAGTCGCTCTACGATTCCCAGGCGCGCTGGCTGAGGGCCAACGCGCCGACGCCGCTGACCCATGATGTCGTGGTCATCGGCATCGACGAGGAGGCCTACGAGACGATTGCCGAACCGACCACACTCTGGCACGCCCATTTCGGCGCCCTGTTCGCCGGACTCTCGGCCGCCCAGCCGGCCGTGGTCGGACTGGCGATGCCCTTGCCGGTGCGTTCCTACGACTTCCTGGTCAAGGACATCGATGCCCCGCTGCTCGCCGGCATTTACCTGCTGCGCGGCGCAGCGCCGCTGGTAGTGGGCCAGCCACCCGGCGTCGGCGGCAAGCTGCGGCCGATTGCGCCGGAATTGCGCGAGGCCATGGGCGAGGGCGCGGTGGCCTCGCTGGCGATCTGCGAGGACAGCGACGGCACCGTGCGCCGCATCAACCAGCGTCGTTGCCGCTCCGAAGACAAGCAGGAGCCGCTGGCCATGGCCATGGCAAAGCATATGGGGCGCCAGGGTTCGCCCACCGGCATGATCGACTACAGCGTCGGCGGCGCCATCGACTACACGCCGGTCAGCACCGTGCTGGGCTGGATCCGGCGCGGCGAGGAGGCCCCGCTGCGCGCCCTGGTCAAGGGTCGCGCCGTGGTGGTGGCCAATCTGCTGCCGACGGAAGCCCGCCATCGCCTGCCGGTCAATCTCGCCGCATGGGAGCCGGGCAGCCGTACCGAACCGGGCGCCGTGGTGCACATCCAGGCCCTGCGTTCCCTGCTCGGACGCGGACTGATCGAACGTGTGCCGCAAAGCCTTTCCCTGTTCCTCGCCGGGCTCGGCGTCCTGCTCTGGTTCGGGCGCAGCGGCTGGCCCAAGACCCTGCTGCTCATCGGCGCCATTGCAGCCTTCATCGCCGGTTCGACGTTTGCACTGTGGCACGGCAATTACCTGCCGGTGGCCAACATCGTGATCGTCACCATGCTCGCCTTCAGCGCCCGCTACGTCTGGGACTTCGCCCGCCGCCTGCGCGAGATGCGCAGCCTGCGCACCATGTTCGCCGGCCATGTCAGCCCGCAGGTGATGCGTGCCCTGCTCGGCGGCGAACTGCAAATCGACCAGAACGGCCAGCGCTGCGAGGTGACCCTGCTCTACGCCGGCATCCGCGGTTTCGCCGCGCGCAGCGCGCAGTCGACGCCCGAGGCCATGATCAGCCTGCTCAATCGCTTTCATGCCGCGGCCCGCCTGGCGATCCAGACCAGCGGCGGCGCGGTGGACAAATATGTCGGTGATGGCCTGATGGCCACCTTCGGCCTGCCGCAGCCGCTGGCGGCACCGCAGCGCAATGCCCTGGAAGCCGCCCAGGACCTGCTGTTGCGCGTCGATCGGCTGAACGCCGAACTTGCCGCCGAGGGCATCGAGCCAATCCGGATCGGCATCGGCATCCACAACGGCGAAGTCCTCGCCGGCTACGTCGGCTCCACCCAGCGCCGTGAATTCTCGGTGATCGGCGACGCGGTCGGCATCGCCGGCCGCCTCGAGTCGATGACCAAACAATACGATCATCCGGTGCTCTGCTCGCAGGAAGTCGCCGCCGCTGTAGGCTTCGGCGGCGGCCTGGTCGACCTCGGCACGCCGGCCGACAGCGCATCCCACGTCTGGGGCTGGACGCCGCCGCTGACGGCGCCGGGAGCTACCCGATGAACTCCCTCGCCGCCTACTTCCGGCTGGTCTGGTTCGCCGGCAGCCGCCATCGCGAACTGCAACGGCCGCTGCTGCGCGCGCAACTGCAGGGCCAGATTCATGCCGCCGGTGTCACTGCGCTGCCGGTCATCGGCGTGCTCGCCGTGCTCACCGGCGCCGCGGCCGTGACCCAGCTGTCGGCACTGATCGGCGCCGACAGCGACCTGACCCAGCGCATGCTGTTTCTCGGCCTGTTCTTCGAGCTGGCGCCATTGCTCTCGGCGCTGGTGGTGGTGGCGCGCAGCAGTGCCGGCATCGCCTCGGAACTGGCGGTGATGAACCTGCACGACGAATTCACGGCCCTGCGCCGGCTGGGGGTGCCGCCGGCCGACTACCTTTTGCTGCCGCGCATCTTCGGCCTCGCCATCGCCTTGCCGGCTGTGACGGCCTGTTTTCAGACGCTGGCCATCGGCAGCGCCTGGCTGGCGACCGCCACGCTCGAAGGCCGCCCGCTGGCCGAAACGACCCGGCACTTCCTCGAATTCGCCGATCCGTGGCTGGCCCTGCTGAGCCTGGTCAAGAGTACGCTGATGGGCGCGGCCATCGGCGTCATTGCCTGTCATCACGGCAGCAGCGGCAAACGCTCGGCGCAAGCCATATCCGACGCGGCGATCCAGGCCGTCGGTACCGGACTGATTGCCGTGTTCATGATCGATGTCGCATTTGCCCTGCTGGTTTACGCCCTGCGATGACGAACGAATTCACCGCCGGCATCGAAGGCCGCGACCTGTTGCTCGCCGCGGGTGAGGTTCGCCAACTGGCCCTGCCGCTCGACCAGGGCGGTCGCCATCGCCTGGTGATCGCCGATTCCGCCAGCGCGCAGCAAGTGGTCGAGGCGCTCGAAAGCTGCCCGGGGGTCGGTGTACTGCCGGCCGACGGCGGCCTGCTCGGGGCGCTCACGGTGGCCGACAATTTCGCGCTGGCGCTGCGCTACGGCAGCGAACTCGATGACACTTTGCGCGACGAACTGGATCTGGCGGCTGCCCTCGAGCTCTGCGGCCTGACGGCAGAGCGTGTCGCCGTGCTGGGCCGTACACAACCCATGAACCTCGATCGCATCGAACGCTGGACGCTCGGCTTCGCCCGCTGGCTGTTGCGCCCGCCCGAGCTGCTGGTGATCGACCGACTGTTCTCCGGACTCACGCGCCGCCAGGCCGATGGCCTGATCGCCCTGGAGATGGCCTACCACCGGCGCCACCCGTTCCGAACGGTGCTCTTCGTCGATCTCGACAGCCATGAGCTGCCGGAATTGCCCGAGTGCCGCAGCCTGACCCGACTCGCGGAGACCCCATGTCACTGCTGACCCAACACGATGCCGATATCACCGCGATGCGGCGCGCCACACGCCGCTTCCTGGCCTTCGCGGCGCTGGTGACCCTGATCCTGGTCATCGCCATTTTCATCCGTCAGGGCGTGTTCCGCCTGACCACCAGCTACAGCTTCGTCACCGACAGCGCCCAGGACATCGTCAAGGGTCAGGCCGTGCGCATCGCCGGCTTCCGCGTCGGCGCGGTATCCGACGTCAGCCTCAAGGACGACGGCCAGGTCGCGGTGACCATGGAGATCGATGCCGACCAGATGCGCTTCATCACCCATGACGCACGGGTCGAGCTGCGCAAGGAGGGCCTGGTTGGTTCGCCAACACTCGAGATCGTGCCGGGCAAGGACAAGAGCCGCCTCGCCCCGGCCCAGGCACGCCTGAGCTTTTCCCGCGCCGACGGCTTCGGCGCGCTGGCCAACCAGGTGCGCGACGAATTTGTCCCGATCCTGAAGGACATCAAGGCCATCACCGGCGCACTGGCCGATCCGGACAAGGGCCTGCCCGGCACGCTGGCCCAGATCCGTTCGAGCTCCGAGGCGCTCAACACCCTGCTCGCCAACAGCAACCGCCAGGTGGACAGCATCGGCACCACGGCCATCCGCGTCCTCGGCAAAACCGAGCACGACCTGAACCATCTCGGCAAGACGCTGGAGACCGTCAACCAGCGCCTGCCCGGCATCATCGATCGCACGCAGCAGGTGCTCGATCACGTCGAGAAAGTCGCCGCCGAGGCCGCCGTCAGCGTGCCACCGGCGCTGCGCGACGGCAGTTCGGTCGCCGCCGAGGTACGCGATATTGTCAGCGGCGCGAAGCAGACCTGGCCGATCCGCACTTTCGTCGATGCGCCGGCAGCGGCCACACTCAAGGCGGACAGCGCTCCGCGCGGGGAGACCGGCGGTGCACGCTAAGACTGTTCTTCTCTTGATCTTCGCAGCGCTGCTTGCTGCCTGCGGCTCGGCGCCCAGGCCGGCCGACCCGCCGCGCCTCAAGGCCGCGCTCGAAGCCGAAAGCGACGGCGCCAAGCGTTACGGACGCGGCGATTATGCGGCGGCCGCGCGGCGCTTCGAGGAAGCCGCACGACTCCATGCCGCCATCGACGACACGGCCGGCGCCGCACGCAATCGCCTGCACCTGGCGCGCAGCGAACTGGCCCTGGGCCGCGGCGAGGCCGCGCTGGCCGCGGCGGAGCGCAGCAATGAGCCGGCATTCGCAGTGGACACCCTGCTGCTCAGGGCGCAGGCGCAAATGGCCCTGGCGCGGGACGACGATGCGCGGCAGAGCCTCGCGATGGCAACAACCCAGTGCGGCGCTGCCTGTCCGCAGGCGGCCAGCCTGCATCTGCTGCAGGCACGCGCAGCGCTTGGTGACAAACGCATTGAGGACGCGGCAAACCATGCCGCGGCCGCCCTCAAACTGCTGCAGGGCAAGAATGAGGCCGCCGAAACCGGCAATGCCTGGCGCCTGCTTGCCGCGGCGCGACTAGCCGCCGGCAACGCCAACGCCGCCCTGCCCGCCGCGAAAGCGGCGCTCGACATCGATCGCCGCCTGGCGCATCCGGAAAAAATCGCCCGCGACTGGCTGCTGATCGGCGACATCGAGCAGAGAGTTATGCGTAGCGGTATCCACCCGGACGGCGCTGACGCTACGGCGGCCTATCAGCGCGCACTGGATGTGGCGCAAGCCGCCGGCCTGGACGAAATTGTCGCGACGGCAGCAAGGGCATTGAACGCAATCGGCATGCAGAAAAAACCTGTTCGGTGACTACCCCATTCGGCATACTTGGCGTATGCTTGAGACCTAACTCATCCACCCGCAGAGGAGTGCATCATGGCCCGCAAGAAGAAACTCGACTTTTCCGATATCGCCACGGCCCGCAAGAAACTCAGCCTCAACCAGAAGGACTTCTGGACGCGCTATGGTGTCACCCAGTCGGGCGGCTCCCGCTACGAATCCGGACGCAACATCCCGAAACCTTTGGCGATCCTGCTCTGGCTGCATCAGAGCGGCAAGATTACCGACAAGGATCTGGCTGACGCGCAGAAGTAAGGCGGAACTTCCGGGTTCCGACTGTCCGACCCCGCGTCGCGACGACAGCACTGCAAGAACATGATCGAAACGGCACGTGGCACGGTACACGAGTGGCAGCGCGACCATATGGGCCATATCAATGTGCGCGCCTATATGGAGTTTCTGGAAGAAGCCTGCTGGCAGTTCTATGCCATGCTCGGCATGACGCCGTCGCTGCTGCGCAGCGGCGCGCTGCATCTGGCCGCCGTGCAGCAGAACATCAGCTACCGCAAGGAGCTGTATCCCGGCGACACCGTGGCGGTGCGCACCGGGGTGCTCGAAATACGCGAGAAGGTACTGCGCTTCCGCCACGAGCTGTTCAATACCCAAACCGGGGACATCTGTGCGGTCTGCGATTTCACCGTGGTCTGTCTCGACCCGAAGACCCGCAAGTCGCAAGCCTTTCCGGGAGAAGTTACGGTCAAGGCGCTCGGCTTTATCCTCCCCGCAACTGCCTAGCCCCACCAGAACCCATGAAGAAGAACCCCACGGTCGACGCCGTGCCGGAATTCGAGCGTGAATTCGTTTCCGGCCTGAAGAAGATTTTCGAGGAAATGATCGTCTTCAACCAGGTGCTCGGCCTCAAGATCGCTTCGATCAAACCAGACCGCGTCATGGGTCGCATCGCCATGCGCCGTGAGCTGGTCGGCAGCCCCAACCGGCTCCATGGCGGCGTCATCAGCGCCAGCCTCGACGCGATGGGCGGGCTGGCGGTAATGGCAGCCATCGGCGCGCGCCACATGGACGAGGCGCCGGCGCAGCGCCTGCACCGCTTCGGCAAGCTGGGCACCATCGACCTGCGCATCGACTACCTGCGACCCGGCATCGGCGACCACTTCGAACTGCATGCCGAAGTCCTGCGACTGGGCTCGCGCGTGGCCACCACGCGCATGGAATTTTGCGGCGCCGACGGCAAGCTGCTGTCCACCGGCGCCGGCGCCTACATCGTTTCCTGAGTCCGGCTCACGCCGTCCGCAAACGCGTCACCAGCGCTTTCACCATAGCCAGATAGGGCGCGGCTTCCGCACTATTTTCCGCCGGCGCCCAGGGCGCTTTTTCTGCGGCGGTAAAGGGCAGGTAGGGGCCGGCCTTGGCTTCGAGAAACACCGTATCGGGTTCCAGCGCCACCGCCGTGTGCCAGGTGCCGTGCGGTATGTCGACGCCGAGCGCCGCACCACCAGCGCCGACTTCCACGCAGCGCACGATGCCGCCCGCGTCATCGAACAGCACCAGTCCGAGCAGGCCGCGCAGGACGACGAAGGTTTCGTCCTTGTTCGGATCAAGATGGCGATGCGGCGGGATATAGGAATCCGGCTGCATGGCATTGAGCAGGCGATGCGCCGGATGGTCGTCGCTCGGATGGAGATTGCGGTTCTTGCGCCGGCGCGGGCTGACGGCCGCCTCGGCGCAGACCTGATCCAGCAGTGCATGGTCGATCAGCGTGATCATGAGTAAAGCACCTTGACGTTCTCGGGCTGTAACCAGGCGGACAGCCCGCTCAGCAGGGCATCGTCGAGCCTGACGCGCCAGCTTTCGGGCAGCGGCAGTTCGGCGCTCGCATCGCCGTTGCGATAGTTCAGCCGTACCGGGCAGGGGCCGTTGCGGAAGGGACTGAGCAAGGCCTGCAGCCGCTTGGCGTCGGAGCCGCCGTTCATGGTCAGGCGCAGGCCGCGGGCATAGCGGCCGCGCGCCTCGGCCAGGGTGTAGAGCTTGTCGGCAGTGATGCGCAGGCCGCCGCTGTAGTCGTCCTTCTGCACCTTGCCTTCGACCAGCAGCAACTCGTCTTCCTTGATTTTCGCCCGCTCGGCATCCCACAGCTCGTTGAACACCGTCACCTCGAGCTGGGTACTGCCGTCGTCGAGCACCACCACGGCCATCTTGCCGCGGCGGGTCATCTGGGTGCGGGTGGACATCACCACGCCGGCCAGCAGCACCGCTTCGCGCTGCGGCTCGAGCTGGCCCAGCCGCCGCTTGACGAAGGCGCCCAGTTCGACGGCATAGGCATGGTAGGGATGGCCGGAAAAGAAGAAACCGAGCGCCGGCTTTTCGTTCATCAGCTGCTCGCGCTCGCTCCAGCGCGGCACACTGGCAAGATGCGCATAGTGCGCGGTGTCTTCCTGGGCGCCGGCGCCCATGTCGAACAGTCCGCCCTGCATGGCATTGCGCTCCGCCTGCTCGGCGGCTTCGAGGGCGATGCCGGTTGACGCCAGCAGCTTGGCGCGATGATCATCTATGCCGTCGAACGCGCCGGCGCGGATCAGTGCCTCGATCACGCGCCGATTCACCACGCGCTTGTCGATGCGGCGGCAGAAATCGAACAGGTCGCGGAAGGGCCCGCCAGCATCCCGGGCTTTCAGGATCACCGACAGCGCCGCCTCGCCGGTACCCTTGATCGCACCGAGCCCGTAGCGGATGGTCTTGCCATCCACCGGGCGGAAGCGAATGCCGCTGTGGTTGATGTCGGGCGGCAGAAAGACCAGGCCGTTGTCGATGGCGTCCTTGTAGAAGAACTGCACCTTGTCGGTGTTGGCCATTTCCGACGACAGCGTCGCCGCAGCGAAGGCCGCCGGGTGATGGCACTTGAGCCAGCCGGTGTGGTAGGCCACCAGCGAGTAGGCGGCGGCGTGAGACTTGTTGAAACCGTAGCCGGCGAACTTCTCCATGACGTCGAAGATTTCGTTGGCCTGCTCGGCGCCGATGTCGTTGCGCCCGGCGCCTTCGACGAACACGGCGCGCTGCTGGTCCATCTCCTCCTTCTTCTTCTTGCCCATGGCACGGCGCAAGAGGTCGGCGCCACCCAGGCTGTAGCCGGCCGCCACCTGTGCCGTCTGCATTACCTGCTCCTGGTACACCATGATGCCGTAGGTATTGGCCAGCACCGGTTCCAGGCCGGGGTGCGGATAGACCACGCGTTCACGGCCGTGCTTTCTGGCGATGAAGGTCGGAATGAAGTCCATCGGCCCGGGACGGTACAGGGCGTTCAGCGCGATCAGGTCTTCCAGCCGGTCCGGCCGCGCCTGCACCAGGGTGTCCTTCATGCCGCCGGATTCGAACTGGAACACCGCCGTGGTATTGGCGGTCTTGAACACGGTGTCATAGGTGGCGCGATCGTCGAGCGGCAGCGTGGCCAGATCGATGTCCACGCCTTCGACCTCCTTCGCCAGGCGCACCGCCTCGTCGAGAATGGTCAGGGTGCGCAGGCCGAGGAAGTCGAACTTGACCAGGCCCGCCTTCTCGACGTCGTCCTTGTCGAACTGCGACACCACCGAACTGACCCCGTCCGGCGAATACAGCGGGCAAAAGTCGGTCAGCTTGCCCGGCGCGATCAATACGCCACCGGCATGCATGCCGACGTTGCGCGCGAGTCCCTCGAGCTTCAGCGCCAGGGCCCAGAGCTCGGCGACTTCCTCCTCGCTGTCGATGCGGGCGCGGATCGCCGGCTCCTTCGCCAGCGCATCGTCCAGCGTGATGCCTAGTTCGTTGGGAATCAGCTTGGCGAACTGGTCGACGAAATTGAAGCCGAGGTCGAGCACGCGACCAACGTCGCGGATCACCGCCTTGGCCGCCATGGTGCCGAAAGTCACGATCTGCGACACGGCATGCGCGCCGTACTTGTTCTTGACGTAATCGATGACGCGGTCGCGCCCTTCCTGGCAGAAGTCGATGTCGAAGTCCGGCATCGAAACCCGTTCGGGATTCAGGAAGCGCTCGAACAGCAGGTCATAGCGCAGCGGATCGAGGTCGGTGATGCCCAGGCTGTAGGCCACCAGCGAACCTGCGCCGGAGCCACGCCCGGGGCCCACCGGCACGCCGTTGTGCTTGGCCCAGTTGATGAAGTCGGCGACGATCAGGAAATAGCCGGGAAAGCCCATCTTGATGATGGTCGCGATCTCGAAATCGAGGCGCTCGACATAGGTCTGGCGCTGCCTTTCGCGCTCCGCGGCATCGGGGTAGAGCAGTTCCATGCGCCGTACCAGTCCGGCATGCGACTCGCTGGCAAGAAAGGCCTCCAGCGGTTCGCCGGCGGGCGTCGGAAAATCCGGCAGGCGGCTCTTGCCCAGTTCCACCGTGAGGTTGCAGCGACGGGCGATTTCCACCGAGTTCTGCAAGGCCTCGGGCAGGTCGGCGAACAGCTCGGCCATCTCGGCCTGGGTCTTGAAGTACTGCTCCGCGCTGAAGCGCTTCGGCCGCCGGGTGTCGCCCAGCACATAGCCCTCGGCGATGCAGACCCGCGCCTCGTGCGCCTTGAAGTGGTCGCGCTGGATGAACTGCACCGGGTGCGTCGCCACCAGCGGCAGGCCGAGACGCGCTGCGAGATCGACGCTGGCCGCCACCAGCACTTCGGCCGCTGCGGCGCCGTCGCGGCCGGATGGACGCTGCACCTCGATGTAATAGGCGCCTGGAAAGAGCCGCGCCCAGGCCGCCGCACGCACGTCAGCCTGGTCCGGCTTGCCGGCGGCGAGCAGCTGCCCGATGTCGCCCAGCGGCCCGCCCGACAGCGCGATGAGGCCGGCATTGTCGCCCTGCCCGAGCTGGTTGCGCGTGATTTCGGCGCGGCCGTGGCGGCGCGGCGCGAGGTAGGCGGCGGAGAGCAGTTCGCACAAGCGCAGGTAGCCGCTGCGATCCTTCGCCAACAGCAGCAAACGCGCCGGGCCGTCGTTCTTGTCCGCGGCTTCGTCGCCAACCCACACGTCGCAGCCGATGATCGGCTTGACGCCGGCGCCGCGGGCGGCAGTGTAGAACTTGACCATGCCGAACAGGTTGGCCAGGTCGGTCAGCGCCAGCGCCGGCTGCCCGTCGGCCGCCGCCTGCGCGATTGCCTCATCGATGCGCGTCAGGCCATCGGTGATCGAGTATTCGCTGTGAAGCCGGAGATGGACGAACTTCGGGAGGGACGACGGGGCGGACATGGCTCGCAGATTTTACTCCGCCGTCCGCCGCGGGGCATGTTCATTTCCACGCCGCAGATGCCTGGCACCTGCCCAGGCGGCGCGTGGCCCGTCCAGGCCCGGCGCCGCCGCTACCGGCCGTGCTACTTCTTCGCCGGAGCCGTGACGGCCCGGGTAAACATGTGGAAAATGGCGGCCTTGAACTCGGCATCGGTCAGGTCGGGACGACCACCGCGCGCAGGCATGCCATGGTGGCCGCGTATGGCGCCAAGCGCCAGCGCATCCAGACCCTTGCTGGCACGCTTGGTCCAATCCTCGCGATCATCGATGCGCGGCGCGTGCTTCTTGCCCGAGCCATGGCATTCGATGCATTGCGAATTCACCACGGCTTCCGGACTGCGATCGGCGGCGGCAACTGCCGACGGCGTTGCAGCACCAGCGGCGGCCTTTTCGGCGGCCTGCAGGGCGGTCGCACCAATCGCAAGCGGAATCGCCAGCAGCATCACGCTATAGCGCTTCATGATTTTCTCCAAGGTTGACGGAAAGCCATATTGAAGATGATTCTAGCGCGTTGCCCGGCGCCCGACATGCCGGGCAGATCAAAGGCGCATATTCGGGCATAACCGCAACCATTGCGCTGCAAGGCTTGCAGCGTGCCGGATCAAACCGGCCGCTGCACCCAGTCCAGCAGCGGACGCCACTGCTCGAGGTCTTTTTCCGCGCGGCTCGCCGGCATTTCGAAGATGGTCATGCCGTGCGCGGCGGCCTGCACGTAGTTCTGCGTATCGCGCAAATGCGCCACCACCGGCAGGCCGGTGCCGTCGAGAAAACGCTCCAGTTCAGCCGCGGCGCGCGTGCGCGCATCGACGCGCATGGCGACGATGGCGACAAAGGCCTCGTGCCTGCGGATTTCCTTCTCTTCGAACAACTGGTCGAGAAAATGCCGTGTCGCGAGTATGTCGAAAATCGACGGCTGCAGCGGCACGATCACGCGCCTGACCAGCTTCAGCACCTGGGCCAGCTTCCTGCCGTGCAAGCCGGCCGGAGTATCGAGCACCACATGGGTGGTGTCCTTCGGCGGCCGGGCCGGCTGATCGGGCTCGATGTCCCAAGTGGCTATCCGCGGCAGCGCCGGCGAGCGCAGCCTGAGCCATTCGCGCGAGGATTGCTGGCGGTCGATGTCGCCGAGCATGACGCGCTTGCCCTGCCGGGCGAAGAAGCCGGCGAGGTTGGTCGCCAGCGTGGACTTGCCCACGCCGCCCTTGGGGTTGGCGATCAGGAAGGATTCCATTGGCCTAGGGTATCAGCACCGTCGAGCCCGTGGTCTTGCGCGCGACCAGATCGATCTGCGCCTGCGCCGCATCCTTCAGCGCATAGGTCTGGTTGACCTCGATCTTCACCTTGCCGCTGGTGACGACGTCGAACAATTCGCCGGAAATCGCCAACAGGTCGGCGCGCTGCGCGATGTAGGTGAACAGCGTCGGCCGGGTCAGGAACAGCGAACCGCGCCTGGCCAGTTCGCCGGTATCGAACAGCGGCGCCGGGCCCGAGGCGGCACCGAACAGCACCATCATGCCCAGCGGGCGCAGGCAGTCGAGCGAACCCGTGAAGGTATCCTTGCCGATCGAGTCGTATACCACGCGCACGCCCTTGCCCCCGGTGATTTCCTTGACCCGCTCGACGAAGTTTTCGCGCGTGTAGATGATCGTATGGTCGCAACCGTGAGCCTTGGCCAGCGCGGCTTTCTCGTCGGAACCGACGGTGCCGATCACCGTCACGCCCAGCGCCCGGGCCCACTGGCAAACAATCAGGCCGACGCCGCCGGCCGCGGCATGGATCAATATCGTGTCGCCGGCCTGCACCGGGCAGGTACGGCGCAGCAGGTATTGCGCGGTCATGCCCTGCAGCATCATCGCCGCGCCGGTCCTGAAGTCGATCGCGTCGGGCAGCTTGACCAGGCGGTCGGCCGGCATGTTGCGCAGTTCGGCATAGGCGCCGACCGGGCCGCCGGCATAGGCGACGCGGTCGCCGACCTTGAGCTCGGTCACCGCGCTGCCCACTGCCTCGACCACGCCGGCGCCTTCGAGGCCGATACCGGACGGCATGGGCAGCGGATAAGCACCGGTGCGGTGATAGATGTCGATGTAATTGAGGCCGACGGCATGATGCCGCACGCGCGCCTCGCTGGGCGCCGTGTCGCCAACGCCGGCTTCTTCCCAGCGCAGCACTTCGGGACCGCCTGGGGTATGAAAGCGGATGGCGTGGCTCATGGTGTCTCCTTGGGGTTTGCGGACGTGAAGGGACGCAAGCTACCCTGCCCCGCGGGAAATTTCAACCATGGCGCTCGCCTGTGCGACACGCCATGCCCGGGTGCGGAGCGTGCCAGACCCCCGACCGCCGCCAAACCACCGCCTTTTCAGGCTCCAATGCAGGTGGCGGCTGTCATGCCCCGCGACGGCCGATCCATTCGCGCCCGACGATGGCAACGGCCGGCAAGGCAATCACGCAGGCACGTCGAGCTTGCCGATTTCAAGGCAGTTGCGCCCTTTCTTCTTGGCCCGATACAGGGCCGCATCCGCGGCTCCGATGAGGCGGTCCCGGTCGGCCGACTTCGGGTCGCTCTGTACCAGACCGACGCTGACGGTCACATTCACCGGTCCGGCCGGTGTTGCGATTGCTTCCTTTTCGATCGACAGTCGAATTCGGTGGCAAAGCTTCATCGAAGGGATGAGGCTGGCGTTGCTCATGATGGCGACGAACTCTTCGCCGCCGTAGCGGCCGACCGAATCGTACTCGCGCAGGGCCCTGCGGATGCGCGCCGCCACTTCGACCAGCACCGCGTCTCCCGCCGGATGCCCGTAGGTATCGTTCACCTTCTTGAAGTGGTCGACGTCGATCATCGCCAGGCAGACCGGCATTCCGCGCTTGGCGCGCTTGAGTTCCGCACTCAGCAGTTCCATGATCGCCGACCGATTCCAGACACGCGTAAGTCCGTCGACCGAAGCCCTCAGCGTCAGTTCGTCCATTTTTCGGACCAGTTCGCGCTGGGCATCGTTCAGTTGTCCGCGCTGCAACTCGGATTCGGCGATCGCGGCGAGATCCTGCAATACCCCGAGTTGATCCGCGCTAAGAGCCTTCGGAGCGCGGTCGATGACGCACAGCGTACCGACCCGATCGCCGTCGATGCCATGAATCGGATGTCCTGCATAGAAACGAATCTTCGGCCCGCCGGTGACCAGCGGATTGTCGAAGAAGCGCTCGTCTTTCGCCGCATCGCCGACGACGAAGGTTTCGTCGTCGTGGATCGCATGACCGCAGAACGAGATGTCCCGCGGCGTTTCGGTGGCGTCCAGGCCGTGGGCCGACTTGAACCACTGGACATCGCGGGCCACCAGGCTCACCAGCGCGATGGGCATGCCCAGCACGCGGGCCGCGATGCGCGTAATGCGATCGAAGCGCTCCTCGCTTGGCGTGAACAGCAGGTCCAGCGAATCCAGCGCCGCCAGTCGTTGCGCTTCGTTGGCGGGGACTTCCGCAGCTTTCATGTCTGCCTCTCGATCAGTGGCGATTCGACGACGGCGAGCCGCCCGGGTTGTTTCCGTCGCCTGGCAGGCTAATCTAAACTGGCGCTCCCATCAACAGAAATCCAGGTCTGCGGCCGGCGCCGCCGCGCGCATGCGGCGCACCTGGAAGCACTCATTCCGTGCAGCGGAAAACTCGCCGACGGCAGGCGCCGTGAGCTTCAGCCGCCCGACTTCTCGCGCAGGTGATTGGCGTCCACCACCGCCAGCGCCGTCATGTTCACCAGGCGGCGCACCGTCGCCGTGGCGGTCAGGATATGCACCGGCTTGGCCGCGCCGAGCAGCACCGGGCCGACCGTGATGCCATCGCCCGAGGTGGCCTTGATCAGGTTGAAGGAAATGTTCGCCGCATCGACGTTGGGCATGATCAGCAGGTTGGCCTCGCCGGTCAGGCGACAGTCAGGATACAGCTTTTCGCGGATTTCCTGCGACAGGGCGGCGTCGCCGTGCATTTCGCCATCGACTTCGAGGCCCGGCGCGCGTGCCTCGATGATGGCTCGCGCCGCCGCCATCTTCAGCGCCGAGGCCGAGCGCAGGCTGCCGAAGTTGGAATGCGAGAGCAGCGCCACCTTGGGTTCGAGACCGAAACGGCGTACTTCCTTGGCCGCCATCAGGGCGATCTCGGCGATCTGCTCGGCCGAGGGATCCTCATTGACGTAGGTGTCGCAGAGGAACAGCGTGTGCCTGGCCAGCAGCAGCATGTTCATCGCGGCGAAGCAGTTGGCGTTCGGCTCGAGGCCGATCACGTCGCTGACATGCTTGAGGTGCTGCGCATGGCGGCCGACCACGCCGCACAGCATGGCATCGACATAGCCGCGTTTGAGCAGCATGGTGCCGATCAGCGTCGCATCGGAACGCAGGCCCTGCTTGGCGATGCCCGGCGTCACGCCCTGGCGGCCCATGATCTGGTGATATTCCTGCCACAGCTCCTTGTAGCGCGGATCGGAATCCGGATTCACCACTTCGAAGTCGCGCCCGGCAACGATGCGCAGGCCGGCCTTCTCGATGCGCATGCCGATCACCTCGGGACGGCCGATCAGCACCGGCTGCGCCAGGCCTTCGTCGCGTACCGCCTGCACCGCGCGCAGCACGCGCTCGTCTTCGCCTTCGCAGTAGATGACGCGGCGCGGTTCCTTCTTCGCCGCGGCGAACACCGGCTTCATGACGAAACCCGAGTGATAGACGAAACTGTTGAGCTTGTCGCGGTAGGCGTCGAAATCCTTGATCGGCCGCGTCGCCACGCCCGATTCCTCGGCAGCCTTGGCCACGGCCGGGGCGATCTTGACGATCAGGCGCGGGTCGAAGGGGCGCGGGATCAGGTATTCGCGGCCGAAGGCCAGGCTCTCGCCGCCATAAGCCATGGCCACCACGTCGGAGGCTTCGGCCTGGGCCAGTTCGGCGATGGCGCGCACGGCGGCCAGCTTCATCTGCTCGGTGATGGTGGTGGCGCCGGCATCCAGCGCGCCGCGGAAAATGAAGGGGAAGCAGAGCACGTTGTTGACCTGGTTCGGGTAGTCCGAACGGCCGGTGGCGATGATCGCGTCGTCGCGCACGCTCTTGACTTCCTCGGGCGTGATTTCCGGCGTCGGGTTGGCCAGCGCCAGGATCAGCGGGTTCTTCGCCATCTTCGCCACCATCGCCGGCTTGACCACGCCGCCGGCGGAGAGGCCGAGGAACACGTCGGCGCCCTCGATGATGTCGGACAGGGTGCGCGCATCGGTTCTCTTGGCGTAGCGGTCCTTGATCGGGTCCATCAGTTTCTCGCGACCGACATAGACCACGCCCTCGATGTCAGTGACCCAGATGTTCTCCACGCGGACGCCCAGGTTGACCAGCAGGTCGAGGCAGGCCAACGCCGCGGCGCCGGCGCCGGAGGTGACCAGCTTGACCTCCTCGACCTTCTTGCCGATCAGGGTCAGGCCGTTGAGGATCGCCGCGCCGACCACGATCGCCGTGCCGTGCTGGTCGTCGTGGAACACCGGGATCTTCATGCGCTCGCGCAGCTTGGCCTCGATGTAGAAACACTCCGGCGCCTTGATGTCTTCCAGGTTGATACCGCCGAAGGTCGGCTCCATGGCCGCGATCATGTCGATCAGCTTGTCGGCATCGTTTTCGGCCAGTTCGATGTCGAAGACGTCGATGCCGGCGAACTTCTTGAACAACACGCCCTTGCCCTCCATGACCGGCTTGGCCGCCAGCGGCCCGATGTTGCCCAGGCCCAGCACCGCGGTGCCGTTGGTCACCACGCCGACCAGGTTGGCGCGCGACGTCAGGCGGCTGGCCCAGGTCGGATCATCGACGATGGCGTTGCAGGCCGCAGCCACGCCCGGCGAATAGGCCAGGGCCAGGTCGCGCTGGTTGGTGAGCCCCTTGGTCGGCACCACGGCGATCTTTCCCGGGGTGGGCCACTCGTGGTATTCGAGGGCGGCGGCGGAGAGATTCTCTTGTTCCTTGGACATGGCGGGTACCCGGAGTACGGACGAATCGCGGAATCATAGCCTTGCAAGGCTGACAGCACCATTACGGAAATCCACGAGGGCCCCGCGCCCCGGTAAAATCCGCCCACTCATTTGAAAGGGGCATCATGAAGCGCGTCGTATTCAACCAAAAGGGCGGTGTCGGCAAAAGCACCATCACCTGCAACCTGGCCGCCATCGCTGCCGCCCGCGGTGCCCGCACCCTGGTCATCGACCTTGATCCGCAGGCCAATTCGACCCAATACCTGCTCGGCCCGGCCGCCGCCAAGCTGGAACTGACCGCCAACGA
The DNA here is from genome assembly GCA_022842325.1 of Sulfuritalea sp. Lineage (GTDB taxonomy): Bacteria > Pseudomonadota > Gammaproteobacteria > Burkholderiales > Rhodocyclaceae > Sulfuritalea. Next base: position 59,774 of record JALHPU010000008.1, on the reverse strand, counting down.
ATTCTTCGACCAGATGCTCAGCTTCAAGCTGCGGCCGCTGCCGACCGAGGATTTCATCACCGCGACGCCCTTCGCGAACCTCTCCATCCTGCCTTCCGGCCCGGCGCTGGAAGAACTGCAGGCCAAGCTCGAATCGCGCTACAAGATCTACAAGCTGCGCGAGGCGCTTGATGCGCTCGAAGGCTATGATGAAATCTGGATCGACACGCCGCCGGCGCTGCACTTCTACACCCGCTCGGCGCTGATCGCCGCCGACGCCTGCCTGATCCCCTTCGACTGCGACGAATTCGCCCGCCGCGCGCTCTACACGCTGATGGATAACGTCAACGAAATCCGCGCCGACCACAACGCCGGCCTCGAAGTCGAAGGCATCGTCATCAACCAGTTCCAGGCCCGCGCCACGCTGCCGCAGCAGATCATCGACGAGCTGCGCAAGGAAGGCCTGCCGGTGCTGGACTCCTTCCTCTCGTCCTCGGTCAAGATCAAGGAATCGCACCAGCAGGCCAAGCCGATGATCCACCTCGACCGCAGCCACAAGCTGGCGCTGGAGTTCGGCGCGCTGTTCGACGAACTGCAGGCGGCGAAGAAGGCGCGGGCCAAGGCGGCTTCCAAGAAGCGCGCCTGATCACCTGCCGGGCCGGCAAAATCCGGCTTGCGCGTTTCGCAATTACGCCTACAATGGATACACATATCCGTATATCCATAAGGGCGCCATCATGAACCTGAACATCGCACGTTGGGGCAATAGCCTGGCCCTGCGCATTCCCGCCGACTATGCGCGACGTATCGGCATCAAGGAAGGCGACAGCGTCGAGGCCGGTTTGACCGTGGATGGCGGGATCGCCATTCGTCCTTCGCGTTGGAACCGGAAGAGCTTTGCGCAGGAACTCGCGAAAACACGCGACGCCATGCCAATGGGAACATCGGTGATAGACGAATTGCGACGCGGCGCGCGTTACTGATGTTGTACGTCGATACCAGCGTGCTGGTCGCACTGCACACGCGGGAAGCCAAGAGTGCCGATGTTTCCCGCTGGTACGCTGCATGCGCCGATGAACTCGTTTCCGCCGCATGGTGCGTCTCCGAGTTCGCCAGCGCCCTCGGCATCAAACAACGCACCGGGCAGATCGACGAAGCCGAGGCGCAAACGGCATGGCGACAGTTCGAACGCATGTGCGCCGGCGACCTGTTCCTGCTTCCCGTCGAACCCGCCACATTCCATCGCGCGGCGATTCTGTCGCTGGATATCGCATCGAATCTGCGCGCCGGAGATTCGCTGCACCTCGCTGCCGCGCTGGAGGCGAAGGCCAAGGGCGTGGCGACGCTCGATGAAGTGATGGTGAAGAACGCGAAGCGCCTGAAATTCAAGCTGGTCGCGTTTTGACGGCATTTCGCCGTATCACCAGCGCCGACTCTTGTGGAATCGAAAGGCTTGCCGGGACTCGCCCCGGCAAGCCTTTCGAAACCCGGAAACCCGAAAGTCGGCGCTGGCGCTACGGCGCTTCAGGCGTGCTGACGGCCTTACGTAAAATGCCCCTGACGGCAACCAACCAGGAGGCAGCGATGGTCGTTCGAATTGTCAGGCTCGGCACTCCCCGCAACAAGGACGAAGGCACTCGCATCGGCACTGTGCGCCGCCCGCCGCGCGGCGTGCCGAAATCCGAGTTCGCCTCGGGCAACTGGTACGACGTCTGGTTTCCCAATCTGGCGCCGAGCGTCGAGACCATGAAGCTCGGGCAGCAAGCTACGACGCCGGCCCAGTGGGCTGCGTTCAGCAGGAAGTACCGGGCCGAAATGTCCACGCCCGACGCCAGCCGCAGCATCGACCTGCTTGCTGCGCTTTCGCAACACAGCAACTTTTCGGTCGGCTGCTACTGCGAAGACGAAGCGCACTGCCATCGTTCGGTGCTGCGCGCCTTGCTGACCGAGAAGGGTGCCAGGCTCGAATAAACCGCGCAGGCGCGCGTCGATGAAATTGCAATGCGCACCTCGCCCGCCGGGGCGAATCCCGGCAAGCCACTGCAAGCCTGGATTTCCGCCGGCGCGGGAATGACGAAACCGATCGCCGGAATAGCCTGCCCCGGACTTGATCCGGGGACGGAACATCAAGAGTCGGCGCCGGCGATACGGCGCCTTGACGGTCCCGCTCAGGCCAGACGATCCAGCGCGTCCTTCAGCGTGGCGACGGTACGCGCGACATTGCCCAGCTTGTCGAGGCCGAACAGGCCGATGCGGAAGCTGCGGAAATCGGCTGGTTCGTCGCATTGCAGGGGAACGCCGGCCGCCGCCTGCAGCCCCAGGTCGACGAACTTTTTCGCCGACTGGATCTCGGCATCGCTGGTGTAGCTGACCACCACGCCGGGCGCCTCGAAGCCCGCGCCCGCAACGCTGGCGAAGCCGCGCTCGACCAGCAGCGCGCGCACCTGCCGGCCGAGCTGCCATTGCTGGTCGCGGGCCAGTTCGAGGCCGTGGGCTTCGGTCTCGCGCATCGCATCGCGCACGCGGCGCAAGGCATCGGTGGGCAGCGTGGCGTGGTAGGCATGGCCGCCGTTTTCGTAGGCCTGCATGATCTGCAACCACTTCTTCAGGTCGCAGGCGAAGCTGCTGCTTTCCGTCGCGCCGATGCGCGCCAGCGCCCGCTCGCCGAGCATCACCAAGCCGGCGCAGGACGGGCCGCTCCAGCCCTTCTGCGGCGCACTGATCAGGACGTCGACCCCCATCGCGCGCATATCCACCCAGAGCGCGCCGGAGGCAATGCAGTCGAGCACGAACAGCCCATCGACCTCGCGCACCGCAGCGGCCACAGAGCGCAGGTAATCATCGGGCAACAGAATGCCGGAGGCGGTTTCGACATGCGGTGCGAATACCACCTCCGGACGCTGCGCGCGGATCGCGGCGACCACGTCGTCTATCGGCGCCGGAACGAACGGCGCCTGCGCACTCGCGCTGCTGCGGCGCGCCTTGAGTACCTCGGTGCCGGCCGCAATGCGGCCCATGTCGAGAATCTGCGACCAGCGGAAGCTGAACCAGCCATTGCGCAGCACCAGGCAGCGCCGGCCGCCGGCGAACTGGCGCGCCACCGCTTCCATGGCGAAAGTGCCGCCGCCCGGCACCACGGCCACGGCGCTGGCGCCATAGACCTGTTTGAGGCTGGCCGAGATGTCGCGCATCACGCCCTGGAAGGCCTTCGACATGTGGTTGAGGGCGCGATCGGTATAGACCACGGAATATTCGAGCAGTCCATCGGGATCGACGGTGTTGAGCAGGCCGGGCATGTTCACTCCAAGTCAGGTACAAGCGGCATGCCGCTAGAAAGTTCCGGGATAGGCGCCGCCGTCGAGCAGCCAGTTCTGACCGGTGATGAAGCCGGCCTGGGTCGAGCACAACCAGGCGCAGGCGGCGCCGAATTCCTCGGGATTGCCGATGCGCCCGGCCGGAATCGTCGCCACGCGCTCGGCCAGCACCTGTTCGTAGGGAACATTGCGCGCCTTGGCCTGGCCGCCGATCACCGTGGCGATGCGGTCGGTATCGAAGAAGCCGGGCAGCAGGTTGTTGATGGTGACGTTGTGCGCCACGGTCTTGCGCGACAGGCCGGCGACGAAGCCGGTGAGACCGGAGCGCGCGCCGTTGGACAGGCCCAGCACGTCGATCGGCGCCTTGACTGCGCCCGAGGTGATATTCACGATGCGGCCGAACTTGCGCGCGATCATGCCGTCGACCGTAGCCTTGATCAGCTCGATCGGTGTCAGCATGTTGGCATCGAGCGCGGCCAGCCAGTCCTCGCGCGACCAGTTGCGGAAATCGCCGGGCGGTGGGCCGCCGGCGTTGTTGACCAATATGTCCGGCGCCGGGCAGGCGGCCAGCGCCGCCGCGCGCCCTTGTGCGGTGACGATGTCGGCGGCTACGGTCAGCACTTCGACACCGGTCGCCGCGCGGATTTGCGCGGCGGTTCTTTCCAGCGCCTCGGCGCCGCGCGCCACCAGCGTCACGGCGACGCCCTCGCGCGCCAGCGCAAACGCGCAGCCGCGGCCCAGCCCCTTGCTCGATGCGCACACCAGTGCGCTGCGGTTATGGATGCCCAAGTCCATTTTCAATCCTCCAGAAAGTCGCGGATGAGCCGGTTGAATAGCTCCGGCTGTTCGATGCAGGAAAGATGCGAAGCCGATGGAATTATTTCCAGCCGCGCACCGGGGATCCCCGCCGCGATGACTTCACTGGCGGCCGGCGGCGTGCCCGGATCGTCGGCGCCGACGACGACCAGCGTCGGCCTGGCAATCGCCGGCAAGTGGTCGGTGAGGTCGAGGCGCCGGATGGCCTCGGCGCAACCGACGTAGCCGGCGACCGGCGTGGCCGCGATTAATGCCGCGATGCGCGCCATGAGATCGGGCCGCGCGCTGCGGAAAGCGGGGGTGAACCAGCGGGTCAGCGTGGCCTCGGCCAGCGCCGCGGTGCCCTGGGCCCGCGCCTGGGCGATGCGCTCGTCCCAGATCGCGGCGGCTTCGGGCGGGATGCGGCTGGTGGAATTGGCGATCACCAGCTTGTCCAGTCGCTGCGGCGCCTGCAGCGCCAGATGCTGGCCGATCATGCCGCCCATCGAGAGGCCGACGAAGTGGGTATGTTCAATCTTTAGCGCATCGAGCAGGCCCAGTACGTCGGCGGCGAGCTGTTCAAAGCTGTAGGCGCCGTCCGGCGCGCTGCTTTTGCCGTGGCCGCGCGTGTCGTAGCGCAGCACCGTGAAAGTCGGCGCCAGCGCCACGGCGAGTTCATCCCACATGGATAAATCGGTGGTCAGCGAATGCGACAGCGTGACCCAGGGGCCGCTGCCTTCGATGGTGTAGTGGATGGTGATGCCGTTGGCTTCGAGAGAATTCATGCTGCCTCCAGTTTGGCGACGGAGAGCGCCAGCCACTTGATGCCGGCATTACCGAAATTGACCTGTACGCGCGCATCGCTGCCGCCGCCTTCGGCATTGATGATGACACCGAGGCCGAATTTTGCATGCATCACGGTCTGGCCGATGCGAAATCCGCTGCCAGATGACGACTCGCTGCGACGCGGCGTGCGTTGGAAAGTCGGCGCTGACGGTACGGCGAAACCGCCCTTGCCGGCGCGCGGGGTCAGCCATTTGACCAGCTCCTCGGGCACTTCGTCGACGAAGCGCGAGGGCAGGTTGTAGCGCGTCTGGCCGTGCAGCATGCGGGTCTGGGCGAAGCTCAGGTACAGCCGCTGGCGCGCGCGGGTGACGGCGACGTACATCAGGCGCCGTTCTTCTTCGAGGCCCTTGTCCTCGTTCATCGAGTTCTGGCTACCACCAACCTGCTGCGCAGGTAAGTGTCCGCCGAAACGCGGTGAAACGGCGTTTTCGTGCGGGAACAGGCCGTCCTCGAGGCCGCTGATGAAGACTACGTTGAATTCGAGGCCCTTGGCCGAATGCACGGTCATCAGTTGCAGCGCGTCGTCGCCCTCGCCGGCCTGGTGCTCGCCGGCTTCGAGCGAGGCGTGGGCCAAAAACGAGGACAGGTCGTTGCCGAACTCGCCGGTGATCTCGCCGTCCTGGTTGGGCGTGCCTTCCTCGGCGACGAAACTGGCCGCGGCGTTGATCAGCTCATCGAGGTTGTCCAGCCGCTCCTGGCCCTCCTTCTCGTTCTGGTAATGGGCGCGCAGGCCGGAGAGTTCGATGACATGATCGACCAGTTCCGGCAGCGGCAGGTGCGCGGCTTCACGCAACTTGACGATCAGTTGCGCGAAACCGGCCAGCGAAGTGCCACCCTTGCCGCCGACCTGCGAAATCGCCGCATGCAGGCTGCTGCCGGCCGCCTTGGCCGCATCCTGCAGGTTTTCCAGGCTGCGCGCGCCGATGCCGCGCGCCGGGAAATTCACGACGCGGGCAAACGCGGTGTCGTCCTCGGTATTGGCGATCAGGCGCAGGTAGGCCAGCGCATGCTTGACCTCGGCGCGCTCGAAAAAGCGCAGGCCGCCATACACGCGGTAGGGCAGGCCGGCGTTGAACAGCGCATGTTCCAACGCGCGGGACTGGGCGTTGCTGCGATACAGCAGCGCGATTTCGGCGCGGGTGTGGCCGTCGCGCTGCAGGGCCCTGACCTCCTCGACGATCCAGCGCGCCTCGTCGCCGTCGGAATAGGACTCGTAAATCCGGATCGGTTCGCCGCTGCCGGCCTCGGTCCACAGATTCTTGCCCAGGCGCGAGGGATTGTTCTTGATGATGGCGTTGGCCGCATCGAGGATGTTGCCGTGCGAGCGGTAGTTCTGTTCGAGGCGGATCAGGTTCTGCACCTTGAACTCGCGCTCGAAGTCGGCCATGTTGCCGACGTCGGCGCCGCGAAAGGCGTAGATCGACTGGTCGTCGTCGCCGACGCAGAACAGGGCCGCACCGCCACCGGCCAACAATTTTAGCCAGCGGTACTGAAGCTTGTTGGTATCTTGAAACTCGTCGACCAGGACGTGGCGGAAGCGCTCCTGGTAATGCCGGCGCAGCGGCTCGTTGCGCTCCAGCAGTTCGTAGGAGCGCAGCAGCAGTTCGGCGAAATCGACCACGCCTTCGCGCTGGCACTGGGCTTCATACGCCTCATAGAGCGCGACGCGCTTCTTCGCCCAGTCGTCCCAGGCTTCGACCGCGGCGGCACGCAAACCCTGCTCCTTCTGTGCGTTGATGAAGTGGCACAGCTCGCGCGGCGGAAACTTTTCGTCGTCGACGTTCAGCGATTTCAGCAGGCGCTTGACCGAGGCCTGCTGGTCGGCCGAGTCGAGGATCTGGAACAGTTGCGGCAGCCCGGCGTCGCGGTAGTGGGCGCGCAGCAGGCGGTTGCAGAGGCCGTGGAAGGTGCCGATCCACATGCCCCTGACGTTGATCGGCAGCATGGCGGCCAGGCGCGACTGCATTTCCTTGGCCGCCTTGTTGGTGAAGGTCACCGCCAGCACGCCGGGCGGCGAGACCTGTCCGGTCGAAATCAGCCAGGCGATGCGCGTGGTCAGCACCCGTGTCTTGCCGGACCCCGCGCCGGCGAGGATCAGGGCATGGGCCGGTGGCAGCGTGACGGCCGCCAGTTGCGGCGCGTTGAGATGGTCGAGCAGGGGGGTCATGGATCAGGCCGGCGGATGGAAGATTGATTATATCGGCCGCGCCGCAACGACACCGCCCGCAGTAAGCGCTAACCGGGGCGACCCGGGCCGGATCCGGTGACCGCAAAGAAGCTTATTGCGCTGCATCAATTTAATAGGGTTTAGAGTGCCTCGCCCATATCTAGCCTGTAGAATCCCTCATGCTGCAATGCAATACACATTGTGTGCAAGAAGGCTCGCCCCGGCTCACAAGGCTGGGGTGGGCCGAAAGACAGGAGAACCGCATGAGAACCAAACCGAAAACACCGAAACTACTGCCCTGGCTGGCAAAAAAAGCCGGCATTACCAACGCGAGGGCCACCGTGCTGTGGCACGACGCCGAGCGCTGGGCCGCGCAGCGCGCCGCAAGAGACTCGTCCGCCTATTTCAAGCTGGCCGTCGATCGCCTGCTGGAACTGGTCGCCGCGGAATCCCTGCGCGAAGACGCCGCCTCCTTCGGCTGGCGGCCATGGGCGCGCGCCCAGGCACGCTTCTGGGCAGTTTCGATGCAAGTGGCGCAGCAAGGCTCGGCGCTGACCGCGCGCGGCTGGCGCCTGGTCAGTTCGGCTGCGCGTCAGCAGCAGCAACAGCTCGGCTAGCGCCCGACGCCTGGATTCAGGCCGGTAGCCGCCTTCAGGCGCGCCGCCGCAAGTTCGGCTTCTGCCGCGCTGGCAAATCCGGGCAGCAACACCTCGTAGCGCCAACCCCCGCCTTCAGCCGCACGCGGCCGCACGCGCGCGGCAAACCCGGCGTCGCGCACGCGGTCGTAGAGCTCCAGCGCCGCTTCCTGGCCGGATGCCGAACCTGCCCGCACATGCCAGCGCCCCTTCGCCTGCGCCGCGCCATCGCCGGGAAGAATCTCGGTCTGCCGCGCGAGCATCCTGAAGACTTCCGGATCGAGTGTCTTGACCGCCGCCGCCTGGCCGCGCGGTGCATCGTAATACGTCATCGGCTGCGCCATTTCGGTGGTCTGTCCGGCGCGCGTGATTTCGATGCGGCCTTCGAGCAGGGCCACCAGATCGCCGTCCTTGTCCGTCCTGCCCCACAGGTCGGTGCCGCGAATCCCGATGGTGGCGGTCCCGACGCGGATCGCCAGCTCGCGCGGCAGCGCCCTCTTCAGCCTGCCGGTGGTGAAGCGGAAGGGTCCGCTCAGGACATCGAGCGCGCCGCGAAAAAATCGTTCCGGCTGCAGGCTGCGCGAATGCAGGCTGAATTGAGCGGCTTCGCCCAGCTTGACCCGGCTGCCCTCCGCCAGCATCAGATAGGCGCGGGCACCCGGGCCAGTGCGCACCACGTCGCCGCTCTGCAACTGCATGCCCGCGGCCAGCGGTACCGTGAAGCCGCCACGATCGCGCCAGGCCGGCGATTGCACGATCTCCACAGTTGCGGGAGCCACCGCCCAGGCGGCGGATTGCAGCAGGATGCCAGTGGCAAGCGCGGCGAAGAGGCGGTTCAGCAGTCGCATCCGAATCCTTTCAGCAAGACGTGGCGGGTATAATTCCGCCCTTTGCCAGCATTCAAAAAAGACGCCCCGGCCATGCAGGAAAAATATCTTCCGACCGAAATCGAGCAGGCCGCACAGGCCCACTGGAACACCACGCAGGCCTTTCGCGCCGTAGAGAATTCCGCCAAGCCGAAGTACTACTGCCTGTCGATGTTTCCCTACCCGTCGGGCAAGCTGCACATGGGGCACGTGCGAAACTATACCATCGGCGATGTGCTCTCCCGCTACCACCGGATGAAGGGCTACAACGTGCTGCAGCCCATGGGCTGGGATGCCTTCGGCCTGCCCGCCGAGAACGCCGCGATGCAGAACAAGGTGCCGCCGGCGCAGTGGACCTGGGACAACATCGCCTACATGAAAAAGCAGCTCCAGTCGCTGGGCTTTGCCCTCGACTGGGAGCGCGAACTGGCGACCTGCGCGCCGGAGTACTACAAGTGGAACCAGTGGCTGTTCCTGCGCATGCTGGAAAAGGGCATCGCCTACAAGAAGACCCAGGTGGTGAACTGGGATCCGGTGGACCAGACCGTGCTGGCCAACGAACAGGTCATCGAAGGCCGCGGCTGGCGCACCGGCGCGGTGGTCGAGAAGCGCGAGATCCCCGGCTATTACCTGGCCATAACGAAATACGCCGACGAACTGCTTTCCGCATTGGACACGCTGCCGGGCTGGCCGGAGCGGGTCAAGACCATGCAGGCCAACTGGATCGGCAAGAGCACCGGCGTGCGCTTCGCCTTTCCCTACGAACTGGACGGCAAGCAAGAGAAGCTGTGGGTATTTACCACGCGCGCCGACACCATCATGGGCGTCACCTTCTGCGCCGTCGCCGCCGAGCATCCGCTGGCGACCCATGCCGCGAAGACCAACCCGCAGCTCGCCGCCTTCATCGACGAATGCAAGCATGGCTCGGTCATGGAAGCCGACATGGCGACCATGGAAAAGAAGGGCATGCCGACCGGCATCTTGGTCGACCACCCGCTGACCGGCGAGAAGGTCGAGGTCTGGGTCGGCAACTATGTGCTGATGAGCTACGGCGAAGGTGCGGTGATGGCCGTGCCGGCCCATGACGAACGCGATTTCGAATTCGCGAAAAAGTACGGCCTGGCGATCAGGCAGGTCATCGCCGTTGACGGCGAGAACTTTTCTCTCGACGGCTGGCAGGAGTGGTATGCCGACAAGCAGCGCGGGCGCTGCGTGAATTCGGGCAAGTACGACGGGCTCGGCCTCGAAGCGGCCACCGCGTCGATCGCCGCCGACCTCTCGGCCAAGGGCCTCGGCGCGGCCCAGGTGCAGTACCGCCTGCGCGACTGGGGCGTTTCGCGCCAGCGTTACTGGGGCTGCCCGATTCCGCTGATCCACTGTGAAACCTGCGGCACCGTGCCGGTACCCGACGACCAGCTGCCGGTCAAGCTGCCCGAAGACTGCGTGCCCGACGGCTCGGGCAATCCGCTGGCGAAGCGCGCCGACTTCGTGAACTGCGCTTGTCCCAGGTGCGGCAAGCCGGCCAAGCGTGAAACCGACACCATGGACACCTTCGTCGATTCGAGCTGGTACTACGCGCGCTACTGCGTCGATCCGACCACGCGCGCGGCGAACTCGGCCATGGTCGATGCCGGCAGCAACCACTGGATGCCGGCCGACCAGTACATCGGCGGCATCGAGCACGCGATCCTGCATCTGCTCTACTCGCGCTTCTGGACCAAGGTGATGCGCGACCTGGGGCTGGTCAACTACGACGAGCCATTCGCCAACCTCCTGACCCAGGGCATGGTGCTCAACCACATCTTCTCGCGCCGCACCGACAAGGGCGGCATCGAATACTTCGCGCCGGAAGAAGTCGATCTCAAACGCGATGAAGGCGGCCACGTCATCGGCGCGACCTCGAAGGCCGACGGCCAGCCGGTCGATTACGGCGGCGTCGGCACCATGTCGAAATCCAAGCGCAACGGCGTCGACCCGCAGTCCCTGATCGACGAATTCGGCGCCGACACCGCGCGCTTCTTCATGATGTTCGCCTCGCCTCCGGAACAGACGCTGGAATGGTCCGACTCGGGCGTCGAGGGCGCCTACCGCTTCCTGCGCCGGGTCTGGGCCTTCGGCCATGCCTCGCACGCAGCGATCATGGCGCGCGCGGCGATGCCGCAGCAACTGCCCGAGCCGCTCGCCGCTGTACGGCGCGAAATCCATCTGTTGCTGAAGCAGGCGAACTACGACCTCGGCAAGTTCCAGTTCAACACCGTCGCCTCGGCGGCGATGAAAATGCTCAACAGCCTGGAAAAAGCTCCCGCTGGAAATGGCCGCGACGCAGTGGTCGCCGAGTGCTTCGGCATCCTGCTGCGCATCCTCTCGCCGATCACGCCGCACATCTGCCACGCGCTGTGGGTTGAACTCGAATATGGGAAAAATGCGGGCGCCGACATCCTCGCCGCAGCCTGGCCCGAGCCGCTGGCGGAAGCGCTGGTGCAGGACGAGGAGGAGCTGGTGCTGCAGGTCAATGGCAAGCATCGCGGCAACATACGTGTCAAAGTCGGCGCTGACCGGACGGCGATCGAAGCCGTGGCGCTGGCTGCCGAAGGCGCCGTGAAGTTCATGGAAGGCAAGCCGGCGAAAAAAGTGGTGGTGGTGCCCGGTCGCCTGGTCAATATCGTCGTCTAAGCCAACGCCGTCAGAGGATTCCGTCATGCGCGCAATGAAACTATCTCTCGTCCTGCTGCTGATCGGCGTGCTGACTGCCTGTGGCTTCAAACTGCGCGGCAGCGCCGAACTGCCCGGCTACAAGCTGCCGTTTACCACCATCGCGCTCTCGCTGGCGCCGACGTCCGAGTTCTACGCCCAGCTCAAGCGCACCATCGAAGCCTCGTCGCCGGGTACCCGGGTGGTCAAGGACGCCGGCGAAGCGGAGGCCATCCTCGCGGTTCTCGGCGACACCAGCGAAAAAATCATTCTCTCGCTCACCGCCGCCGGCCGCGCCCGCGAATTCCAGCTGGTACGCACCTTCAGCTTCAGGGTGCATGGCAACGTGGCGGCCGCCGCAGTCGCGCCGCGTGCCAAGTACAGCGACGTACCCGCCGCGGCCGGTCCGCCCGAGTACATCGCCCCCAGCGTTATAACCCTGCGCCGTGAAATCACCTTCAGCGACGACCTGGTGCTGTCCAAGGAATCCGAAGAACAGCTGCTCTGGCGCGACATCCAGAGCGACCTGGTGCAACAGCTGATGCGGCGGCTGGCGGCGGCCAAGCTGCAGCCCGCAAAACTCGCCGAATAGCCGCCATGCAGTTGCGGCCGGAACAACTCGCGGCGCATCTTGCGCAGTTGGATAAGCCGCTGGCGCCGCTCTACCTGCTGCACGGCGACGAGCCGCTGCTGGTGATCGAGGCCGGCGATGCGATTCGCGCCGCCGCGCGCCGCCAGGGTTTCGACGAACGCGAGGTGATCGTCGTCGGCACCAGCTTCAAGTGGGACGAGCTGTTCCTGGCCACCGGCAACATGTCGCTGTTCGGCGGCTCCAAGCTGGTCGATCTGCGCATTCCCTCGGGCAAGCCCGGACGCGAAGGCAGCGAGGCGCTGCAGCGTTACATTGGTACGCTGGGCCCCGGCATCGTCACCCTGATCACCCTGCCCGAACTCGACTGGCAGGCGAAAAAGGCCGCCTGGGTCACCGCACTGTCGAACGCGGGGGTCGCCATCGAATGCAACGCGCCGCCGCCGGCACGGCTGCCGCAATGGATCGCCGAGCGCATGGCGCGCCAGCAGCAGAGCGCACCGAGGCCTGCGCTGGAATTCATCGCCGCCCATGTCGAGGGCAACCTGCTGGCCGCGCACCAGGAGATACAGAAGCTGGCCCTGCTTTATCCGCCCGGTGAGGTATCGCTGGAGCAGATCGAAGGCGCCGTGATGAACGTCGCCCGTTATGACGTTACGGACCTGCGCGACGCGCTCAAGGCCCGCGACACGGTACGTGCCGCGCGCACGCTGGAAGGCCTCAAGGGTGAGGATGCGGCGCCGCCGCTGGTGCTCTGGGCGCTGGCCACCGAGGCACGTTCAAGCTCGGCGCGCCCGGCGCTCTTGCATGCGGCGAAAATAGACCGCATGATCAAGGGTCTCGCGCGCGGCGACGTCTGGGACGAGTTCCTTCAGCTGGCGCTGCGTTTGACGCAACCAAGGACACGGTAATGGATGTGAAAGCTTACGTGCAGCAAGTCGGCCGCCAGGCACGCGAGGCTTCGCGCGCCACGGCGCGCGCCTCGACCGCGGCCAAGAATGCCGCCCTGCTGGCGATGGCCGCGGAGATCCGCGCAGGCAGGGCCGAACTGCTCGCGGCAAATGCGGCCGACGTCGCGGAGGCAAAAGCCAACGGTCTCGACGCGGCGCTGCTCGACCGCCTGCAGCTGTCCGAGAAAAGCGTCGAAGCCATGGCGCTGGGACTCGAACAGGTTGCCGCCCTGCCCGATCCGATCGGCGAAATCAGCGACATGAAGCGCCGCCCTTCCGGCATCCAGGTCGGCAAGATGCGCGTGCCGCTGGGCGTGGTCGGCATCATCTACGAAGCGCGGCCCAACGTCACGGCGGACGCCGCGGCGCTGTGCCTGAAGTCGGGCAATGCCGCGATCCTGCGCGGCGGCAAGGAGGCCCTGCGCGCCAACCAGGCCATCGCCGCCTGCGTGCGCGCCGGGCTGGCCGCAGCGGGCCTGCCCGAAACCGCGGTGCAGGTGATCGAGACCACCGACCGCGAGGTCGTCGGGCATCTGGTCGCCATGCCCGAATATGTCGATGTGATCGTGCCGCGCGGCGGCCGGGGACTGATCGAACGCATCTCGAAGGAGGCGCGGGTGCCGGTGATCAAGCATCTCGACGGCAACTGCCACGTCTATGTCGATGACGCCGCCGACGCGGACAAGGCGCTGCGCATCCTCGAAAACTCCAAGACCCAGCGCCTGGGCACCTGCAACACCGCCGAATCGCTGCTGATTGCGCGCGGCGTCGCCGTGTCGCTGGCGCCGACTCTTTGCGCCATGCTCACCAGCCGCGGCGTCGAGCTCCGCGGTTGCGAGGAAACCCGCAAGCTGGTGCCGCAGGCCATCGCGGCGACGGAACAAGACTGGTACGCCGAATACCTCGCCGCGATCATCTCGGTGAAGATCGTCGCCGACGTCGGCGAAGCGATAGCCCACATCAACAAGTATTCCTCGGCGCACACCGAAACCATCGTCACCGAAAACTACACCAACGCGATGCGCTTCCTGCGCGAAGTGGATTCGGCCTCGGTGATGGTCAATGCCTCGACGCGCTTCGCCGACGGCTTCGAATACGGCCTTGGCGCCGAGATCGGGATTTCCACCGACAAGTTCCACGCCCGCGGCCCGGTCGGCCTCGAAGGCCTGACTTCGCAGAAGTGGATCGTGCTCGGCGACGGAGAAGTTCGCGCCTAGGCGCGGCTCACCACTTCACGCGCACCGTGTAGTCCAGCACGGCGGCACCGCCCGCCGGCACCGCGACGTTCCACGATGCCACGCGCGCCGATTCCTTGCTGTGCTTGTGGCTCTCCTGCAGCATCTCCCAGTCGCCCGGCATGGGTTCCTGCAGCTTGACCGTCACCGCTTCGTCCTTGGCATTGCGCAGCTCGATGCGCCAGGCGCTTTCGATGACATTGTCGGCAATCTTGCGGTAGCTGGTCTGCTTGCGCTCGGCGGTGATGTCGAATGCTTCGCCCAGCCGCAGCTTGAGCTTTTCGTTCTTTGCCGTGTGGGCGATGCGGTCCTCGCCGACGAACTGCGCCGCGCCCTTGCTGTCGCGCGCATAGACCCTCACGATGCCGGCCGGCAAGGGCTTGCCGAGCTGACCGCCCCTGTTCTCGAACTCGAGGAATACGGCGGGCTTCAGCTTCTGGCCGATCTGCCCGAATTGTTGTGCCTGGCGGTCGCGGTAGTAATACTCGTTGCCGGCCAGCAGGTATTCGCGGCGTACCGGCACGGCGCTGGCCGAGAGCAGCGCGAGTTGCTTGGTCTGGTTGTCGGCGATGCTGGTCGGCCGCTCGAAGCTGTAGAGGTGGTAATCCAGCAGCGCCTCCTGCGTCGCCTCCTGCGCCTTGGCGCGCGCCGGGGCCGGTGCGGCCATGGCATAGACCCGCGAGTCCTGCTGCCGTACCCGATTCACCGTACCGGCCACCAGTTGCAGCGTCGCGTCGTCGAAACCGGCGCCGCTGCGATTGGTCAGCGTGACCCAGGCATTGAGATCCAGGCTCTTGCCATCTACCGACAGGTTGGCGACATAGTCGGCCTTCCACGACAGGCCGCCGGTCAGATAGGAAAGCTCCACCGCCTGCTTGCCGCCCGCGGCTTCGAGCAGCACCGAGAGCGTGGGGCGGTCGCGCAGGTTGGCCGGCACGCTGTCGAAGGCCAGCCGACCCGGCACGCCGGTTTCGATGCGGTCGGCGAAGCGCAATACCGTGCCCTGTCCGGCGGCCAGCACCGTCGCCTTCTCGCGCTTTTCCTCGCCGGTGGTGGGATGGGAGCGGATCACCGTCACTTCGCGGCCGACGTATTTTTCCAGCAGCTTCTGCGGCGTCAGCAGATCGAAATCGAAGTTCTGCTCGAGCAGATGCAGCGACGGCCCCGACACCGCCCGCAGCAGCGCCGTCTCGGGCCGCAGCAGCGCCGCCACATCGCGCAGCGACAGACGCGTCAGCCCGGCTGGCAGCTCGACCCGGCGCCGTTCCTTGACCAGCGCCAGATCGTCGTTGTACACCGTGACGGCCACCGCATCGCGATCCGCCGCGCCGGACGTCACGTCCCGCACCGGTTCCGCCGCCAGCACCGAAGCCATCGCCAGAAAACCTGCCATTCCCAACACTCTGTTTCGCATGAATTGCTCCCGCCGATCGATGGCGTCACGATAGCATGGCGGCGTCGACGCTATGATGGCGGCCGATCACCCACACCCGAGGAGAACCCGTCATGCACAAGGTACTTGCCATCCTGCTCCTGAGCCTTTCCCTGCCCGCGCTGGCCGCGCTCGAAGTCGCCGGCGTGAAGTTCGACGACAAGGCGAAAGTCGGCGCCGGCGACACGGTGATCAATGGCGCCGGCCTGCGCAACCGGGTCTTCTTCAAGGTCTATGCGATCGGCCTCTACCTGCCGCAGAAGGCCGGCACCACGGCCGAAGTGCTGGCAACAAAGGGCGTCAAGCGCATCGCCATCGTCACGCTGCGCGACCTCACCGCCGAGCAGTTCGTCGATGCCCTGATCGAGGCGCTGAACAAGAACCACGACGAGGCGGCGCTGAAGGCCCTGCAGCCGAAGATCGACCAGTTCCGCAGCACCATGATGGCGATCGGCAATGCCCCGGAAAAGTCGGTGGTCAATCTCGACTGGCTGCCGGACACCGGCACGCGGCTTTCCTTCAACGGCGTGCAGAAAGGCAGCGACATCACCGGCGAGGATTTCTACCGCGCCCTGCTGCGCATCTGGCTCGGAGACAAGCCGGCGCAGGACGACCTCAAGGAAAAACTGCTGGGCAAGTCGGCCTCCTGATGGCGGGCGGAGCGCTCGCGGGCCTGCGCGTACTCGACCTTTCGCGCGTGCTGGCCGGACCCTGGGCCTCGCAGCTGCTGGGCGACCTCGGCGCCGACGTGATCAAGGTCGAGAAGCCCGGCACGAATGGAACAGGCGGCGACGACACGCGCGGCTGGGGCCCGCCCTGGCTGGCCGACGGCGCCGGCCAGGCAACCACGGACGCCGCCTATTTCCTGTGCACCAACCGCAACAAGCGCTCGCTGACGGTCGACATCACGCAGCCGGCCGGGCAGGAGATCGTGCGCGAGCTTGCCGCGCATTCCGACGTGCTGCTGGAGAACTTCAAGGTCGGCGGCCTCAAGGCCTACGGCCTCGACTACGCGAGCCTGTCCGCGCTGAATCCGAAACTGGTCTACTGCTCGATTACCGGCTTCGGCCAGGACGGACCGTATGCCGCACGCGCCGGCTACGACTTCCTGATCCAGGGCATGGGCGGCCTGATGAGCGTCACCGGCCGCGCCGAGGGCGAAGAAGGCGCCGGCCCGCAGAAGGTCGGCGTGGCGCTGACCGACATCCTCACCGGGCTCTACGCGACCATCGCGATCCAGGCCGCGCTGGCGCATCGCGAAAGGACCGGGCAGGGGCAGCAGATCGACCTTGCCCTGCTCGACGTGCAGGTCGCCTGCCTGGCCAACCAGGCGATGAACTATCTGGTCTCGGGCCAGGCGCCGCGCCGCATGGGCAACGGCCATCCCAACATCGTGCCCTACCAGGACTTCCCCACGGCCGACGGCGACATGATCCTGGCCATCGGCAACGACGGCCAGTTTGCACGCTTCTGCGAACTCGCTGGCCACACCGAATGGAGCGGCGACGCACGCTTCGCGACCAATGCCGCGCGCGTGAAACACCGGTCCGAACTGCTGCCGCTGCTGCGCCAGGCGACGGTGATGAAGACCACCGCCGAGTGGATCGCGCTGCTGGAAAGCGCCGCAGTGCCCTGCGGTCCGATCAACGACCTGGCCGGCGTCTTCTCCGATCCGCAGGTGGTGCATCGCGGCCTGCGCGTTGATCTGCCACATGCCGCCGGCGGCAGCGCACCGCAAGTGGGCAATCCGATCCGCTTTTCGGCCACGCCGATAGCCTATCGCCGGGCGCCGCCCGTGTTGGGACAGGACACCGAAGCCGTACTGCGCGAACTGGGCCGCAACGCGGAAGACATCGCGGCACTGCGGGCAGCGGAAGTGGTCTAGCCGCCGGATTCCAGGTGCGGCGGGTCGCTCAGCCCGGCGCGCCGGGTGGCTTCCGCGGCTTGCCCGCAGCAGCAGCGGCGGCGTCACCAGGAGACAAGCCGGCGGCGCGCTCATTGACCAGGGCATTCAGTTGGTTCCGATGCCTTTCCAGCTCGGCGGCGGTATGCTTCAACTCGGTGATGTCCTCGTAGATCCCCAGCACTCCTATCGTCTCATTGTCCGCATTCCTGAGCGGGATCCTGGATATGCGCACCCAGATTTCGACGCCGTCGGGGGTCGTCTGCTGTTCTTCCATGTAAAGCCTGGCGATGCCCGACTCCATGACGGCACGGTCAGCGGCGCGATAGGCCTCGGCCTGATCCGTCCAGCGCATCTGGTAGTCGTCCCTGCCGATTACGTCCTTCGGGTGCGCCATCCCGGCATCCCGGGCAAACGCCGCGTTGCAGCCGAGGTAGCAGAGGCGGCGGTCCTTCCAGAAAACCCTGATCGGCGCCGTGTCGATGACAGCCCGCAGCAGATTCCGCGATTCGGCGATCGCCGCATCCGCCTCCTTGCGGTCGGTAATGTCGCGGGCGTAACCGACCATGCCGACCACCTTGCCATCAATCATCACCGGCGACTTGCAGGTCTCGCACCAGCGGACCTGCCCCGCCATTTCGAGCAGTTCCTCCACCGGCTTGCAGGAACTGCTTGCCAGCACCGTAAGCAGGTCGTCCTGATTGCGCTTTACCGCCAGGTGCGAGGCAGCGATATCGTGGTCGTTCTTGCCGACCACCGCTTCGGCAGACGGCCAGCCAAACCCTGTTACAAAGGCCTGATTCACGGCAAGGTAGCGGCCCTGCTCATCCTTCAGCCAGACCATGAACGGGAAATTCTCGAGCAGCGCACGCTGGTAGCCTTCGCGCTTCTCGACGGCCTGCAGGTGCAGTTTGACTTCGTCATTCAAGCGACATTCTTCAAGGTAGCGTTCGCGGAATTTTTTCAGCAGATAGATCGTCAGTGCGGTACTGATGGCCAGAAGGAAGAGGTGCACGACGGTCACCATGACCGGGGTGGCGGCCCTGAGGTTGCCTATCAGGCCTGCCTGCTGGCCGGTGACCATGAACACCACGGCGACGCTGCTGGCGATGAACAGCCCCACGCAATAGCGGACACCCAGCATCCATCCGGTGAAAATCAGTATCACCGGGTAGGCGATAAGGACAGGGGCGCGCACTCCCTCGCCCACGAAGGCCGCGTAGGTGGCGAAGGTCCAGCCACCGCCGGCGAGCAAGCGCACCGCCGCAACGGTACCGCGATAGCGCAACACGACCTGCGTCGCGGCGGCGATAAGCACCAAACCGCCGGCGCCATAGATTCGCCCTCGATAGTCATCGGGCGAGGCCAGCAAGAGAAGTATCCCATACGCGACCGCCCCGACCAGAATCAGCCAGACGGCATGGCTCAGGGTCGGATCATCCGGGTCGAAGATCAGTTCCGGATGGTCATCGACTGGTGCGCTTGCAGGCGAGAATGGGGTGTGCGCCTCACGCATGGAGATACCTTGTTGGTTGATTCCGCAATCATTCCTGCAAGGACTGCATTTCAATGCTACGCCCCCGTCATTGCGAGTGTCAATGCACGCACAACCGGTAGCACAACACTGTCGCGCAGCCTGACCAGGCTCGCCAGGCACGGCCTATCGATTCAAGCCCGACAGGCCGCTTTCCACGGCAATTTTCTCGGCGGTCTCGAAGCGACTGTCGCGCTCGTACTCGCTGGCGATCGCATGCAGGATCGGCAGCACGGCTTTTTCGCTCATGCCGACCTTGACGCGCGGGTCATAGAGCATTTTCAGCATCAGGAAATCGAGGCCGGAGAGAAAGGCGTGGCCGGATGGGCGACTGAAGATCGAGGGGAAATCCTTCAGCGAATCATTCGCCATGCCCATGGCATGGGTCAGTTCCTCGACCACGCAGGACGCCAGCTGGCTGCCGGCGCGTGCCGCATCGACCGGGATCATCGCCACGGCGCGCACAATCGCGCCCTTGCGGTCGGTGGCGAAGCTTGCCAGACACAAGGTATGGCGCAGCGAAAACTCGGACTGGCGTGCCGGCCCGGTGCCGAGATAGCGCGGCAATTCCGCCTCCATCCGGTCTTCGCTGGTCAGCACCACCAGGAAGTTCGCCTCGGCCTGACTGCCGGCGGGCCGAATCGGCAGGCCGGTAATCTCGGTCAGATGCCCGAAATGCGAACTGACCATCGTGCGATGGAGATCTTCCTCACCGGCGTTGTTGACGATGAAATAGCTCACCGGCACGGTCCACTTGCGCACCGGGTGCCGGCGTGCCGAGTAATTGCTCTTCAGTGCCACCTCGACAAAGCTCTCGACCAGAAAAACCGACGGCCGCCACGCCGCTGCATCCGCGCCGGCCACGACCGATACCCCACCGAGCAGAAGGGCGATCAGCATGCGGTGCCATGTGGCGGCGATTTTCATGATCGAGGGAAACTCGAGGAAAACAATTGGAGCAGCTTCAAGTTACTCTAATTTTGACATCGGGGTAATACTGCGATTTCGGTATATTCCGTCGCCGCAGGCCGGCACGGTTGCCGACCGTCGACCTGCTCAGGACTCCAGCACGCGCAATTCGGCGTTGGTGTAGCGCAGTCGGCTGGCGAGCACGCTGGCGATGCCCTCCATCAGCCGCAAGCCGAGCTTCTTGTGCTCTTCGGCGAAGGCGTCGAAGGCGCGCCGCGACAGCACGTAGAGTTCGGTGTCGGTGAAGGCCACGGCATTCGCCGAACGCACTTCGCCATCGAGAAAAGCCATTTCGCCGAAGAAGGCGCCGCGGCCGAAGGTGCCGAGGTGATGCGATTGCCGATCCGACAACGGCAGCACGATGCGCACCGCACCGCGCCGGATCAGGAACAGTTCGTCGCCGGCATCGCCGCGCGAGAAGATGGTATCGCCCTTCGCCACGCTGCGTTTTTCCATGCACTGTTCTAGCGCCGCCAGCGTCTGTTCCTTGCGTCCGGCAAACAACTCGACCTCCTGCAGTTCCAGGGCAGCCCCCTCGTCGCGCAAACAGACCGTTTCGCGGATGATGCGATCCTCGACCCATTCCAGCGCGTCGTCCAGCGACGGAAACACACGCACCGGGCTGTCCTGGCGAATCAGGCCGACCTGGTCGAAATACTGCTTCATGTCGCGTCCCGACGGCAGGGTCAGCGGAATGGCGCTGAAGATCAGAAAACCATGGCGCTCGGCCAGCATGTCCTTGACCTGCTCCAGCAGGTGGGCGGCGGTGACATCCACGGTTTGTATCCGGCGCATGTCGAGGATCAGGAAGTCTCGCGTTTTCAGCTCCGGCTCGAGGCTCAGGTAAAGCTGGTCCGCGGTGCCGAAGAACAGGCTGCCCTGCAGCTCGATGATCGCCGCGCGGTCGCCGTGGGCCGTGAGTATTTCCATTTCCTCGTGGGTGCGGATGCGCTTGGAGAAGGTCTCGTTGCCCAGCAGCTTGCGGCGAATGATGGAACCGCCGATCTGCTCGCGGATGAACAACATCACGGCCAGCACGATGCCGATGCCGGATGCCGCGATCAGGCTGACCGTCAATGCCGTGCCGATCACCGCGACGATCACCGCGAAATCGAGCATGGTCGAGCGCGATTTCAGATAGTTGAGGCTGTTGCGGTCGATCATGCGCACGCCGATCACGATCAGGATGCCGGCCAGTCCGGCCACCGGCACCCAGGAAATGAAGTTGGCCAACAGCAGGAAGGCCAGCAGCGCCAGCACGCCTTCGATCAGACCCGACAAGCGGCTGCTGGCGCCGCCGGAAATGTTCACCAGGGTGGCGCCCATGGTGCCGGCCCCGGGTATGCCGCCGATCGCTCCCGAAGCCAGGTTGCCCAGGCCCTGGCCGATCAGTTCGCGGTTCGAATCGTGGCGCGAGCGGGTCAGTGCATCGAGCACCACGCAGGTTTTCAGGGTATCGATGGAAAGCAGCACGGCCAGCGTCAGCGCCGGAATCGCCAGCGTCTGCAGCTGCTGCAGCTTGACCTCGGAGAGCGCCGACCAGCGCACCGCCAGGCCGTCGAAAAAGCTGCCACCGCCACTGGTAGACAGCGCGCCGACCACCAGGGTGTTCTCCTGCAGCACCAGCAGCGCCGGATCGAGCAGGGCCAGCCCGAAGTAGGCGGCGACACCGGCAACCAGCCCCAGCACGGCGCCCGGCACCGCCTTGATCAGGCGTGGCGCGAGCACCATCACGACGATGGTCACAATGCCGACCACGATACCCTGCCAGCGCCAGTGTTCGGGAGCCATCAACGCCGCCCAGAAGCTCAGGTCTTTCGGCGTACCGAGCAGCTTCGGCACCTGGCTGCCGATGATGATCAGGCCAACGCCGGACAGATATCCGCTGACCACCGTGTAGGGCATGTACTTGATCAGGCGACCCAGGCGCAGCACGCCGAACAGCACCTGCATCAGGCCGGCCAGCAAACCGAGCAGGGTCAGCAGCAGCAGCGTGGTATCGATCTCAGTGCCTCGCGCCAGGGCGTCGATGGCGAAGGCCGATACCACCGCGGCCGCCGGGGCGCAGGGCGCGGAGATCAGGCGGTTGGTGCCGCCGAAGGTGGACGCAACAATGCCGATCGCCGTGGCGCCGAGGATCCCTGCCAGCGCGCCGAGCGCGACGTGGGCCGTACCCAGGACCGAATAAATGGTCACGCCGAACGCTATCGCCGAGGGCAGCGCCACCAGCATGGCGGCGAAGCCGCCCCAGAAATCGCCGGCGGGGTTTTCCAGCGTTGGCAGTTTCATTTCCTGTTCTGCATAGGATCGCTCGAATTCAATTCTGTCATGAAGCGCCTGCCATGTCTTGCTCATATCGCGGAGTGTTGTAAGCTTCACCTCTCAATAAACCAAACTCGGAGGAATTACCCATGAAGCAAGCACGCACCCTGCTTGTCGCTGCCGCCGCACTGGCCATCGCCGCCACTGCCCAGGCCCAGGAATTCGTCACCGTCCTCACCGGCGGCACCTCGGGCGTGTATTACCCGATGGGCGTCGCCCTTTCTCAGGTTTACGGCAAGGCCATGCCCGGCGCCAAGACTTCGGCGCAGGTGACCAAGGCCAGTGTCGAGAACCTCAATCTGCTGCAGGCCGGTCGCGGCGAAATCGCCTTCACCCTCGGCGATTCGCTGTCGGATGCATGGAAGGGCGATGCCGAGGCGGGTTTCAAGACGCCGCTGAACAAGCTGCGCACCATCGCCGCGATCTATCCCAACTACATCCAGATCGTCGCCAATGCCGATTCCGGCATCAAGACCCTGGCCGACCTGAAGGGCAAGCGCATCGCCGTCGGCGCGCCGAAATCCGGCACGGAACTCAATGCCCGCGCGATATTCAAGGGCGCCGGCATGAGCTACAAGGACTTCGCCAAGGTCGAGTACCTGCCCTTCGGCGAGTCGGTGGAACTGATGAAGAACCGCCAGCTCGACGCCACGCTGATTTCGGCCGGCCTCGGCGTCGCGGCGATTCGCGACCTTGCCACGGCAGTCAAGATCGTCATCGTCTCGGTGCCCGCCGACGTCGTCGCCAAGATCGGCGAAGCCGCCTACCAGTCGGGCACGGTGCCGGCCAACACCTACAACGGCCAGACCGAGGCAACACCCACGGTGACGATCCAGAACTTCCTGGTCAGCCACGACGGTGTGTCCGCAGATGCCGCCTACAAGATGACCAAGGCCATCTTCGACCACCTGCCCGAACTGCAGGCCGCACATGCCGCGGCCAAGGCCATCACCCGGGAAAATGCTGCCAAGGCGCCGCCAGCACCGCTGCATGCGGGCGCCGAGAAATACTATCGGGAAGTCGGGCTGATCAAGTAAAGGCAGCATCGCCGTGACCGATCACAGCGTCGCCCCCGACCACGGCCAGGATGAGTTCTCCGAGCACGGCGTGCAGCGCCGGCTCGGAGGCGGCTGGCTGACGGCCCTCAACGGGCTGGCGCTGGCATTTTCCACCTACCAGCTGGTCGTCGCGGCCTTCCATCCGCTGTCCAGCCTGGTGATCCGCAGCCTGCATGTCGGCTTCCTGCTGTGCATCACCTTCATTCTTTACCCGGCGTTCAAGAGCGGCGGCAAACTCTCGAAAGTCGGCGCTGGCGACACGGCGCTGGCGCTCGGCGCCTTCGCCCTGTCGACCTACCACTGGGTATTCGAGGCCGAACTGATCCAGCGCTCGGGCGACCCGAGCACCCTCGACCTGTTCGTCGGCACCGCGCTGGTGATCCTGACCTTCGAAGCGGCACGGCGCATCCTCGGCCTCGCGCTGCCCATCGTCTGCGGCACATTCCTGCTCTACGGCATCTTCGGCCATCTGTTGCCGGGCAGCCTCGGCCACCGCGAGTACGGCTTCGACCAGATCATCAACCAGCTGGCGCTCGGCACCGAAGGCATCTTCGGCATCCCGACCCTGGTCTCGGCCACTTACATCTTCCTGTTCATCCTGTTCGGATCCTTCCTCGAACACGCCGGGATGATCAACCTGTTCAACTCCGTTGCGCTGGGTTTCGTCGGTCACACCAAGGGCGGCGCGGCCAAGGTTTCGGTGCTGTCCTCGGGCCTGATGGGCACCATCTCCGGTTCGGGCGTGGCCAATGTGCTGACCACCGGACAATTCACGATTCCGCTGATGAAGAAGTTCGGCTACTCCGGCGTCTTCGCCGGCGCGGTGGAGGCCACCTCGTCGATGGGCGGCCAGATCATGCCGCCGGTGATGGGCGCGGTAGCCTTCATCATGGCCGAGAACCTCGACGTGCCCTATGCCGACATCGTCAAGGCGGCGGCAATCCCGGCCATCCTCTACTACCTCACCGCTTTCTGGATGGTGCATCTCGAAGCCGGGCGCAAGAATCTGGTCGGCCTGCCCAAGGCCGAGTGCCCCAACCCCTGGCACGCGATGCGCGACAACTGGTATCTGCTGCTGCCGCTGATCGTGCTGGTGATCACGCTGTTCAACGGCTTTACGCCGATGTTCGCCGGCATGATCGGCCTGGTGCTGACCGCCGTGCTGATCCTCGGCGCCGCGATCGCCGCGCGCGTTTCCAGCACCGCCTTCCGCTATGTGTTCTGGCTGGCGCTGGGACTCACCGCCGCAGTATTCGTCAAGAACATGGAAACCTGGGGCATCTACCCGCTGCTGGCGCTGATCGCAGCGCTGGTGGCGCAGACCTTCGCCCTCAGGGGCGGCATGAAGACCCTGCACCTGCTGCGCATGAGCCTGGTCGACGGCGCCCGCCAGGCACTGCCGGTCGGTGTCGCCTGCGCCATCGTCGGCGTCATCATCGGCGTGCTGACGCTGACCGGGGCCGCCTCCAGCTTCGCCGGCTTCATCCTCAGCGTCGGCGAGAAGAGCCTGTTCCTGTCGCTGGTCTTGACCATGCTGGTCTGCCTGGTGCTGGGCATGGGCATCCCGACCATTCCCAACTACATCATCACCAGCTCGATTGCCGCGCCGGCGCTGCTCAAGCTCGGCGTGCCGCTGATCGTCAGCCACATGTTCGTCTTCTACTTCGGCATCATGGCCGACCTGACGCCGCCGGTGGCGCTGGCCGCCTTCGCCGCCAGTTCGATCGCCAAGGAATCGGCGATGAAGATCGGCATCAAGGCAGTGCAGATCGCCATCGCCGGCTTCGTCATTCCCTACATGGCGGTGTATACCCCGGCGCTGATGCTGCAGGGCGACTGGACCGTGGCCGCCGTGGCCTACATAGTATTCAAGGCGGTGCTGTCGATCATGTTGTGGGGCGCCGCCTCGATCGGCTTCCTGCGAAGTCCGCTCAACATGGTCGAACGCATCTTCGCCGCCAGCGCCGCCTTCATGCTGGTCGCGGCGATTCCGCTGACCGACGAAATCGGCTTCGGCATGAGCGCCGTGTTCGTGATCTGGCATCTGGTCCGCAGCCGGCGCCTCGCGGCGGCATGAGCCTTTGCCTCGCGGCGGGCGCGGTTGCAGCCTCGCTCGCCGTCGAGAGCTTCACCCTGAGCTGGATCCATTCGATCGAGAAGATCCGCTGGGAAGAGGACTGGCGCATCGAAGGCCGCGCACTGGTCATCACCGAAGCGCGCATCCGCGGCAGCGGTGCCGGCATGGAACCGCCTGAAGGCGCCGTATTGAAGAGCGGCGTCTGGCACTACCGGCCCAAGCTGCCACCGCAAACCGTGCTGCGCCTGACCCATTCCCCGCATGCCGGCGGTTACACGCTATGCACGGCCACGGTGTGCCGGCCGCTTGCGGATCTGCTGCCGGGCATCGACAATAATGCCGTGATCGACATCAGGAAGTGCCCGCCATGAAATCCTATGCCGCCGTCCTTTCCGCGCCCGGTTTCAGCATCGGCATCGAATGCAACGCCGACGAGATCGCCGGCATCGATTACCTCGAATTACGCGCCGAGCTCGCACCGCAAACCCCGCTGGCGCAGGAAGCCGTGCGCCAGTTGCGTGCCTGGCTGAAAGACCCGCGCTTCGAATTCGGCCTGCCGCTGGCGCCGGCCGGCACGCATTTCCAGCGCCGCGTCTGGGACCGGATTTCATCCATTCCGGCCGGCCAGACCATGAGCTACGGCGAAGTCGCCGCCGCGATTCGCAGCGGCCCGCGCGCGGTGGGCAATGCCTGCGGCGCCAATCCCTACCCGATCGTCGTGCCCTGTCATCGCGTGGTCGCGGCGAACCAGGGGCTGGGCGGTTTCGCCCGCCAGCGCGGCGGCTTTCTGCTCGATATCAAACGATGGCTGCTGGAACATGAGGGAATCTGACGCGGCGCTGATCGACGAATTCATCGACCATCTCTGGCTGGCCGACGGCCTGGCGAGAAATACCCTCGCCGCCTACCGTACCGACCTCAGGCTGTACGCCGCCTGGCTGCAAACGCGGGATGTTTCAATAGTCGGCGCCGACGACACGGCGATCAACGCCTACCTCGCCTTTCTGCACGCCCGCCCCGACGGCATCAAGTCCGCCAGCCAGCGCCGGCTGATGGCCAGCCTGCGGCGCTGCTACCGCTGGCTGCTCGACCAGGGCCGGCTGCGAGTCGACCCGCTGCTCAACATCGACAAGCCGCGACCGATCCAGCGTTTTCCGAAAACCCTGTCAGAGAAGCAGGTCGAAGCCCTGCTCGACGCGCCCGACGTGAGCACGCCGCTGGGCCTGCGCGACCGCGCCATGCTCGAACTGCTCTATGCCACCGGCCTGCGCGTCTCCGAGCTGGTCGGCATCCGCCTGTTCGAACTGAGCCTCAGCGACAACGTGGTGCGCGTGATGGGCAAGGGCTCCAAGGAACGCCTGGTGCCGCTCGGCCAAATCGCCGCCGAATGGCTGCAGCGCTATATCGCCTCGGCGCGCGGCGAACTGCTCAAGCAGCATGTCTCGGATGCGATCTTCGTCACCGCGCGCGGCGGCGGCATGACCCGACAGATGTTCTGGACCCTGATCAAGAAGTACGCGGTCCAGGTCGGCATTCCGCGCGAACGCATCTCGCCCCACGTACTGCGCCACGCCTTCGCCACCCACCTGCTCAACCACGGCGCCGACCTGCGCGTGGTGCAGCTGCTGCTGGGCCACGCCGACATCTCGACGACGCAGGTGTACACCCACGTTGCGCGCGAGCGGCTCAAGCAATTGCATCGCGTGCACCACCCGCGCGGCTAGCAGCGCTCAGGACGGGCAGGCGTGGCGCTGCAGCGCCTGCACGATCTCGCCGCTGGCCCTGTCCTGGACCAATGCCGCCACGCCGAGGTCGGCGCGCTTCCAGTCGGCATCGAGCGCAATCTGCTGGCGCAGCGCGAGGCGACCCTCGCGATCCGGTGTCAGCGGCCCGACCAGGCGGCGCACCACGTAATCGTGACGCAACGTTTTGCCGGCGTTCTCGCCGGCACGCACCACCGACTCGAGATTGTTTTCGTAGAGCGCCAGCCAGGTTTCCAGACCCGGCCGCACTGCGACGACCTCGCCGCCGACGGCTAGCCCGGCCGCCCCCAACGTCTCGATGCGCAGCACGATGCGCGCGGCGGCAGCGCTGTCGCGCAGGCCGTCGAGCGGGCTGCCGCCGCTGCGCCAGTCGCGGCCGTTGCGCAGAAACTGCGGCGTGTACACCAGGCGTGAGCGGGCGAGTTCGGCCATCGCATACTGGCGCCGGGTATGCAGCGGGCTGGCGAAGCGATCGGTCCAGCCCAGGCGATCCCAGTAATCGACGTGGAAGGCCAGCGGCACCAGTCGCCCGGCGTACTCGGCCCGGTCCTTGAGTCCCGACAGGCGGCGGTCGGCTGGCGGACAACTGTCGCAACCCTCGGAGGTGTAAAGCTCCAGCAGCACGGCGCGCTGTTCGCCGCTTTGCGCCGCACAGGCGGCCGCGCGTGCGACTGGGGCGGCCAGCATGCCGCAAAGACAGGCCAGCATCAGCGCGGTAAATCGTCCTGGTTTCATCATGGCACTCCGGTGGTCGGCTTCGTACCTTGGTCGCGCGAACCGGCGATTCCTTACGTGGCAGGAGCGTAGAATTCGCGGCATGAAACCCGATGCCACCTACCCGAATGCAGGCCCCGAAACCCCGGCGACCAAGTTCCTGCACAAGCACCACATCGCCCATTCCAACCATCTCTACGACTACGAGGAGCATGGCGGTACCCAGGTGTCGGCGCGCGAACTCAACGTCGCCGAGCACGCCGTGGTCAAGACCTTGGTCATGGAAGACGAGAATGCGAAGCCGCTGATCGTGTTGATGCACGGCGATCGCAAGGTGTCGACCAAGGAACTGGCGCGCCAGATCGGGGTCAAGAAGGTCGGCCCCTGCAAGCCCGAGGATGCGCTGCGCCACACCGGCTACATGGTCGGCGGCTGCTCGCCCTTCGGCACCAAGAAAGTACTGCCGGTGCATATGGAGAAATCCATCCTCGACCTGCCGCTGATCTACATCAACGGCGGCCGCCGCGGCTACCTGGTCGGCGTCCATCCGCACGACATCCTGCGCGTGCTGCAGCCGAAGATCGTCGAGTGCGCGCTGAAGGAGTGATCAGCGCGACTTGTAGGTCGGCAGGCTGAGCTGGTAGCGAATCGACGCCAGGCGCAGACCGAGCACCACCGCGGCACCGGCCGCCGCCGCCGTCGCATCACCCAGACCGAAGTGCAAGCAGCCGAGCAGCGTCAGCGCACCTAGCCAGGAGGCCGTCGCATAGAGCGTGCCGGGTCGCATCACCAGCGGCACTTCATTGACCAGGATGTCGCGCAGCATGCCGCCGACGACGCCGGTGATGACCCCCAGCAGCGACACGGAAAGCCAATGCACGCCGGCGGCAAGGCCGACCTGGCAGCCAACCACGGTGAATAGCGCCAGCCCCAGCGCATCGGGCACCACGAACAGGCCCGGGCGCACCCGGATGCGCCGCGCCAGGACGAAGGTGAAGCCCACCGCGAGCAGGCCGCAGACCAGGTAGGCGACATCGACCAGCCAGAACACCGGCCGGTTCAGCAGCAGGTCGCGCAGCGTGCCGCCGCCGAGGCTGGTGGCCAGCCCGACCACCACCGCGCCAACCAGGTCCATCTTCTTGTCCTCGGTTTCCAGCACCGCCGAGGCGGCATTCACCGCCACCGCCGCCATGCCGACGGCGTAGATCAGCTCAGCCGGTGCGGGCAGGGGCGTCATCGCGAGCGTTCGATCTGCACGCCGACGCGGCGCACGCCCTTCATGATGCCCATCTTGGCGATGCTGATCTTGACCCAGGGCGCGCCGAATTCGTTGAGCAGCAGACCGATCACGTATTCGCCGAGCGTCTCCAGCAGGTTGAAGTGGCGCGTCGCCAGTTCGGCGCGGATGCGGTCGATCACGGCGTCATAGCGGATGGTCTGCTCGATGTCGTCGTTCTGCGCCGCGGCGTCGGGCACGCCGAAGGTCAGGCTGATCTCCAGCGTCTGCGGCGCCGCCTTCTCGCGCTCGAAGATGCCGACGTGGGCCTCGACCCGCATGTCGTCGATGAAGATGAAGTCCATTACGCCTCCGCCGGGCCGCCCGCGCAAGCGCGGGAATATGCTGGGCACCTCCTCCCGGCCTCCCCCGCCGCGCGGGGGAGGTGACTGGTCACCCCCGCCCTCGGGGCGGGGAAATCGAGGTGGGCCATCGCCATGCTCCTTTACAATGCGAGCCATTCTAGGGAATCCGCAATGAACCTGCTCGTTTATGCCGTGCTGGGCTATCTGCTCGGCTCCGTACCTTTTGCCGTGATCGTCTCACGCGCCTTTCGCCTGGCCGATCCGCGCAGCTTCGGCTCGGGCAATCCCGGCGCCACCAACGTGCTGCGCAGCGGCAGCAAGGCTGCGGCGGCGCTGACGCTGCTCGGCGACGCGGCCAAGGGCTGGCTGGCGATGTTCATCGCGGCAAGAGTCGGCGCTGACGCCACGGCGGTGGCGATCGCCGGGCTGGCCGCCTTCCTCGGCCACGTCTATCCCTTCACCCTCGGCTTCAAGGGCGGCAAGGGTGTGGCCACCGCGCTCGGCGTGCTGCTGGGCTTTTCCGGCGCACTGGCCGGCATCACCGCCGCGATCTGGCTCGCAGTCGCCATCTTCACGCGCTATTCTTCGCTGGCGGCGCTGGTCGCCGCCGTCGCGGCGCCGCTGCTCGCCTGGTGGCTGCTGGGCCGCATCGAGACCACGGTGACGGTCGGCTTCATGTGCGCGGTGCTGATCTTCCGCCACAAGAGCAACATTGCCAAGCTGCTGGCCGGCAGCGAAGGCCGCATAGGCGGTCCGAAGAAAGCGCGGCCCGGCCCGCCCTTATAATCCGCCCTCGTTCCGACGCTAATTTTCAGGATGCAATCCCATGGATGATCTGGATTTTTCCGGCGTACAGAAAAAGCCTTCTCCGCCGCCGCCCCCGGCAAAACCTGCCGCGCCAAGCGAAGCGGGTTCGCTCTACGAACCCCGGCTCGCGCTGGAGTTCTTCAAGCTCGGCGGCAGCCTGGAACAGTTTCCCGCCGGCCAGCAGATCTTCGCCGAAAACGAGAAAACCTCCGGCTTCTTTTCCAGGGGCGCCCGCATCTACCTGCTGCTCGATGGCGACGTCATGCTGTCGCGCGCCGGCAAGCCGCTGGATCTGGTGCCGCCGGGCGAGATCTTCGGCGAGATGGCGGCCATCGCCGAGATGCCGCGCAGCGCGACGGCGACCGCGCGCAAGAACTGCCGCGTACTGTCCCTCGACGAAAAATCCTTCCAGCAAGCCCTGCAGCAAATGCCCGAGTTCGCCCTGATGCTGATGAGCGTCATGGCCCAGCGCCTGCGCCGCGGTGTGGCGCGCCTGGCGGCGGCGAAGAAGACGGCGGTCGAAGCGCTGATGCACAAGGGAACGCTGGACCGGGAAATGATTGCCGAGTTACAGCACGCGCTCGGCGATCCCGTGCCGTCCACCGCCGCGGCCGGCACGGTCGTGGTCACCCAGGGCGCGGTCGGCGCCTGCATGTTCGTCGTCACCAAAGGCCGCATCGCGATCTCGGTCGATGGCACGGTGATCGAGCATGTCGGACCGGGCGGCGTGTTCGGCGAGATGGCGCTGGTCGACCGCTCCGGTCGCTCCGCCACCGCGACCGCGGAAACCGACAGCGCCTGGCTGCTGGTCGGGCGCAATGAATTCGTCGCCATGGTCAAGGCGCAACCGGCTTTCGGCATCGCGCTGATGCGCTCGATGAGCGCGCGCGTGCTGCACATCGGCAAGCTGCTAGGTTCCTAGGACAGTTCGTCCAGCGGCCAGCGCGGCCGC
Organism: Sulfuritalea sp.; assembly: GCA_022842325.1. GTDB lineage: Bacteria > Pseudomonadota > Gammaproteobacteria > Burkholderiales > Rhodocyclaceae > Sulfuritalea. The sequence continues at coordinate 28,595 of JALHPU010000008.1, read as the reverse complement.
ACCGCAAAGGCGCCGCCGCGATCCGGCGCAGCGCCCTGCAGCAGGCGCTGGCTGCCTGCGAAGGCAATCATCGCGCCGTTGTCGGTGCACAACTCCAGTTCCGGGTAGAACACCCGCCCGCCGATCTTCGCCATCGCCGCGTCCAGCCTTTCGCGCAAGCGCCGGTTGGCGCCGACGCCGCCGGCCACCACCAATGACGAAAGTCGGTGCTGGCGACACGCCGCCACCGCCTTGGCCGCCAGTACTTCGGTCACCGCTTCCTGGAATTCCGCGGCGAGGTCGGCCCTGTCCGCCTCGCTCAATTCCCGCGCGCGGGCTGCGGTCAGCACCGCCGTCTTCAGCCCGGAAAAGCTGAAGGACAAATCGCCGCTGTTGAGCATCGGCCGCGGCAGCTTGTAGCGTCCGGGCTTGCCGGACTCGGCCAGTTTGGCCAGCGCCGGCCCGCCGGGATAACCCAGCCCGAGCAGCTTGGCGGTCTTGTCGAAGGCTTCGCCGGCCGCATCGTCGAGCGATTCGCCGAGCAGTTGGTAGTCGCCGACTCGTGCCACGCGCATCAGCTGGGTATGCCCGCCGGAGACCAGCAGGGCGATGAAGGGAAAGGACGGCGCGTCATCCGCCAGCAGCGGCGACAACAGGTGGCCTTCAAGGTGATGCACCGGCAGCACCGGCACACCGAGCGCCAGTGCCAGCGACTCCGCAAAACTCGCTCCGACCAGCAGCGCGCCGGCCAGCCCCGGCCCCGCCGTGTAGGCAATCGCATCGATGTCCTGCCGCGTGCTGCCGGCTTCGGCCAGCACGCGCTCCAGCAGCGGGATCAGGCGGCGGATGTGGTCGCGCGAGGCCAGTTCCGGCACCACGCCGCCATAGGCTTCGTGCATCGCGACCTGGGTATGCACGGCATGGCCGAGCAGGCCGCGCTCGGTGTCATAGAGCGCGACGCCGGTTTCGTCGCAGGAGGATTCGATGCCGAGCACTTTCATCGGCGGCATTCTACCGGCAGGGCAGGCGCGGCCCCGCCCGCTTCAAAACAGCGTCATCTGTGGCGTCGTCGCAGGCGGCTTCGGCAGCTTTAGCGGCGGGCGGAATGCCGCGACATCGAGCGCAAGGCAAGGCGCATCCAGCCCCAGCCGGCGCACCGCGCTGCGAAAACGCTGGACGATGATCTCGGCCAGCGGCCCGCTGCCGCGCTGGCGGCTGCCGTAGGCGCTGTCGTATTCCCTGCCGCCGTGGAGCTGGCGCATCAGGCTGTATACATGCTCGGCGTGCCCCGGCCGGTGGCTCGTCAGCCAGGCACGAAACAGCGGCTTCACTTCATGCGGCAGGCGCAGCAGGATGTAGCCGGCCGATGTCGCACCGGCCGCGCGCGCCGCGGCGAGGATGGCTTCCAGCTCGTGGTCGGTCAGCGCCGGGATCAGCGGCGCCACCATCACCGCGGTCGGAATGCCGGCCGCGGCCAGCCCCTCAATCACCGAGAGTCGGCGCCGGGGAGACGGCGCCCTCGGCTCCATGGTCCGCGCCAGTTCGGCATCCAGCGTGGTGATCGACACGGCGGCATGCACCCGCTTGCCGCGCGCCATGTCCGCCAGCAGGTCTAGATCGCGCAGGATCAGTGCCGACTTGGTGACGATGGTCAGCGGGTGGCGCGTCTCCGCCAGCACCTCGAGGATGCCGCGCGTCACCCGCAGGCGGCGCTCCACCGGCTGCCAGGCGTCGGTGTTGATGCCCAGCGCCACCGGCCGGCAAACGTAGGAGGGCCTGGCCAGCTCGCGGCGCAGGATGGCCGCGGCGTCGGCCTTGTACGCAATCCTGGTCTCGAAATCCAGCCCCGGCGACAGGCCGAGGTAGGCATACGAAGGCCGCGCGAAGCAGTAGGCGCAGCCGTGTTCGCAGCCGCGGTAGGGATTGATCGAGCGGTCGTAGGGAATATCGGGCGAGCTGTTGTAGGTGATCACCGACTTCGCCGCATCGACGATCAACTCGGTGGCCGGCGCTTCCTCGTCCTCGTTCCACCAGCCATCCTCGGCCGCCTCGCGCTGCCAGGCATCGAAGCGGCCGTCGGGCGAGATCACTGCGCCGCGGCCTTTGCGTGGAGGGCTGATTTTCATACTGGCATTATATCCAGCATCGACAAAAGCCTGCCGGGGCGAGTCCCGGCACGCCAACCCCCATGGCAAAATCCAGAAGTCGGCGCTGGCGACACGGCGCTTCCCCCACTCCGCATCCGCGAGAAATGAAAATCCTGCTCCTCTGCCACGACCTGACCACCCGCCTGCGCCTGAGCCACGTCTGGTCGACTGCCGGCGTCACGATGCTGCCGCGAACCAGCGCCGAGACACCCGACTGCATCGTGATCGATCTCGGCCGGCGCGATGCGCTGGACGAGGTCGCCCGCTTGCGCGCGCTGCATCCCGACGTCGATATCGTCACCTGCGCCGCGACCTTCGACGGTCCCGCGGTCGAGGCGGCGAAAGCGGCCGGCGCGACGGATTTTGCGGCGCGCAGCCACGTCGACAAGCGCGTGGTGCGTCGCCTCAAGCTGGCAAGCTGAAGCGCATGCATCTGCTGGCCGATATTTCGGCCCACGGCCTGGGCCACCTGGCGCAGACCGCACCGGTGCTGAACGCCCTCGGCCGCCTGACGCCGGAAATGCGCCTGACGGTGCGCAGCGCGCTGCCGCGCGAACGCCTGGCGGCACGCATCGCCGTCGAATTCGAACATGTGGCCGAGGCGCGCGACTTCGGCTTCGTCATGCACAACGCGGTGGATATCGACCTCGCCGCCAGCGCCGGGCGCTACCTCGAGTTTCACGCCGACTGGCCGCGGCGCGTTGCTGCCGAGGCGGGCTGGCTGCGACACCATCAGGTCGACGCGGTGCTCAGCAATGTCGCCTACCTGCCGCTGGCCGGGGCGACGGCAGCCGGCGTTCCCGGCGTCGGCCTGTGCTCGCTGAACTGGGCCGAGTTGTTCGCCCATTATTTCGGTGACGAACCCTGGGCTTCGCAAATCCACGCCCAGATGCTGGCCGCCTACGACACGGGTGCGGGCTTTCTGCGCGCCACACCGGGGCTGCCGATGGCTGATCTGCGACACCGGCAGGACATTGCGCCGATTGCCGATATCGGGCGCGCGGACCGGAAGCATTTTGCCGCTGAGCTTGGCCTTGACGAAAGTGAGCGCTGGCTGTTGCTGGCCATGGGTGGCATGGAGTTTCCCCTGCCCGTGGCAGCTTGGCCACAGACGCCGGGCCTGACCTGGCTGGTGCCCAAGGCCTGGCAGATCCGACGCAGCGACGTCCGCAGCTTCGATGCCGCCGGCCTGCGTTTCGGCGACCTGCTGGCCAGCGTCGACGCGGTGATCACCAAGCCCGGCTACGGCACCTTCGTCGAGGCGGCCTGCAGCGCCGTCCCCATCCTCTATCTGGAACGCGACGACTGGCCGGAAACGCCGCACCTGGTGGCCTGGCTGGCCGACCATGCCCGCGCCGCACGACTGACGCGCGGGCGCCTGATGGCCGGCGATTTCATCGATCTGCTGCAGGGCCTGTGGCGAGCGCCGGCACCTGCGGCGCCGCAGGCAACCGGGGCCGACCAGGCAGCGCGCTGGCTGCTGAAGGCATTCGGACCGGCCTGAAGCCGGCGTTGAAACGATTGACATCAATGGCAAAGCGTTTAGAATGCGCGCCTTTCCCGCCTCTCCAGGATAATTGCAATGCCGGGTATTCGCCTCAAGGAAAACGAGCCGTTTGAAGTCGCGATCCGTCGCTTCAAGCGCGCCATCGAAAAGACTGGTCTGCTGACCGAGCTGCGCGCACGCGAGTTCTACGAAAAGCCCACGACCGAGCGCAAGCGCAAGGCCGCGGCTGCCGTCAAGCGCCACCACAAGCGCATTCGCAGCCAGCTTCTGCCGCCGAAGATGTACTGATCCGGATTGCGGTTCTGCAGCCTGAACCGCGTTCGTTTTGCCGCTTGATGACCGAAACCGCCGCCAGGCGGTTTTTGTGTTTTATGTCCGAGACCTGAGTCGAGGACGGTATCCCCCGGTGCGATATGTCCGGCCGGGCGGCCGGACGGTATCCACCGGACTGCTTCTGGAAAGGATGATGTGATGAGCCTCGAAACCCGTATCGACGACGACTGGAAGGCCGCCATGAAGGCTGGCGAGAAGGCCCGCAAGGATGCGCTGAGCCTGCTGCGCGCCGCGATCAAGCAGAAGCGGGTGGACGAGAAGGTGGAAATCAACGACGCCGCCGTGATTTCCGTGATCGAAAAAATGCTCAAGCAGCGCAAGGATTCGATCACCCAGTACGAAGCCGCCAAACGCCAGGATCTGGCCGACGTCGAGAAGTTTGAATCCGCCGTACTGGCCGACTACATGCCGCAGGGGCTGTCGGCCGCCGAAGTCGAAGCCATCGTGGCGGCCGCCATCGCCGATTCCGGCGCCAGGGCGCCCGCCGACATGGGCAAGGTCATCGCGCTGGTCAAGCCCAAGGTGGCCGGCCGCGCCGACATGGGCGAGGTTTCCAAGCTCGTCAAGGCAAAACTCTCCGGCGCATAATGCTCCGGTGATCCCAGAAAGCTTCGTCCAGGAACTGCTCGCCCGCGTCGACATCGTCGATGTGGTCGAGCGTTATGTCCCGCTGCGCAAGACAGGGGCGAATTACAGCGCCTGCTGTCCCTTCCACTCGGAAAAATCGCCCTCCTTCACGGTCAGCCCGTCGAAACAGTTCTATCACTGCTTCGGCTGCGGCGCGCATGGCAGCGCCATCGGCTTCCTGATGCAGCACGCCGGGATCGGCTTCATCGAGGCGGTCGAGGATCTGGCCTCTTCCGCCGGTTTGCAGGTGCCGCACGAGGAACGCAACGCGGCCGTCCGGGCCAAGAAGGCGCCGCTGACCGAACTGATGGCGCGCGCCATGCACTTCTATCGCGAGCAGCTGAAAACTTCGCCGAAGGCCGTCGATTACCTCAAGAAGCGCGGCCTGACGGGTGAAATCGCCGCAAAATTCGCTCTCGGCTACGCCCCCGACGGCTGGCAGAACCTGCAGCAGGTTTTCCCCGACTACAACGATGCGGCGCTGGTCGAATGCGGCCTGGTCATTGTCAATGACCAAGGCCGCCGCTATGACCGCTTCCGTGACCGGGTGATGTTTCCCATCCTCGACCAGCGCGGCAATGTCATCGGTTTCGGCGGGCGGGTGATCGGCGAAGGCGAGCCGAAGTACCTGAATTCGCCGGAAACGCCGCTGTTCGAGAAGGGTCGCGAACTTTACGGCCTGCCCCAGGCGCGCAAGGCGATCCAGGAGCAGGACACGGTGCTGGTGGTCGAAGGCTACATGGACGTGGTCGGACTGGTGCAGGCCGGCGTCGAGAACGTGGTGGCCACGCTCGGCACCGCGGCCACCGACGCGAACGTGCAAAAACTCCTGAAGCAGGCCAATCGCGTGGTGTTCTGTTTCGACCGCGACAGCGCCGGCGATCGCGCCGCGTGGCGGGCCATGGAAGTGAGCCTGGGCCACCTGGCCGACAACAAGACCGTCGAGATCCTGCAGATGCCGGGCAACCAGGACCCGGACGAATACATCCGCGAGCATGGCAAGGAAGCCTTCGTGCTGCAGACGCGAAGCGCGACCCGCCTGAGCGAATTTCTCCTGCGCGAACTGGTAAAACAGACCAATCCCAATACCGCCGAAGGCCGCGCCATGCTGGTGCACGCCGCGAAACCACTGTTGCAAAAGCTGTCCGCGCCGATCCTGAGAGTCCAGCTGACCAAGGAAATCGCCCAGCGCGCGCAGGTATCGCAGGCCGAAGTCGAAGCCCAGTGCGGCCTCAAGCCGCTGGCCCGCAGCCGTTATGCACCGGCGCAGATGAAGCAGCGGCCGGTGCCTTCCTCGATCGAATACAAACTGCTGCAAATCCTGCTGCACAAGCCGGAGTGGGCGACCACCCTGCCGCTGGACCTGATTGACCGCGAGCGCGTGGAAGGCGAGGCGCTGGTTGCGATTGCCGACGCGATCGAGCACGGCGAACTGCCATCCGGGGGCTTCGGCCTGCTGCTGGAGTTCTTCCGCGACACGCCGCACGAGGCACTGGTTGCCGGCATTGCGGCGAACATGGTGGAGGAAGTCGATCTCGGCGCCCTCGAGGCCATGTTCAACGATTCCGTGACGCGCCTGCGCCATACCGCCCTCACAGCCGAGATCGAGCGGCTCACCGCCCGCGCCCGGGAGGGACTGAGTGCGGAAGAGCGGCAAAGACTGGCCGAACTGCTGGCCAGGAAGCATCCTGGGATGCCCTCGACGGGCGGTACCCCGATCTGATATACTTAACGGTTCTTCAGCGCTTTCACGGCGCGCTGTGTCGCCCGGTCCGCGTTTGTCGCGGCGTTCCCCTGGCCGGCAGCACCGCGCCGCAAATGTGCTCCAGCCGAGGATAGTCATGTCGAAGGTAACTGCCAAGCAGAGCAAGTCGAAGGCCGCCGCCAAGCCGGTCGCGAAGAAATCCGTGCCCAAAAAACCTGCGCCGGCCAAGAAGCCGGTCCCGGTCAAGTCCACCGCCAAGGCAGCACCCGCCAAGTCCGCTGCCAAAAAGCCGCCGGCGAAGGTACCGGCCAAACCCGCCGCCGCAAAGGCGCCAGCCGTCAAGACGCCCGCTGCAAAGACACCCGTCGCCAAGCCGGCGAAGCCGGCCGCCGCCCCGGTCGAAGCGACCAGCCCAGCCAAGGCCGCGGTACAGCCGGTGCCAGCCAAGTCGGTGGCCAAGGCCATCGCCGAATCGCGCGGCCGCAAGAGCCGCGAAAAGCTCGTCGCGCCCGAAGCCACGCCGGTGGACATGGACACCAAGCGTACGCGCCTGAAAACCCTGATCGCGCTGGGCAAGGAACGCGGCTACCTGACCTACGCCGAAATCAACGACCACCTGCCCGACGACCTGGTCGACGCGGAGCAGATCGAATCGATCATCTCCACTTTCAACGACATGGCGATCCAGGTGTTCGACGAAGCACCCGCCGTCGATGACCTGCTGCTCAACGAATCCGCCCCGGCCCCGGTCGATGCCGAAGCGGTCGAGGAAGAAGCCGAGCAGGCGCTGTCCACGGTCGATTCCGAATTCGGCCGCACCACCGACCCGGTGCGCATGTACATGCGCGAAATGGGCTCGGTGGAACTCCTCACCCGCGAAGGCGAAATCGAAATCGCCAAGCGCATCGAGGATGGCCTGAAGCACATGATCATGGCCATTTCCGCCTGCCCCACGACGATTGCCGAAATGCTGGAAACGGCCGGCAAGGTGGCGCGCGACGAAATGCGCATCGACGAACTGGTCGATGGCCTGATCGATCCGAACGCCAGCGACGAGGACATCGAAGCCCTGGCCGAAGACGAAGAACTGGAAGTCGAAGAGGATACCGAGGACGAGGACGACGACGGCAGCGCGCGGATTTCCGCCTCGCTGCTGCAACTCAAGCAGGATGCCCTCGAGCGCTTCTCCATCATCCACGCCCTGTTCGCCAAGCTGCAGCCGACGCTGGCCAGGAAGGGTTCGCAGGACAAGGGCTATCTGCGCCTGCAGAAGCAGATTTCCGACGAACTGATGAACATCCGCTTCACCGCCAAGTCGATCGAGCGCCTGTGCGACTCGGTGCGCGGCATGGTCGAATCGGTACGCAGCCACGAGCGCAAGATCCTGCATCTCTGCGTGGACAAGGCGCACATGCCGCGCGCCCACTTCATCAAGGTGTTCCCCGGCCACGAGACCGACATGGAGTGGCTCAAGCACGAAGTGCAGTCGGGCAAGCCCTACGCCGCCCAGTTGATGCGCGCCGCGCCGAACATCCTCGAAGAACAGCAGCGCCTGATCGACCTGCAGACCCGCATCGGCATTCCGCTGAAAGAGCTCAAGGACATCAACAAGCAGATGTCCACCGGCGAAGCCAAGGCCCGTCGCGCCAAGCGCGAAATGACCGAGGCCAACCTGCGCCTGGTGATCTCGATCGCCAAGAAATACACCAACCGCGGCCTGCAGTTCCTCGACCTGATCCAGGAAGGCAACATCGGCCTGATGAAGGCGGTGGACAAGTTCGAATACCGCCGCGGCTACAAGTTCTCGACCTATGCCACGTGGTGGATCCGTCAGGCGATTACCCGTTCGATCGCCGATCAGGCACGCACCATCCGCATCCCGGTGCACATGATCGAGACCATCAACAAGATGAACCGCATCTCGCGGCAGATTCTGCAGGAAACCGGCTCCGAGCCGGATCCGGCCACGCTGGCCGAGAAAATGGAAATGCCCGAGGAGAAGATCCGCAAGATCCTCAAGATCTCCAAGGAGCCGATTTCAATGGAGACGCCGATCGGCGACGACGACGATTCACATCTCGGCGACTTCATTGAGGACCAGTCGACGATGGCGCCCAGCGATGCCGCGGTCTACGGCAGCCTGCGCGACGTCACCGGTGACGTGCTTGATACGCTTACGCCGCGCGAAGCCAAAGTGCTGCGCATGCGTTTCGGCATCGAAATGAACACCGACCACACGCTGGAAGAAGTCGGCAAGCAGTTCGACGTCACGCGCGAACGCATCCGTCAGATCGAGGCGAAAGCGCTGCGCAAGTTGCGTCATCCGTCGCGTTCGGAACGGCTGCGCAGCTTCCTTGATAACGAAAACTGAGCAAACAAAAACTGAGCGCCTTCGGCCCCTAAAAAGGGTTGATCAATGCGAACGGGACCGGTGCTGCTTGCCGGTCCCGTTTTACATGAACCGGTTTTCAGGTTGCTGCCCGGGTTAGACTTGCTCAAGAATTCAGCTTGGCAGTGTTATCAATGATCCCCCGGAGAAGCCCATGAACGCACCGCGCAGTGAACTCACGCGCACGACCTTGGCTGTATTGTTCATAGCTGGTTTGATATTCGCCTCGTTCTGGATCATCCGTCCTTTTATAGCGCCGCTGATCTGGGCAACCATGATTGTTGTTGCCACCTGGCCATTGCTGCTCCGGGTCCAGGCGCGACTGTGGAACAATCGTGCCCTCGCAGTGACCGCGATGATGCTGGCCTTGCTGCTGGTGTTCGTGGTGCCGCTGACCCTGGCGATAGCCACCATCGTCGAGCATGCTGACGAAATAATTGGTTTTGGAAAAAAGCTGACTATCTATCATTTGCCACCGCCGCCGGACTGGCTGCAGACCCTGCCGCTGATTGGCGACCACGCGGTGGTTTTATGGAACAAGATCGCTGCCGAAAGTGCTCGCGATCTTGCTGCAAAGGCTGAGCCGTACGCCGGTGCTGTTACCCGCTGGTTTCTGACCGAGGTGGGCAGCTTTGGCGTGGTATTTGCACAATTCATGCTCACGCTGATTCTGTCTGCCATCTTGTACGCCCGGGGCGAGGCCTGGTCCAGTTGGGTGATCCGCTTCGGCAAACGCCTGGCGACCGAACGCGGCGAGCAATCAGTGATACTGGCCGGACAGGCGATACGCGGGGTTGCCCTTGGTGTGGTGGTGACCGCACTCGCACAGTCCCTCCTTGGCGGCATCGGCCTGGTAATCGCGGGCGTGCCCTTCGCCACCGTGCTGACAGCCATCATGTTCATGCTGTGCATCGCCCAGATTGGCCCGTTCCTGGCGCTGCTTCCCGCCGCAGCCTGGCTCTACTGGAGTGACAGCACCGGTCTGGCAATCTTTCTGCTGGTGTGGACGATGTTCGTTGGCACCATCGACAATGTTATTCGACCGTTCCTCATCAGGCAGGGCGCCGATCTGCCACTTCTGCTGATTTTTGCCGGCGTTATTGGCGGTTTGCTGTCTTTCGGTCTGGTCGGCATTTTTGTCGGGCCCGTGTTGCTGGCTGTGGCATACACACTGGTCGATGCCTGGGTCAAGGACGGCGCGGACCAGCGGGATGCCGCGACCGGCTGACCTCGTTCGATCTTCAGCCGGAATTCAACGTGCAGCAATAGCGGACCCTGAGAATTAACATGAATAACTAACGATTTATTTATTTCTGGAGTCGAAAAAACCGCGCCTGCGCTTGCGCCCCAGCTCGCCGCCCCTGTCATGCCTTCAGTGTTTTTCCGCTGTTTTTCCGCCGAGCGTTGGCGATCAGCGTCGCTACTGCACAGGAGGCCAGTCGTGCGATCAGCGAATCAGCACGGCTGGTCAGGATGATCGGCACGCGCGCGCCCAGCACGATGCCTGCGGCATCAGCTCCACCCAGAAAAGTCAGACTCTTGGCAAGCATATTGCCCGCTTCGAGATCCGGCACTACCAGTACATTCGCATGTCCTGCCACTCGCGATTCGATGTTCTTGATTCTTGCGGCTTCGGGGCTGATCGCGTTGTCGAGAGCAAGCGGTCCGTCAAGCAGGGCGCCGGTGATCTGCTTGCGATCGGCCATCTTGCACAGTGCCGCAGCCTCGAGTGTGGATGGCACGTCAGGATTGACTGTTTCCATCGCCGACAGGATCGCCACCCGCACCTCTGTCAAACCCAGATCGTGCGCGAGGTCAATCGCATTCTGAACGATATCGACCTTTTCCTTGAGTGTGGGCGTAATGTTCACCGCCGCATCGGTGATGATCAGCGCATCGGCGTGTCCCGGTACGTCCATGATGAAGCAGTGGCTGATACGCCTTGCGGTACGCAGGCCGGTGTCGCGCCTGATCACCGCACTCATCAACTCGTCGGTGTGCAGGCTGCCTTTCATCAGCGCCTCAGCGCGCCCGGCGCGCACCTCCGCCACTGCCTTTTCGGCCGATTCATGGCTGAATTCGGCATTGACGATCGGATAACCGGAGATGTCGACGCCGGCTTTTGCCGCGACTTCCCTGATGCGTGCAACTGGACCGACCAGTATCGGCGCGATCAGTCCGGCCTTGGCCGCATCAACGGCGCCCTGCAGCGAACTCTCGTCGCAGGGATGCGCAACCGCAGTCGGTGTTGGCGGCAGTTGCTTGCAGCGTTTGATCAGCCGCTGGTATTTTTTGTGATGGTTGACCATGTAGCTGATCCTTGTTGATTCAAGTGGCGCGATGGATCTTGGGTTCTGTACGGCGGGGCGTCACTACCGCCGGTTTTGTCCGGCGAAAGGAAACTCATAATCGGGAATTTAGTGATCGTGCAGCCTTCGAATACCCGTTCCCGCTTTGGGTTTGCACATCAGCTCTTGGGTCGCCAATCAGTCCGGTATCAGATATTTGTGAAATTGGAAACAGGGTTTGAGAGGACAATCTCCCGCCGTTGTTGCGCCGCAACAACAATAGATCCGAATATAGTCAATCGCCTTGATTCATGTCAAACGTGAATCGGATGTTGCCGCAGGCAGCAGATCTTCATTGCTAGGTCCGGGACCAGACCGCCCGACATGCGGCGGTGTATCGTGGGCGGCAGGTTGCCGGTATTTGCAAGCAGTCGAATTTTTTTAGACGGGGAATCGCCATTCGGTTGCGCATGCGGTTGATGATTTCATCAACTACGCGCCTTTTCGACGACACAGATCTGTGTATGTCGCGTCCCCCCGGTTTTTTAGGCATGACGCCGGCCTGCTTTTGGCGTTGCGGTTACAGAAGTTATTTCCTCGTCGTCCACCCTTTCTGCCCGCGCTGCTTCAGCGGAGCGGAATGTTAAAATAACCCCGTTCTCAGTCTGATCCATCAAAAATCCGTTGTTTGTTCGGCGCTTCCCTTACGAAGAGGGGCTGTTTTTAGATACGCGGGTCGTTAGCTCAGTCGGTTAGAGCAGGGGACTCATAATCCCTTGGTCGTTGGTTCGAGTCCAACACGACCCACCAAAAAAATCAGGTAACCGTGCGTTGCTTGAGTCGGCACAAGATAAAAAATCAATAACTTATGTAGATCAACCGGCGAGTTAACGAATTTTTGAATTAAGCCCAAGGCGAAAGTCTTGGGCTTTTTTGTTCGTATGGGACACTCATGGGACACTCGGAAGGAAAAAATCGGCGAACTCTGGAGTAGACCAGCGTAGCCCAGATAAATGTCCCATACTGTCCCATGATTGCAATTAACTGCAAAAAATTGCTTTAAAACAATGATATATAAAACAATAATATGATTGTTAATCATATTTAAACCTAATTTCAAGGTATACTTACTCCAAAAGGAGTGGGTGTAATGGCGGTTATCGAAACACGGGTCGCTTCCGACGGCACAACGCACCACCGTGTAAAGGTTCGGCTGAAAGGTTACCCAGCGCAGTCCGCAACCTTTCCGAATATCACGACGGCAAAGAAGTGGGCGCAACAGACGGAAGCTGCTATTCGTGAGGGGCGCTATTTCAAGACAGCGGAGGCCCGACGCCACACGCTTGCTGAACTTATTGATCGTTATATTCTGGAAGTCCTCCCCCACAAGCCTCGAAGCAAGGCGCAGCAGGAGGCGCAGCTTAAGTGGTGGAAGGCTCAGATTGGCGCGCACATGCTGTCCGATGTGACGCCAGCATTGCTTGCCGAGTATCGGGGGCGTCTCGCCAATACCTCGACAGGCCGCAAAATTCCTCGTTCGCCGTCTACCGTTATCCGATATCTGGCAGTCCTATCACACGCGTTCACGATTGCGGTGCGCGAGTGGGGGTGGCTCGAAGACAATCCCATGCGAAAAGTCACCAAGCCCAAAGAGCCTAAGGGGCGAGTGAGATTTTTGTCTGAAGACGAGATTGAGAAACTGCTGAAAGCCTGCAAGCATTCAGATTGCACTGTCCTCTACCCGATTGTAGTTCTCGCGGTATCCACAGGCATGCGATACGGGGAGATTATGGGCTTGAGATGGCAGGATATTGATTTGGAAATGGGGCGCATCATCCTGCCTGATACCAAAAATGGCGATCGGCGAAACGTTCCGTTAACTGGGCATGCTTACGAATGTGTGAAGGAGCTTTCAAAGGTGCGCCGAATAGACACGAATTTGGTGTTTCCAGGACGAATTACCGGAGAAAAAGCGCGCCCTTTCGAGATTCGTAAAAGCTGGAACAATGCGCTGGAGGCGGCTGAAATCAAGGATTTCCGTTTTCACGATTTGAGACACACAGCCGCAAGTTATTTGGCGATGAGCAGTGCTTCACTAAGTGAGATTGCTGGAGTTTTGGGCCATAAAACGCTACAGATGGTGCAACGTTATGCGCACTTGTCCGAGGCACATACCACCAAGGTGGTAAAGACCCTCAATGATCGCTTATTCGGATCATCTAATGCCGCCTGACTGGCAGGACGCCGCTGCCTACAAATACACGGAAAAGCTCGATCTGGCGGGCTGGGCATGGGAGTTTTTGCGACGCAATCCAGAATACAAAGCTGATTGGGCTGAATTCCTCAAGAAGAAGGCACAACTTGAAAAGACCTACGGAAAGATCACCAGTTGGAAAACCAAGGCATTAGAGGCCGAGCCAAAGGCTTGGCATTACGACCCACCCAAAAAGCCGGGCGAATCTGATGCTGTATGGAGCATGAGATGTATAGCAGAGGGAGTCGATCTAGGCCGATCCTCCATCATGATCGGGCCTGCTAAAAAGTGGGGCTTACGACAATTTTACGATCCTGATTTAACTGTTGGGGGTGAACTGCGATTCCTGCCAGGCATCAATGTGAGAATTTGGTCTCATGTGTCTGATGTTGAAGCCCCAATTGTTTCTGCTGGGAGAGGAGATTTTGCATACATAGAGATAGACCTTAGAAAAGGCATAAATGAACAGTTAAGTCATGCAAAAAGCCGCGTAACGGCTTTGCAGAAAAAGTTGATCCAAGCTGATGTGCTCAAGGTGGCGAGGGATATAACCAAACCACAGATCAAAAAATTTTCTAGCTATCTACGCATTCTTGACGCTTACGCCTCGATACCGAGGCCCCCCGTCAAGGCTATTGCAAAGATGATATTTCCTAAAAAGACCAACGAACCGGGTGCCTATGACGGTAATAAGGCCGTGCATGAAATGCATAAGCAAGCCCGGCAGTGGTGCGATAGCGGCTACCGTCGACTTATCTAGGTGATCATCTGGGAAATGTCTTTCGGTATTTTCCGGTCTATTCGCATATTTCATTTTGCTCCAAAGTTCTCGCGTGCGGGCAGTGGTGCCCGTGAATCCTGATCGGAGCGAGAAATGGAAACATCAACCGTAAATCCTCTGCGAGCCGTCTCGGTGAAGCAGATGGCCGCCCTTCCCCCCTACAAGGGTATGTTTACCGAGCCAGCATTGCGGGCTCTCATCCACAAATCGGAGCCAAGTTACAGCAGCCGGGGTGAAGTAATACCTGGCAACGGCTTATTGGAGGCGGGCGCGATTATTCGCCTTGGCAGACGAGTTCTTATTGACCTCGATAGATTTGATGGTTGGTTGCAGGCCCAACGGGCTGGCGGGGGATAGCAACGGCAAGGGCGCTTTGCGACATGTATCGGCAAGAAGTTGGATCAATTTCTTGAAGATATCGCAGGGAAGGAAGGGAAGACCGGGGAGGCGAAGCCCCGGTCTTTAAACATCAGATTCATTACCCCAAAAAATCTTGGCAGATAAATGTGAGGCAACGTGGACAATCTTACTATCAATCCAAACGAATGCAACGAAAAAAGTATCGCAAGTGATTCTCTCAAATCAGACAACAGTCTTTTTCCTAAGGAACATTGTCCTAACTATGAGAAACAACACACGGGCAATAAAACGCCCGCAGTATTCGACGAGGTTGAATATGAAAAAAGATGCAAGCAATGTATGTGGGACATCGAGAACGTTTCGGATAAGGCGTTAAGGATTGATTATCCTGATGAATATAAGGCGCGGAATAACGCAAAGTTTCGCGCTAACAATGAATATAACTGCCCATTTTCAGAAGTCTTTAACGACTTTCGGGAATTTCTAAAAGAAGTTGGCCCTAAGCCCTGTCAAGAATTAAGCCTCGACAAAATAGATAACGAAAAAGGCTATGTGCCCGGGAATGTGCGTTGGGCTGATCCGCAAACTCAGTCAGAAAATCGTCGGAATGTTAAGCGAGTCATTGTAGATGGGAAAGAACATAACATTGACGTGCTCGCCCAACGGCTAGGTATTAATAGAGCAGCATTCTTGAAGCGCGTCCAGCGTGGTGTGCCGATGGCTCGGCTTGTAGGCAAGGCACTTGAAAAGCCAGCTTTCCCAACAAAACTATCGCAGAGCATTTTTGAGTGGCCGTGGCCACCAGCAATGGCAGAGAAGCTAGAGAGGCAATATAAAAAAGAGAAGAAGCGTTCTGAAGCATATGGCCTTTCATATGAATCTAGAGTTGATTTTTTTGTTCGCGTTTGTAATGACGAGTTATCAAAACTTCGCGATATGGCTAATGCATGTGATCCTGAAATGCCTCTGCCGCTCAAGATAAATGAGCACAGCATTTTCATGACCAAGCTACGTGATTTTGCTTTGCGACAGCGTGAAGCAGCACTTGAAGAAGGGCGACAAAAAAATGCAACAAGGCTGTCATCTGATGAACGTAATGCAATGAAGTTGTTCCTTGGGATTACCTAAATTGCAGCGAAATTGCTCCTATAAATGCGTATCTGCCTAAATGTCTTCTGTCCTGCCGCATTCTCGTAGGACAACTTTTGGGACAAATGAAAATAAAAGTTTCTCTTGTATTACAATAACTTACATCCATTTTCTTGAATGAAGTAGGACGCAGCTTTCAAAATCCGACGATAGGACAAGTGAGGTTCAGCAGGGTGCCTGGTCGTGTTGATGTCCCAATGGTTTTAAGTGCACTGGTCAAAACGATAAGGCTTAGGCACACCGAAGATTCAGTTGCATATTTGCTCTTCTTGTATCAGCGGTTTCCGGACACTTGGTATCGGGCGACTCGGCGAATTCTTATCGGCGCTGCGGAAGACGGCCTTTGCGCTTATACCCAAAAGCGCACTTCTGAGTGGTTCGTAAATGGATGGCACCATGAAGCTCCTGTAATCGAGGCGGTTCGGGAAATTGCCCGAATCTGTCGAACGCCGAATTGGTGGGCACAGCCCAAGAATGCAGGACATGACTACATATTTTCGTGGGACAGGGCCGAAAAAATAGCCGCGGCTTCTGATTTTCCGCAGCGAGAGCTGCCTTTTTCAGAGCAATTAACCCAGCTTGAACAGGAAATAGATTTCCACCGGCCCGCCCGGGCCATTGCAATCCTTTGCTGTTTCGACCAGAAGCGGGGCTTCAAACCCGCATTGCTCGGCAAGTTTCTTCAATTGCTTGCGGAACGGCAGGGCAATCTTCTCGCTTATGAAGTTTCGGAAATCTACCTACGGCAATTACGAGCCTTGTCGGGTGACACCAATTTCGTTGGCCAAGCAATCTACCGGCTCGCATGCGGGGAGCTTGGGATACAGGAGGAGGTCGAGGTGCCGGACGAGGAATGCTCGGCGCTTCTTGAGGCGGGTCGGAAGCGCTTATCTGAACTGAAAGCGATACCGGGATATTTGCTGGACGGCATCCATTCCCCCGGCAGGGATCGCCGGTTTTCGGGGATGAGTTCGGATATGGCGGCAGCTTGCCGAGCGTTCACCCACTACGGGAGGCTAGACCCGACTGATAAGTGGTTGGCCAGCTTTCGTCAGGATGGGGAGGAGGGCCAAAAATGATGTTTTTAACCCCCGATAACATTCAATTATCGAAGGTCAATAAATCACCTGGGTGAGAGCGGAAATCACCATGAAACACCAGAATAAAACATTGCAATTGACTGCACACGGATCGTTATATACGGCACATAAGCAAGAAATTTCAGCCTATATACATGCCGCCACTTCAAGCAACACACGCAAAGCGTATTCAGCCGATCTCGAAGACTTCCTTAAATGGGGCGGGGTAATTCCAGCGGCCCCAGAAACTATTGCCGCTTACCTTACTGCCAATGCGGGGCATCTCAAACCCTCAACGCTGGGGCGACGTATCGTAAGCATTGGCCGTGCTCATTCGGCGCAAGGAATGCTAAATCCTTGCAAATCTGACTTGATCAGAACCGTCATTCGCGGGATCAGGCGAACGCATAGGACGGCAGTTCGGCAGGTTGCGCCAGCAGTCCGTGAGGACGTGTTGCAAATGTTCGGGGGGCTCCACGGCGTAAAGGGAGCCAGGGACCGTGCTCTACTGCTAATGGGCTTTGCTGGGGCTTTCCGTAGATCAGAGCTGGTCAGTCTGACTGTGGCCGATCTTGAATTTGTGGATCGTGGTCTGATCGTTCATCTGCGGCGCTCCAAGACAGACCAAGAAGGTGTGGGTAGGAAAATTGCCATCCCCTTCGCCAGAGGCCCCGTATGCCCCGTGCAGGCCATCCGGAACTGGCTTACTACCTCGGGTATATCGGACGGCCCGGTGTTCCGTCCCGTGACTCGACATGGCCGGATAGACCCTGCAGCACTGTCTGGACACGCCGTGGCCGAGATTGTGAAAGCGCGAGCCCGGGCCGCTGGGCTGAACCCAGCCAATTACTCCGGGCACAGTCTCCGGGCAGGGCTGATAACCAGTGCAGCCCAAGCAGGGGTCAGTATCTGGAAAATTAAGGCCCAATCGGGGCACCAAACAGACGCGATGGTTGGCCGGTATGTGCGGGACGCTGACCTGTTCACCAACAATGCGGCTGGAGCCGTCTTGTGACCACAAAAGCTCCGGTCTACGCCGCGATGCCGGACGCAGAACTTGTGCGACGGCTAATAGGGCATCGGGCTGCGCAGAAGCTTTATCGAGGGACACTAGCACCGTTATTCTCAACCGCCGAAGGAAATCCTGAACCGCCGGAGCGTTGTCTTGTTGCCCGGGAGTTGGTAAAGCGTTGGCTTGGGGAGGAGTTGGGACGAGGCCCTATTCTTTCCAGCCCGACCGCCGTTCGAGACCTCCTGCGTATCCATTTTGCAAATCAGCAGTATGAGAGCTTCGTTACGATGTTCTTGGACGCCCAGCACCGGCTGATTGCCACTGAGGAGTCATTTAGGGGGACGCTGACTCAAACGGCAGTCTATCCACGAGAAATAGTTCGGGCTGCGCTCAGGCATAACGCTGCGGCTGTTGTCTTTTCGCATAACCATCCCTCGGGGGTCGCGGAGCCCAGCCGCGCTGATGAGACTTTAACCAGTGCACTGAAACAAGCGTTAGTTATTGTGGACGTGAAAGTTCTCGATCATTTCGTTGTCGGCACATCCGGAATGGTGAGTTTCGCCGAGAGGGGATTGTTGTGACTACTGTGGATGATTATCCTGCCGGTTTTATACTGATCTGTAGCCCCATTTCTGCATTTTCAACTCCGGCTGAAATAATGGCTTATCTGAAACAGTTGAGGAAATTGCCGAACCGCCCCGAGGTCAGAATCGAAATTCGCAATGCAAAAGCAGCCTTGGAGTTGGCTAAACGGCGCGAATAAATCAAATCCTGCGGCTAAATTTAGTCGATTCTATGGGGAGGCTATGCTGGAATTGGGCCAAGCCATGCGTGTAGAACAACAATGCTCGTAACGATTTGCAGCCGATTGATTTGCAAGCCTGTTTTCTCTACTTTTCGGAAAACTATCCTGTAAACTTTCTGCCGGACGAGGACTCTTTTGCCTAATGGATGCTCGTCAGACAAATAATAAGAGTTAGTGTTGCCTATGCAAGATAACCCATGAATGCAGTAGAAATCGAAGCCGCCCTATCGGAACTGGCCCAGCAGCCATTCGACGCTGTGGAGTTTCCGTTCGCATTTTTGGCTGCTTTCGGAAACAAGGACACGACGCTTAAACGACTTCGTGTGGGCAACAATAACGCCTCCGATGTGCCCGGTGGCGTGCTCCAGCGCAACAATATTCACATCGCCACTTGTGAACCCGGTGCCGTGGGTGACATCCTCAAAACCTTACGCGCCAGCCCAGCCACCGCCAAAGCCAAGGCCAAGTTCATCCTAGCAACCGATGGGCAGACCCTGGAGGCTGAAGAGCTGGCCACCGGCGAAACATTTGCCAGCCACTACACAGAATTTCCTAACCACTTCGGCTTTTTGCTGCCGCTGGCTGGCATCTCCACGATCAAGGAGATCAAGGACAATCCCATCGACGTGCGCGCCACCGGGCGCCTGAACAAATTGTATGTCGAACTGCTTCGCGAGAATCCTGATTGGGCCACTGCCGAACGTCGCCATGACATGAATCATTTCATGGCGCGCCTGATCTTTTGTTTCTTCGCCGAAGATACAGATATATTTAGCGCCGAGGGATTGTTCACTCGAACGGTTGAGCAGATGAGCGAGCGGGATGGCTCCAATACTCATCAGGTGCTGTCCGTTATTTTTCGTGCCATGAATATCAAGCTCAACGAGCGTGGGGATGTGCAGCCCCGCTTCCCCAAATGGGCCGACGGCTTCCCTTACGTAAACGGCGGGCTATTTTCCGGGAGTGCCGAGGTTCCTCGTTTTACCCGCATGGCCCGCACTTACCTGCTGCACGCTGGCAGTTTGAGGTGGCGAGAGATTAATCCTGACATCTTCGGCAGCATGATTCAAGCTGTGGCCGATGACGAAGAACGCGGCGCTTTAGGAATGCACTACACCAGCGTGCCGAACATTCTGAAAGTGTTGAACCCTCTGTTCCTGGATGACTTGCGCGCGCAGTTGGCTGAGGCGAGTGACAACAAGATCAAGCTGCTCAACCTGCGCAAGCGCATAGCGCGTATTCGCGTGTTCGATCCTGCGTGTGGCTCCGGAAATTTTTTGGTCATCGCCTATAAACATATGCGTGGGATCGAAGCGGAGATCAATCGACGCCGGGACGAGTCGCACTTGGGTAGTGTGATCCCGCTGACTAACTTCCGGGGTATTGAGCTGCGCGACTTTCCGGCAGAAATCGCCCGCTTGGCGCTCATCATTGCCGAGTTCCAGTGTGATGTTCTGTATCGCGGGCAGAAGGACGCACTGGAAGAGTTTCTGCCATTAGATGCGCAGAACTGGATTCTCTGCGGCAATGCGCTGCGGTTGGATTGGTTAAGCATTTGCCCACCCACAGGGACCGGAGTGAAGGTGGTGGCGGATGATTTATTCAGCTCACCGCTGAATCAGACGGAAATCGACTTCGTGAACGAAGGCGGGGAGACGTATATCTGTGGCAACCCGCCATATTCAGGGGTTAAATACCAATCATTAGAGCAAAAATCGGATTTGGAAAGTGTATTTCAAGGGCACGCCAAGAACTGGAAGTCTCTTGACTACGTGGCAGGTTGGTTTCTAAAAGCGGCAACCTATGGGATGGCTGCAAATTGCGATGTGGCGTTTGTTGCAACGAATTCCATTTGCCAGGGGCAGCAGGTCGCAGTTCTTTGGGAAGCAATCTATGCCACAGGCTACAGGATTCACTTTGCTCATTCCTCATTTAAGTGGACGAATCTTGCATCTCACAACGCAGGTGTAACAGTCGTTATTGTTGGAATGTCTAATCGGCAAAAAGGGGCAAAACGACTCTATTCATCGGGGGATGGTCAGGAGACCCTTTCAAGGGAGGTCGCTCATATAAATGCTTACCTTGGGTCGGCGGCGGATGTGTTTATTCAAAAACGGATAAAGCCGCTCGGAGAGCTTCCGGAAATGGAATATGGAAGTATGCCAAACGATGGCGGCAATCTGCTAATTTCACCCGATCAGCTACGAAGTCTCGATCTATCAACTGAGCAGCGAGAAAAGTTTGTGCGTCAACTGTGTGGAGCCGATGAACTGATAAGTGGCAATATGCGTTATTGCCTCTGGATTGAGGATCAATGGCTTACAGAAGCTAAGTCGATACCAGAAGTTCTGCGTCGGATTAATGCCACGAGAATGATTCGATTGCAAAGCGCTCGACCAGCAACAGTAAAGTTGGCTGCTGTATCCCATAGGTTTGGTGAAGTTCGGTCTCTTGGTAAACGCCACACGATAGTCGTTCCAATTACTTTTTCCGAAGGGCGTGAATATCTCACTGCGAGTGTTGTTCCGGGAGGAACAATAGTTTCGGTAACAGCATTTGCTTTGCACGATGCGCCACTGTGGAATTTCGCAATTCTATGTTCTAGAGTTTTTCTATCTTGGGTGGCGACAATTGGCGGAAAGCTTGAGACTCGTTACAGATTCACGAATACGGTTGTATGGAACACCTTTCCCGTGCCGCTACTTACCGAGCAGAACAAGGTCGACCTGACAGCCTGCGCCGAAGCCATCTTGCTCGCCCGCGAAACGCATTTCCCGGCCACCATCGCCGAACTGTATGACCCGGACAACATGCCGGAAAATCTGCGCCACGCCCACGAGCGCAACGATGAAGTGCTGGAGCGCATTTATATCGGGCGTCGTTTCAAGAACGATACCGAGCGGCTGGAAAAGCTCTTTGAACTTTATACGAGGATGACGGCAGCGGCCAAGAACGCACAAAAATCCGTCACGAAAGCCGTTGAGGGGAAGATAACGTGAGCCAACAAGCCGGTAATCCTACAAATGCCTATACAGTGCCATCGGTGTCCATCACCACGGCACATACGGGCGCATCCAGCAGGGCAAACTTGCTCGGTATGCGCGCCATGCAAGAGCGCGCTTATGCCAAGCGTGGCGAGCAATATCTATTAATTAAATCGCCACCAGCATCCGGTAAATCCCGTGCGCTCATGTTCATTGCGTTGGACAAACTCAATAATCAAGGTTTGCTGCAGGCAATCGTAGTTGTGCCTGAGCGTTCGATTGGCGGCAGCTTCGCGGATGAATACCTTAGCCAGAACGGCTTTTATTGGGATTGGCAGGTAGCCCCCCAGTGGAATCTGTGCAATGCACCTGGCGTGGATGAGCCGCGTGTCGCCAAGTCCAAGGTGGAGGCTGTTCGTAGGTTCCTGGAAGGCACCGATAAGGTGCTGGTCTGCACCCATGCCACTTTCCGTTTTTCGGTGGATGAGCTTGGTATTGAAGCGTTCGACAACCGTCTGATCGCTGTCGACGAGTTCCATCACGTTTCTAGCAATCCGGACAATAAATTAGGTAGTCAGTTGGGGGCGTTCATCGCTCGTGACAAGGTGCATCTGGTTGCGATGACCGGCTCTTACTTCCGTGGCGACAGCGAGGCAGTGCTGACCCCCGCCGATGAAGCCCGGTTCGAGACGGTCACCTACACATATTACGAACAGCTCAACGGCTACCAATGGCTCAAATCGCTGGATATCGGCTATTTCTTTTACACGGGCCGTTACGTTGATGCCGTGACCAAAGTGCTGGACCCTGCGCTTAAAACCATCGTCCATATTCCCAACGTAAACGCCCGCGAGAGCCTCAAGGACAAGCACCGCGAGGTGGACGACATCATGCACGGCATGGGTGAATGGAAGGGCGTTGATCCGGCAACCGGCTTCCATCTGTTGAAGACCAAGGATGGCCGCATGCTGAAAGTGGCGGATTTGGTGGATGACAGCGACCCGGCCGGGCGCTCCCGCGTATTAACCGCCTTGAAAGACCCAGCGCAGAAAGACAATCGAGACCACGTGGACGTTATTATCGCGCTGGGTATGGCGAAGGAAGGCTTCGATTGGATTTGGTGCGAACACGCGCTGACCATTGGCTACCGCAGCAGCCTGACGGAGATTGTGCAGATCATTGGCCGTGCTACCCGTGACGCCCAAGGCAAGGAACGGGCGCGTTTTACCAACCTGATTGCCGAGCCCGCAGCCGAGCAAGCCGCAGTAGCCCAAGCGGTAAACGACATGCTTAAGGCCATTTCCGCCAGTCTGCTGATGGAACAAGTGCTGGCACCGCGCTACGAGTTCACCCCGAAAGACGCCGGGCCGAAAGATGGATTTGATTATGGCCCCGAGGGTTATCAGCCCGGCCGTAGCAACGTGGGCGTCAATGAGGCCACCGGCCAATACCATGTCGAAATCAACGGGCTGGTGAAACCGGAAACCCCCGAAGCTACTCGCATCTGCAAGGAAGACTTGAACGAGGTGGTCACGAGTTTCCTACAAGACAAAACCGTGCTGGAGCGGGGTCTGTTCGACAAGGAAAACACGCTTCCGGAGGAACTGACTCAACTGCGCATGGGCAAGATCGTCCGCGAGCGGTATCCGGAGTTAAGTGAAACGGACCAAGAGGCCATCCGACAGCATGCAATTGCCGCCATGAACGTCACCCAGCAAGCCAAACTGGCTTTGGCCCAAGCAGACGCCAGTGGAGGAACGGCAGAAGGCAATATGGCCTTACTAGATGGAGTGCGAAAGTTCGTCAATGTGCGCGATCTGGACATTGATCTGATTGACCGTATCAATCCATTCGAGGCCGCCTATGCGGTGCTTGCAAGAGCGATGGATGAAAAAACGCTGCGCCAAGTTCAGGCAACCATAGCTGCCAAGAAGCTCAGTATTCCGGAAGATGAAGCCCGTGAATTAGCCAGACGTGCCTTGCAGTTCAAGAACGAACGGGGCCGTCTTCCGGACATCAATTCTGCCGATGCTTGGGAAAAGCGCATGGCCGAAGGGGTCGCTGCGCTGGCACGCTATCGCGCACAGGCAAAGGTGGCACAGGCCCAAGCGGAGCCCGGTAATGGCTGAAATGGATGATGACGAACTGCTGGATGCACTGGGCGTAGAAGTTGCCCCAGTCAGAGTCTCCAGTCGAACGCCACGCGAGGAGCGAATCATTGCCGGTTTCGAGGACATCCTGCGTTTCCATCAAACCCATGGGCGCGCCCCGCTGCATGGCGAAGAACGCGACATTTTTGAGCGCCTGTATGCGATACGTTTAGATCGGCTTCGCAAGTTGCCGGAAGCGCAGACCTTGCTGGCTTCGCTGGATAGCCCTGGACTGCTAGCCGGTGCTATATCCGCTGCGACGAATATTGACGAGTTGGACGAAGACGCCTTGCTCGCTGAGTTGGGCGTTGGGGATGCAACCGCCGGTCAGAATGACATTACTGTGCTTCGCCATGTCCGTCCCTACGTCGAAATCAGAGCGGCTGAAGAAATCGCCAACCGCACACCCTGTAAGGATTTTGATCAATTTAAGTTTTTGTTCAATGAAGCTGAATCTGGTCTCAAGGCTGGCACCTGGATGACCAAGCCCTTCGTAAAGAATGCCAGTATTGAGCTTGGGGATTTTTTCATCATTGGCGGGCAGATGGCTTACGTTGCCGAGATGCATGAGGGCACTAAGACCAAGGATGGGCGCGAAAACCCGCGACTGCGAGTTATTTTTGACAACCAAACCGAGAGCGACCTGCTGCTACGCTCACTTTCGCGTTCGCTCTATCCTGACGGAGATACCCCCGTTGGTCGTCGCCTTATCCGCAAGTACGATGGCCCACTTTTCGGCGATGCGCCAGAACCTGACGATATTGAAACCGGGACCATTTATGTATTGCGCAGCCTGTCCAACAATTCATTCGTTGCAGAGCATCGCGAGCTGATCCACAAGATCGGTGTGACGGGCGGGAAGGTAGAGACCCGTATTGCAGCCGCAAAAAAAGATGCAACTTACCTGTTGGCCGATGTTGAGGTTGTCGCCACCTATAAATTGCACAACGTAAACCGCGTAAAGCTGGAAAACGTTTTCCACAAATTATTTGGCGCAGCACAGCTCGATTTGACCATCGAAGACCGATTCGGAAATCCGGTTAAGCCGAGGGAATGGTTTCTAGTGCCACTCCAAGTTATTGACGAAGCCGTTCAGCGTATTCGTGATGGTTCGATTACTACTGTGAGCTACGATCCAAAGACCGCTCGCTTGATTAACCAGGTTCGGTAAAGATTATGCGTAGCTGCGGCGGAGCCTCGGAGCAACCGTATCCTGCTAAACCACCGCTCCCCCTCGAGCGCCTTTATCAAGCCAATTTTCCCTACCCACCATCAGCCTAAAAAGTCACCAAGTCCGCCTAAGTGCGTCCAAACGCGTTAAATGGACTAAATATATCGGTATATCTTCTGAATTACCGTTTCTTGGGGTCCAGTCGCTTTTCTACGCGACCCATTAGTTCTGCCGCAGAAATACTCAGCGCCCGAGCGAGCGTCAGAATAGTGGCAAGAGACGGCCCCTTTTCGGCCCGTTCAAGGCTGCTGATGTGGCTGCGCTCGGTATCCGCAAGCTCTGCAAGCTGATCCTGCGTAAGCCTACGCTCCAGCCGTAGCTCCCGCAGCACCTCTCCGAACACCTGCGATGGCGATTTTTTGTCTCCCATTTGGGGAGCAAGTTCGCCTAACGCCTATCACTTGTCTGCATACAACGGTATGCGCTACGCTATCTTCAACATCCTCATGTTGAAACGGCGAATGAAAAGAACAACAGCAATTGGATTTGCGATATGCGTTCTTGCTGGGTGTATGTCACCCCAGCCGGGGCCAGTGGATCAATACGCTGTTCGTCAAATCGGAACCACGACCTATATCGAGCAAACGGTCCCAGCAACCACGCGATCAGTCGCTGGGGCTGCTATTGGCATCGGCATTGCGTCAGGGGCGCAATCGAAGCCTATCCCCCTGAAGCCCGGCACTGATTACGCCTGCAAATATCAAGAAATCACGACCGCGGACATGAAAGCGGCATGTGGGAACAACCGATAAGGGGGAGAAAGACGTGGCCCAATCATTTTATGAGGTTCTTGGCGTAAAACGCACTGCAACTACTGAGGAAATAGAGGCGGCATGTCTCCGATTGGGTGAGCAGAATCACCCCGATAACAATAAAGGGATGCTAGATGCTGCTATTAGATTTAAGCAAATTGAGCAGGCATATGAGGTCTTAAGCAATCCGGACAAACGAGCCGAATATGACAGGTCTTTGTCACAGGGCGCACAGCCCGCATCTTCGGGGATTGAACAGAAGCGTAAAGCTCCTGTGGTTCTATGGGGAACGGTAGGTGTGGGTGCGATCCTGGTTGTAGTGGCGACGTGGTTTTTAAGCAGTGGAGAGCGGTCAACGCTATCGCCAGAAACTGCTTCCCCATCAAAATCAGCCGTAATTGGTGATACTCCTGAAATTAGAGAGGCAACAATTAAATTCTTAAAGAGCTTGATTAGCTCGTCTTTGAAAGACCCTAGCTCGACCCAGTTTCGTGAAACCCGTCTTTATGTCACGACGCTTCAATTAGAAAGTGGAAAAAGGGTAGTTGCTGGAACTAGGGTGCTGTGCGGAGAAATTAATGGTAAGAATTCATTTGGCGCATATGTGGGGTTTAGGCCATTTATTTCGAGCGCAGTAATCCGAGCGGAGGATGGGACAGTAATAGAAGACAGCATTTACACGTCAATCCTTGACCCCGATCCCGCAAACGATCTCCTTCGTGGATCGTTTAAGAAGAATTATGCTGAGTTGTGTCGAGACCGACAGGCAGAGAACATCAAAAAGTAATGGCTGCCATCCGCCGGCACTAAAAAATAGATACCGGTTGAAGCAAGGAAAAAAAGAGGTGTGCTCTGTGGGCTTTTTACTCTTTTCCCATTACGCGCTGCTCGCGCGCTTCGTCGATCTGTTGATCAATGTGTCTACCCAAGCTTGCCTCAGCCTCGTCCATATCGGACCGGAATTGCTCAGTCTGCAGCATAAAATCCGCATATTTCTTCAAGCCGATATGCCTGTTCTTCTCAGTCCGTAACGATTCCTGGCGCTTACGCCATCCCGAAATGGGGTCTGTCTTTACCGGCCAAGGGTAATGCTTTGTAAGCCAGTCGACATAGCCCCCGACGGTGGTCTCTTTGTTGCCATTTTCCAGCGCCCACTTCTTGCCCTTCTCTGTGAAGGCCAACGGCCAAGCCTGCACGGATAGGATCGCCTCCTGACGTGTTGGTTGGTCCGGCGAGCCTTCGCACAAGAACGTGATCTGCTCGTCGACGCGTTCGATAGTTTTTCCCATGTCTGCGTCCAGATCAGCGACCAGTGTGTCGCCAAGTGACTGTCCAACGAGCAGCAACCGGTCACATGCTGCGGGAAACGCATCGCGACCATCAGCAAGGCCGGGTTTTCCGAGATATTTCACAGCCCGATGCGATAACTTTTCGTTGCCGCTGGTCCACCACCTCGGATTGAACGCTTTTAGCACGCCGCATGCGATCTCGAAATAGAAGATCGCGAGCCCGTGCAGGATACCTTCATGTCGCACCCCTTGGTGGTATACGGCGTTTCTGTAGCCATGAAGGTAAAGCAGGCTATCTGCAACCTCGTCGGATAACATCGCAGAGATACGGGCTAACTTTACCTTGGCATCGAAGGCTTGTCCGAGGGCTTGGGCCACCGCCTTCGGGTCGTATTTCGGGGCGTCGTCGAGTCCCCAGCCCTTGTTCTCGTATGAACATTCCCTGGCCTGCTGGTGAAGTGTTAGTTCCACGACGTTATCAATCAGCATCATCGCAAACCTGTCGAAATTCCGGTCGCGCATCGCCAACTGGTCCAGCGCAAGGTCCAGTTGGTCGATCTGATCTGCAACAAACTGCCACATTACTCGGGACTTTTCCTCGCCGGCTTAGGGTCCGGCGCAAAAGCCTTCATGGCCTCGGCCCATACTTCGCGGTCCGGGTCGGTTGCGGCATGGAGCAGGCCGGAGGCGAACTGCGCGAATTCCTCCACTATGGCCAGAGGTGGATCGACCCCGATCGGCTTGACGTCTGGGTGCTCAAGATAGTTACCATGCTTTGCATCGCGCGTAGCCTTGAACAAGCCAATTGCCAGGAACACATCCTCATCTTCCTTGGTGAGATCGACCTGCAACCGGTGCGCGATGCGGTTTCGAATTGTCCCCAAGCGGCGCAGGCCCGGCAAGATCATAGCAATCATGCTGTTCTCATCGGCCTTGAGGAGGTCGACCTTCTGTGAGTAACTCAGGCGAGCGCCCGCTACATCGCCTAGGTTCGGATTCGTGGAGCAGAGGTATATTTCGACAAAATGTTCCACTGCCAAATGTGCGCGCAAGATGCGACCCATGCGTTCAGCGTCTTGGTCCCAGACCCGGGTAAATTCAGCGTATCGCTTATCAAGGCGTCCTAAGAATGCTTCCCGTCCGCCAAACCTCGCCATCATTTCGGCGACTGCTTGCGCTTGCCGTTCATCCTTGGCGTCCACTGCGTGTCTCTCCCTAGCCCGTTCTTCTGCGTCATTGAAGATAATATACTGGACTATACCGACAGCGATCGGTCGGCAGAGCTTGGTATGAGAGCTTTTCTCCAAGGGCGGAAGGTCATTAACGGGCATACCTGGTGGAAAGATGCGACATTTAGCCTTGGCTTTTCCCAACTCTTGGGATAACTCACGCACCATTGACAGACTGCTCCTGGCCGACGATTGGCCTTGCCGCGTTCTACTACCTTTTTTATTAAAAGTCCGAGTTGAGATTAAGGCGTGGGCAATAAAAGCATTTAGTTGGTGATGGAATTTCCCTTGGGACACTCAAGGGACACTAGGCCAGAAAATCCGGCATAAAGCGGGCAAAGATGGGATGAAGGTAAAGACGCTAAACCCTTAATTCCATTAAACTCACGTGTTTTGGGCTGTTCCGGACTTTTCGACTGACCAAACCTCATAATCCCTTGGTCGTTGGTTCGAGTCCAACACGACCCACCAGTCAGTGAACTTGTGGTTTGTAAGGGGCACATAAAGATAGATACGGATCTAGGGCGAAGCCCCGCCGTTGCACG
>JALHPU010000007.1 GCA_022842325.1 Sulfuritalea sp. | reverse complement strand
CGGCGCGCCTGACGCCGGCGGCGACCGGCACCGACACCGGCGGCTCGATCCGCCAGCCGGCGGCGCTGTGCGGGCTCACCGGCCTGAAGCCGACTTACGGCGTGGTCTCGCGCTACGGCATGATCGCCTTCGCCTCCAGCCTCGACCAGGCCGGACCGATGGCGAAGAGCGCGGAAGACTGCGCGCTGCTGCTGAACGCCATGGCCGGCTTCGATGCCCGTGATTCCACGTCGCTGGAACGCCCCGCCGAGGATTACGCCCGCGACCTGGACAAGCCGCTGGCCGGACTGAAAATCGGCCTGCCGCAGGAGTTTTTTGGCGAGGGCATGGACGCCGACGTGCGCGCTGCGGTCGAGGCCGCGCTGAACGAATACCGCAAGCTCGGCGCCACCACCGTGGACGTGCGCCTGCCGAATTCCGGCCTGTCGGTGCCGGTGTATTACGTCATCGCGCCGGCCGAGGCCAGTTCCAACCTGTCGCGCTTCGACGGCGTGCGCTACGGTTACCGCGCGCCGGACTACGCCGACCTGGCCGAGATGTACTCGAAGAGCCGCGCCCAGGGCTTCGGCGCGGAAGTGAAACGCCGCATCCTGATCGGCACCTATGTGCTTTCGCATGGTTACTACGACGCCTATTACCTCAAGGCACAGAAGATCCGCCGCCTGATCGCCGCCGACTTCGAAGCCGCCTTCCGGGAATGCGACGTCATCATGGGACCGACCTCGCCGTCGGTGGCCTTCGCCTTCGGCGCCAAGAATGCCGACCCGGTACAGATGTATCTGTCGGACATTTACACGATATCGACCAACCTTGCCGGCCTGCCGGGCATGTCGCTGCCCTGCGGTTTCGGCAAAGACAACATGCCAGTCGGCCTGCAAATCATCGGCAACTGGTTCGATGAGGCCAGGATGCTGAACGTTGCCAACAAATACCAGCAAGTTACCGACTGGCACATGCGAATGCCGGGAGGTGTGCAATGAACTGGGAAGCTCAGTGGGAAGTGGTGATCGGGCTGGAAACCCATGCCCAGCTGCAAACCATTTCGAAGATATTCTCCGGCAGCAGCATCGCCTTCGGCGCCGCACCGAACGTCCAGGCCAGCGCCGTGGACATCGCCCTGCCCGGCGTGCTGCCGGTGCTCAACCGCGAAGCCGTGGTCTGCGCGATCAAGTTCGGCCTCGCTGTAGGCGCCACGATTGCACCGCGCTCGGTGTTCGCCCGCAAGAACTACTTCTACCCCGACCTGCCCAAGGGCTACCAGATCAGCCAGTTCGAGGCCCCGGTGGTCACCGGAGGCGGCCTGGCCATAACAGTCGGCGCTGGTGACGACCCGAAGGGGGTGCAGAGCAAGGCGACCGAGAAGTTCGTGCACCTGACCCGCGCCCACCTCGAAGAAGACGCCGGCAAGTCGCTGCACGAGGACTTCCACGGCCGCACCGGCATCGACCTCAATCGGGCCGGCACGCCGCTGCTGGAAATCGTCACCGAGCCGGACATGCGTTCTTCCGCCGAAGCCGTGGCCTATGCCCGCGCACTGCACTCGCTGGTGCAATGGATCGGCATCTGCGACGGCAACATGCAGGAAGGCTCGTTCCGCTGCGATGCCAACGTCTCGGTGCGCCGCCCGGGCGAGCCGCTCGGCACCCGGCGCGAAATCAAAAACCTCAATTCCTTCCGCTTCATGCAGCAGGCGATCGATTTCGAGGTGCAGTGGCAGATCAACGAAATCGAGGAAGGCCGCGCCATCCGCCAGGCCACCGTGCTGTTCGACCCCGACACCGGCGAGACGCGCGCCATGCGCAGCAAGGAAGACGCCCACGACTACCGCTATTTCCCCGATCCCGACCTGCTGCCGCTGGAAATCACCGCTGACTGGATCACCCAGGTGAAATCCGGACTGCCCGAACTGCCGCAGGCGATGCAGCAGCGCTTCGAGGGCGAACTCGGACTGTCCGCCTACGATGCGGCGGCACTGACCGCGTCACGCGGCATGGCCGCCTACTTCGAAACCGCACTGGAATTGGCCGGTCGGGAAAATTCGAAGCCGGTCGCCAACTGGATCATGGGTGAACTCTCGGCCCGCCTCAACAAGACCGATCGTCCGATCGAAGCCTCGCCGATCAAGGCCGCGCAACTGGCAGGACTGATTACGCGCATCGCCGACAACACGATCTCCAACAACATCGCCAAGCAGGTTTTCGAAGCCATGTGGAATGGCGAAGGCCAGTCTGCCGACGAGATCATCGAAAAACAGGGTCTGAAACAGATCACCGATACCGGCGCGATCGAAACGCTGGTGGACGAGGTCCTCGCCGCCAACCAGAAATCGGTCGAGGAGTTCCGTGCGGGCAAGGAGAAGGCCTTCAACGCCCTGGTCGGCCAGGCCATGAAGGCCACCAAAGGCAAGGCCAATCCGCAGCAGGTCACCGACCTGCTGAAGAAGAAACTCGGTCGCTGATTACTTCTTCTCGGCAGGCTTGGCGGCTGCCGGCGCGGGTGCCGCCGCAGTCGGGGCCGCCGGAGCCGCCAGTGACGGGTCATCGGTCGGCTTCTTGCCCGTTAACTCGAGATAGCGTTTCCTCTCCTCGGCGAAACGGGCGCGAACTTCATCCGCTTCCTTGTTCTTGGCGTCGATCGCTGTCTTTTGCGCCTCGATCTCCTTCTCGTTTTCGCGGATCTCCGCCTTGACCTGCGCAGGCAGCGGCTTGCCCTTGTAGAACTCCTTGTCGATCTCCAGTTTCTTTTTCTTCTTGTCGGCCTCGTCCAGGCGCTTCTGGGCTTCCTTGATGACCTTCTGGACTTCCGCCAGCGCACGATCGCGCGCCGCAAAGATGTCCTTGTCGCTGGAATAGGTCGCCAGCAGTGCCAGCGTGCGACGACGCTCCTCGGCTACCTGCTTCGCCACTTCCTGCTTCCTGAGCGTCTCGGCGTCGCGGCGCGCCTGTTGCTCCGCCGTCAGCGGCGCTTCGACCAATTTGGAAACGAAACCGCGATTGTCGCGTTCCTCATAGGCACGACCCTGGCACTCGACGGGCAGAAAGTCGCCGCAAACCTTGCGCCCTTTGGCGTCGTCGCAGCAATAGATGCGGGTCTGGGCGGCGGCACTCACGGAAAGCAAGGTGCACGAGGCGAACAGCAGGGTGGAAATCAGGCGCATGGAGGTTCTCCCGGGAGAGGTGTCTTGGGCATCAGTCTATGCCGTAAAGGCTGCGGTAGGCACGCACGGCAGAAAGCTTGCTTTCGAGTTCCGGATGGCCGGACAGATAATCGATCAAATCGGTCAAACTGGCAACGCTGATCACGGGAATGCCGTAATTCCGCTCGACTTCCTGCACCGCCGAAAGTTCGCCCTGTCCGCGCTCCTGGCGGTCGAGCGCGATCACCACGGCGGCCGGCGTCGCGCCGGCGGCGCGAATCAGGTCGACCGATTCGCGCACCGAGGTGCCGGCCGAAATCACGTCGTCGATGATCAGTACCCGTCCCTTGAGCGGAGCCCCGACCAGCGTGCCGCCTTCGCCGTGGTCCTTGGCTTCCTTGCGGTTGTAGGCGTAAGGTGCGTTGCGCCCGAGGCCGGCCAGCGCCATCGCCGCCCCGGCCGCCAAGGGAATGCCCTTGTAGGCGGGGCCGAACAGCACATCGAAGCCCACGCCGGCCGCCAGAATGCGTCGCGCGTAGAAGCTGCTCAGGCGAGCCAGCGAAACACCGTCGTTGAACAGGCCGGCGTTGAAGAAATACGGGCTCAAACGACCGGCCTTGGTCTTGAACTCGCCAAAGCGCAACACGCCCAGCTCGCAGGCGAAGGCGATAAACTCGCGACTCAACTCGCTGGCGGTGCCAAGGTCGGCTTTCGCATTCATCAAACGCATTCTACACAGAGCCACATGCTCCGAATACTCAGTCTGAATCTCAATGGTATCCGTTCCGCCGCCGGCAAGGGCTTTTTCGACTGGCTGGCGACGCAGCAGGCCGACATCGTCTGCGTTCAGGAACTCAAGGCGCAGCTCCCCGACCTGACGCCGGCGCTGCGCGCGCCGACCTGCTATGTCGGCTGCTTCCATGCCGCCGAGAAGAAGGGCTACAGCGGGGTCGGCATCTATTCCCGGCGCTTGCCCGACCGCGTCATCGAGGGTTTCGGCAACGCCGAGTTCGATGCCGAAGGACGCTATCTGCAGGCCGATTTCGGCAAGTTGTCGGTGGTCTCGCTGTATCAGCCTTCCGGTTCCAGTTCGGACGAGAGGCAGCAGGCCAAGTTCCGCTTTCTCGACCAGTTCCGGCCGCAACTGGAACGCCTGGCGCGCGAGGCAAGGCGCGACGGGCGCGAGGTCCTGCTGTGCGGCGACTGGAACATCGCCCACCGTGAGATCGACCTGAAGAACTGGAAGTCGAACCAGAAGAACTCCGGCTTCCTGCCCGAGGAGCGAGCCTGGCTGTCGTCGGTATTCGACGATCTCGGTTGGGTGGACGTGCATCGCCGGCTGCTGCCGGAAGCCACCGGCGAGGCCTACACCTGGTGGTCGAACCGGGGCCAGGCGTGGGCCAAGAACGTCGGCTGGCGCATCGACTACCAGATCGCCACGCCCGGCCTCGCAGCTGCGGCGCGCCATGTGTCGGTGTTCAAGGAGCAACGCTTTTCCGATCATGCGCCGCTGACGGTCGATTACGAACTGAATCTCATATGACATGGATCATTGCGGCGCAGCGACAAAATGGGTAGCCTTGGGCTTTCAGTCCCCCTTTTCCAGGAGAAAACCATGAGCGACATGACCGATGTCACCAAAGACAAACTGATTGCCGACGTCAAGCTGGTGATTGCCGACAGCGAAGAGCTGCTGCGCGCCACTGCCGGGCAAGCTGGCGAGAAGATCGCCGAGATCCGCGCCAGGACCCAGGATCGTCTGGCTACCGCCAAGATCAAGCTGGCCGAAGCGGAAGCCGCCCTGGTCGACCGGGCCAAGGAAGTCGGCCGCGCCGCGGATGACTATGTGCATGACAATCCCTGGCGTTCGGTGGGCGTCGCCGCCGGCTTCGGCTTCATCGTCGGCCTGCTGATCGGCCGTCGCTGATCCCGTGGGGCAAGACCCCCGCGGCAGCGAGGCGTCCCGGGCGGGCCTGTTTGCGTCGCTGAAAGGCCTGGTCGGCACCACTGTTGCGCTGCTGCAGAACCGCCTGCAACTGCTCGGCGTCGAACTCGCCGAGGAGCGCTTGCGCCTGCTGTCGCTGGTGACCTACGGGGCGATCGCCCTGATATGTCTCGCCGCCGGCCTGGTGTTTCTGGCCATTTTTCTTACGGTGATGTTCTGGGACAGTCACCGGTTGCTGGCGCTGGGTATCTTCTCGGCGCTGTTCCTGGCGGCAGGCGGCGTCACGCTGGCGATGGCCATGCGCTACGCCAGGGCCGGCTCGAATCTCTTTGCCGCCAGTCTGGCGGAATTGCACAAGGATCGCGACGCCTTGGCGCCGCGCGACTCCGCGACACGGCAATGAACACGCTGGAACTTGCCCTCAAAAAGCAGCGCCTGCAGATCGCCGGCGCGGGTCTGCGCAACGACATGGCACAACACTCGATTGGCCTGGCGCCAATATTCACCGGCGCGGACTTCGTGGCCGACGCGGTTCGCTATTTGCGCCAACGTCCGGAACTGGTCATTGCCGCCGGAATCGCGCTGATCGTCGCCCGACCCAGCCGCGCCTGGCGCTGGGGGCGCCGCGCATTCGTCGGCTGGCAAGCGTGGCGCCGGCTGCGGGTCTTTCTGGACCGTCCGCCGACCGGCCGATAGCGCGACGGCAAGGCCTGGCAAGCCTTCCTGTCCGCCCCTGACAGCGAACCCAGCCCGATGAAATTCAAGGACTACTACGAGACACTCGGCGTCCCGCGCAATGCCACGCAGGATGACGTCAAGCGCGCCTATCGCAAGCTGGCGCGCAAGTTTCATCCGGATGTCAGCAAGGATCCCGATGCCGAGGTACGTTTCAAGGAACTCGGCGAAGCCTATGCGGTGCTGAAGGATCCTGAGAAACGCGCCGCCTACGACCAGATGGGCAGCCAGTGGAAGACCGGGCAGGACTTCCAGCCGCCACCGGGCTGGGACGCCGGCTTCGAATTCAGCGGCGGCGCATTCGGCGGCGCCGCAGGTACGGATCACAGCGACTTCTTCGAGGCCCTGTTCGGCCGCCATGTCGGCGGCGGACCGCGTGCGCCAAGGCACGCGCAGGGCCAGGACCATCACGCCAAGGTCCTGATCGACCTGGTCGATGCCTACCACGGCGCCCAGCGCGGCATTTCGCTGCGCATGCCGGTGCTCGATGCGCAAGGCCGCGTCACGATGCAGGAGCGAACGCTGGACGTGCGGATTCCCAAGGGAGTCCGTGCCGGCCAGCACCTGCGCCTGGCCGGCCAGGGCGGCCCGGGAGTTGGCGATGGTGCGGCGGGCGACCTGTACCTGGAAATCGTCTTCAAGCCCGATCCGCAGTTTCGCGCCGACGGCCGCGATGTCTATGTGAACCTGCCGCTGGCGCCCTGGGAAGCGGCGCTGGGTGCTTCGGTCATGGCACCGACGCCGGAGGGTCCGGTGCAACTCACGATCCCTCCCGCCTCGGTGGCAGGCCGCCAATTGCGCCTGAAGGGCCGCGGCATCCCGGGCACGCCGCCGGGCGATCTGTACGTGATGCTGGCGATTGCGCTGCCGCCGGCCGACAGCGAAGCCGCGCAGGAGGCCTACCGCACCATGGCCAAGGCCTTTGATTTCAACCCCAGACAAGCCCTGGAGGGATAAGCGTGATGAACCCGATTGCCATGACATACCTGCAGGGACCGGTAGTCGAAGAGGACGTTCGCTTCACGCTGGTCGAACTCTGCCAAGCCTGCAGTACCGAACAGGAACATTTGCTGACCTGGGTATTCGAAGGCGTCCTGCAACCGGCGGGCGACTCGCCCCAGGAGTGGCTCTTCGGTGGCGATTCGCTGCGTCGCGCGCGGCTGGCGCAGCGCCTGGCGCAGGATCTCGAAATCAATCCGCCCGGTGTGGCGCTGGCGCTCGACCTGCTCGATGAAATCGCCGAACTGCGGGCACGACTGCAGCGCGCCGGAGTCAGATGACGGCCTGGGCGTGATCCTGTTCATCTACTGGCTGTTTGGCACGGTGCCTCTCGCCGCGGATGTCTGGCTGAGGCAAATGCTGGCGCGCAAGCTGGTCGCCTGATCTATTCCGTGAAATGCACCGCCAGCCAGATGGTCAGTGCATCTGCAGCCGTCCATTCGACGCGATGACGGCGTCCCGGCCTGATGTACAGCCAGTCGCCCAGGTGCAGATGCCGCGCCTCGGTTTCATCCTCGAAGCGCAGCAGTGCGTCGCCGCTCAGCAGCAATACCCATTCGGCATCGGCCTGCTCATACCAGAAGCCTGGCGGACTCGCCTGGCCGGTCGAGACGATCCGGTCGATGCGCAGTCCGGGATGGGTCAGCAGCGTTTCCAGGCGCTCTGCCGCTTCGGGTGAGGTTGGCACGCCGGTAAAGAGATTGCCTGTCATTGGGAGTCCTCCAGCAGCTCGGTGTCGTCGTGCGCATAGGCTGGGCTGCAACAACACAGAATACGCAGGGCATCCGTGCCGGTGGCCTCGATCCGGTGCGGCGTGCCGGGCGGGATCAGCACCGTGTCGCCGGCGCCGACTGTGAAGCAGCACTCGCCGAGGGTCATCAGGCCGCGGCCGGATGTAACGTGATACAGCTCCTCGGTCTGCGCATGGCGATGCAGTTGCGTACGCGTGCCCGGTGCGACCGTGGCCTCGGCGAGACTCTGCAGTCGGTTGCCATGGACCGCGGGATGCATCAGTTCGCGGATCTCGGAACCATCCTTGGTGACATAGACAGGTATCTCGGCGTAGCGTGTCTGCATGGCGCTTACTCTGCAAGGGATGAAGGGGGCGCGGCCGGCGCTTCGCGCCTGGTGTTCAGCAGGCAATGCAGCAGGGCCTGCTCGCTCGGGATCAGCTCGCCATCGGCGTCCTGCGCCAGAAAGTGGCGGCGAAAGGCCGCGCGCGCGGCAGCCGGGGAAGTTACGTCGTAGCCCAGCGCGCGCAAGCCCAGCATGGCATCGACGCCGGCCGGCGCCGCCGCCGCCGGCGTCTCGCACCACAGGCCGAAGCCCTGCGCGGCGAGTCGGCGCCAGGGAAACAGGCGGCTCGGATCGACCTTGCGCGCAGGCGCGACATCGCCATGGGCGAGGTAATTGGCCGGCGGGATCCGATAGCGCGTACGCAGATCGTCGAGCAGCGCCAGAAGAGCGACGATCTGCGGCTCGGCAAACGGCTCGTCGCCGGTATTGTCGAGTTCGATGCCGATCGAGGCCGAATTGAGATCGGTGCTGCCGCCCCACCACGATTCGCCGGCATGCCAGGCACGGGCCGCCTCGTCGACCAGTTGCAGCACCGTGCCGTCACGACCGATCAGGTAGTGGGCGCTGACTTTTCGGGCGGAATCGGTCAGCGTCGCCAGCGCTTTGGCGACGTTGTCGTTGGTGGTCTGGTGCAGGATGACGTAGTTCGGCCGGCGCGGATCGAAGTTCGGCGACGGCTGCCACAGGGCGCCGCTACCTCGCCCGGCGGGCAGCGGCGCGCAGGCGACGACCAGCAGCGGCAGGAGGAGGACAAACCCGCGTAGCAGCATCGACCGATGCAGGCGGGCAAGCCTCAGACCACGATCGGCTTGGACAGTCGCGCCCGGCTTTGGGCTTCGGACTTGTTCATCTCGGATACCTGGCGGCCATAGGCTTCGCGGGCCGCCTGACCCTGGCGCGTAGCCTCGATGCTGCGAATGCAGCGCCAGCGTTTGCCGGCCTTGGTTTCGATTTGGCGCATCTCGGTCTTCGGATGATGCTGACGACAGTGGTAGCAGAATGCGGTTTCAGCCATGCGTGCGAACTCGGACAAGGTAAACAGTTGAATTGTAGACCGACTTCGACCAATGAATCCTATAGACTTGAATCAAGCCTTTGCCGCATCTTCCCTTGGAAACACATCCGAACCCCGCCGCGCCCGTCGATCTTCCGCTCTATGAGGGCATCGCCATCGGCGACGTGGTGCTGGTCGACTCGCCGCCAGCCGCCGCTGACGCACGCCGGGCACTGCTGGCGGAAGAGGTTCTCGGTTTCGATACCGAAGCGAAACCGACCTTCGCCAAAGGCGAGATATCCGGCGGGCCGCACCTGATCCAGCTGGCCACGGCGAGCCGCGTCTACCTGTATCCGGTGGACCGTCTGCTGGATCGCGATGGCCTGCAGGCCATCCTCGAATCGCCGCTGATCCTGAAAGTCGGCTTCGGCCTCGGCAGCGATCTGGCGCAGCTACGTGCGCGCCTGGGCATCGAGGCGCAACACATTCTGGACCTTTCCCGCGCGTTGCCCGGCGACAAGCCGAAGCAGACGCTGGGCGCCAAGACGGCAGTAGCGAAGTATTTCGGCCGGCGCCTGCAGAAATCCAAACACATCACCACCTCCAACTGGGCCCATCCGCGGCTGACCGAGCGCCAGATGTTGTATGCGGCCAATGACGCGCACGTGGCGCTGCGCATCTATCGCGCCGCGCTGGCCGCGGGGCATCTGCCGCAATCCTGAAGGCCGCGGCACGCTGAACCGCAAATTCAGCGCCCCAGGCGGCTTCCCCAGAAGGCCGCCAGTTCCAGCATGCGATTGGCGAAGCCCCACTCGTTGTCGAACCAGATCAGCACATTGGCAAGTTGCGGCCCGCTCATGTGGGTCTGGCTGGTGTCGATGATCGCAGAGTGCGGGTTGTGGTTGAAATCGACCGAGGCGTGCGCCTCTTCGGTATAGGCAAGCTGGCCGGAATGGCCCGCATCGACGGCGGCGCGCAGCTGTTGATTGAGCCCGGCCACCGTGGTGGCACGCGTCAGCGTCGCCACCAGGTCGATGGCCGAGACATTGGTCACCGGCACGCGGATCGACTTGGCCTCGACCCGGTGCGCCAGTTGCGGCAGCAGGCGCACCACGCCTTTCGCCAGCCCGGTGGCGACCGGCACGATCGACTGCATCGCCGAACGCGTGCGGCGCGGGTCGGCATGGTGATAACCGTCGATCGGCGGCTGGTCGTTCATCACCGAATGCAGCGTGGTCAGCATGGCGTGCTCGATGCCGAAGGCGGCATCGATTGACTTGAGTACCGGAACGATGGCATTGGTGGTGCACGATGCGGCCGAGACGATCTTCTCGTTTCCCGTCAGGGATTCGTGATTGCTGCCGAAGACAATGGTGCGATCGACGTCGTCGGCACTGTGCCCCGGCTGCGACAACAGGACGCGCGGGCAGCCTGCGGCAAGGAAGGCATTCAGTTCGGTGCGACCCGAATATTGCCCGGAAGCCTCGACCAGAAGATCGATGCCGAGCCCACGCCAATCCACGCCGTCCGGCGTGCGGGCATGTGACACCGCAATCGCGTGGTCGTCGATATGCAGCTGCCTGCCGCGCACGGCTACGCTGCCGGGAAAGCGACCGTGGGTCGAATCGAAGCGCGTCAGGTAGGCCATGCTTTCGATGTCGGCCGGTTCGTTGATGGCCACCACCGAAACCTCCGCGCGCAGCGGTGATTCCTGCAGGGCGCGCAGAAAACAGCGGCCGATGCGGCCGTAGCCGTTGATGGCGATTCGCAGGGTCATTGCAGGGGACTTTCGAGTGAAACCGGAAACGCACGGACCCGCCGTGGCGGGCGGATCCGTGCGGCTTGCCGTCAGCTGCGTGCAGCGTCGATGACCGCGTTCAGCGTGGGACTTGGGCGCATCACGGCCTCGGTTTTCGCCGTGTCGGGCATGTAATAGCCGCCGATATCCACGGGCTTGCCCTGCACGGCCTTCAGCTCCTCGACGATCTTCTGTTCGTTGTCTGCCAGCGCCTTGGCCAGCGGCGCGAAATGCGCCTGCAGGTCCTTGTCTTCGGCCTGCTCTGCCAGAGCCTGCGCCCAGTACATGGCCAGGTAGAACTGGCTGCCGCGGTTGTCGAGTTCGCCGGTGCGGGTCGATGGCCCCTTGCGGTTGTCGAGCAGCTTGCCGGTGGCATCGTCGAGGGTCTTGGCCAGGATCTTCGCCCTGGCGTTGCCGGTCTTGATCCCGAGGTCTTCCAGCGACACCGCGAGGGCAAGGAATTCGCCGAGCGAATCCCAGCGCAGGTGGTTCTCTTCGACCAGCTGCTTGACGTGCTTCGGCGCCGAGCCGCCGGCACCCGTTTCGTACATGCCGCCGCCAGCCATCAGCGGCACGATGGACAACATCTTGGCGCTGGTGCCGAGCTCCATGATCGGGAACAGGTCGGTCAGGTAGTCGCGCAGGATGTTGCCGGTAGCCGAGATGGTGTCGAGGCCGCGAACCACGCGCTCCAGCGTATAACGCATGGCGCGCACCTGCGACATGATCTGGATGTCGAGGCCCGCGGTGTTGTGCTCCTTGAGGTAGGTCTTGACCTTCTTGATCAGCTCGTTCTCGTGCGGACGATAGGGGTCGAGCCAGAAGATCACCGGCGTGCCGGACTGGCGCGCGCGGGTGACGGCGAGCTTGACCCAGTCGCGGATCGCCGCATCCTTGGCCTGGCACATGCGGAAGATGTCGCCTGCCTCGACGTTCTGCGCCAGCAGCACTTCGCCCGTGGCGAGGTCGACGATGTTGGCGACGCCGTCTTCCGATATCTCGAAGGTCTTGTCGTGCGAGCCGTATTCCTCGGCCTGCTGCGCCATGAGGCCGACGTTGGGCACCGTGCCCATGGTCTTCGGGTCGAAGTTGCCGTGCCATTTGCAGAAGTTGATCATCTCCTGGTAGATGCGGGCGAAGGTTGATTCCGGCATCACCGCCTTGCAGTCGCAGGGCTTGCCGTCGGCGCCCCACATCTTGCCGCCGCCGCGGATCATGGCCGGCATCGAGGCGTCGACGATGACGTCGCTCGGCGAATGGAAGTTGGTGATGCCCTTGGCCGAATCGACCATCGCCAGGCGCGGGCGGTGCTCCTGGCAGGCATGCAGGTCGCGCTCGATCTCGTCGCGCAGCGACTCCGGCAGGGTCTTGATCTTGTCGTAGAGATTGACCATGCCGTTATTGACGTTGACCCCGATCTCGTCGAACAGCTTCGCATGCTTTTCGAAGGCGTCCTTATAGTAGATCCTGACGCAGTGGCCGAAGACGATCGGGTGCGAGACCTTCATCATGGTCGCCTTGACGTGCAGCGAAAACAGTATCCCGGCCTCGCGGCAATCCTCCAGCTCGCGTTCGTAGAACTCGCACAGCGCCTTCTTGCTCATGAACATGCTGTCGATCACTTCGCCGGCCAGCAGCGAGACCTTGGGCTTGAGCACGACGGTCTTGCCGCTCCTGGTGACAAGCTCCATCCTGACGTCGCGTGCCTTGTCCAGCGTCAGCGACTTCTCGCCGTGGTAGAAGTCGCCATGGTGCATGTGCGAGACATGGGTCTGCGACCACTGCTTCCACTCGCCCATGGAATGAGGATTCTTGCGCGCATATTCCTTCACCGCCCTGGGCGCGCGGCGGTCGGAGTTGCCCTCGCGCAGCACGGGGTTGACCGAGCTGCCGATGCATTTGGCGTAACGCGCCCTGATCGCCTTTTCTTCGTCGGTCTTCGGGTCTTCCGGGTAGTCGGGAATCTTGTAGCCGCGCGCCTGCAGCTCCTTGACCGCGGCAATCAGCTGCGGCACCGAGGCGCTGACATTGGGCAGCTTGATGATGTTGGTCGCGGGGTCCTGGGTCAGCCGCCCCAGTTCGGCCAGGTTGTTCGGCAGCTTCTGGGCGTCGGTCAGGTAATCGGAGAGTTCGGCCAGGACTCGCGCCGCAACTGAAATGTCGCAAGCGACCACATCGACACCGGCCGGCGCCGCAAACGTCCTGATGATGGGCAGAAACGCATACGTCGCCAAAAGCGGCGCCTCGTCGGTGAGCGTGTAGATGATCTTCGATTTGCCTGCAGCCATTCTTGTCCCCTTGCCGTGTGTTGAAAGTTTTTGCTTATGAACCCATCAGCCGCATTATGAGTCCTTCCGGCAATTTCAAGAACTCCCCCGGCCGGGGCCCCGACCCAAGAGTCGGCGCCGACGGTACGGCGAGAAATCTTTCTACAATGGCGAGGATTCCTTCCCGACTGCCACCATGTCAGCTTCGCCGTTCCGTGCCGGCGCCCGCGAGGGCTTCTTCGCCTTCCTGCCGCTTTCCGTGGGCCTGATTCCCTGGGCCATGGTCACCGGCATGGCCATGATCAGTACCGGACTCACGCCGACCCAGGCGATGGGCATGAACCTCATCGTCTTCGCCGGCACCGCCCAGCTCGGCACGCTGCCGCTGATCGGAGCCGGCGCCCCGCTGTGGCTGATCGTGGTCACGGCGCTGGCGCTGAACCTGCGTTTCATCATTTTCAGCGCCGCCATCGCCCAGGGCTTTCGCGGCGTCGGCACCCCGCTGCGCTGGTACTGCGGGCATCTGCTGACCGACGGCGTGTTCGCCTGCTGCCTGGACAAGATGCTCAGGGTCGACGACCGGCGCTGGCGGCTCGGCTATTACCTGGCGCCCTCGATCTGGTCCTGGGCGTTGTGGCAGCTGTTTGCGCTGATCGGCGTGTTCGCCGCAGGCTCGATCCCGAAGCACTGGTCGCTCGAGTTCATGGCCTCGATCGCGCTGCTGGTGCTGCTGGTGCCGCTGGCCAGGCAGCGGCCGATGCTGGTCGCCGCCATCACCAGCGGCGCGACGGCGGTGATGTTGCGCGGCATGCCGCTGCGCCTGGGGCTGATCGTCGCCATCGTGGTCGGCATCCTTGCCGGCTTCGCCGCCGAACACTGGCACGGCAAGGGAGAAACGGCATGAGCCATGACGCGCTGCTCTGGCTGAGCTTCATCCTGATCGGACTGGCGACCACGCTGCCGCGCGCCAGCTTCATCGTCCTCGGCGGCCGCGTGCGGCTGCCCTCGGTCGTGCAGCGCGCGCTGCGCTATGCGCCCGCCGCGGCGCTGGCGGCCATCGTCGCGCCCGACGTGCTGGTGGTCGGCGGCGACTTCATGCCGCTGAATCCCAAGCTGGCCGGCGTGGTGGCCGCGGTGGCCGCCGCGCTGCTGTGGCGCAACCCCTGGCTGCCCTTCATCGCCGGCATGACGGTACTGCTCGGGCTGCGCGCAGTGCTGGGAACCTAGTCAATCCGCCCGACGTCGGCGAGCGGCATCGCCTCGATGCGTTGTGCGAGCGGGAAGCGGTCACGGCCGGCATGGACTACGTAGAGCCCGTCCAGGCGCAACTGCTCCAGGGCGGAGTGCATGGAAGGCGTCAGGCGCGGCGTGTCGCTGAACTTGAACTCGAAGCCGAGCCGGCGTCCGCCGCTTTGCACGAACAGATCGAGCTCGGCCCCGGAGTGCAGCTTCCAGTAGTGGCATGCATTCCAGCCGACCCGCAGGCGGCTGACCACCTGATGCAGCGCGAATCCCTCCCAGGAGGCGCCGATCTTCGGGTGATTGCCAAGGGACGCCGGGCTGCCGATGTCGAGCAGGCTGTGCAGGATGCCGCTGTCGCTCAGATAGACCTTGGGCGCCTTCACCTGGCGCTTGCCCAGGTTCTCGTGCCAGGGCGGCAGGATGCGCACCATGAAGGTGGCGGCAAGGATATCCAGGTAGTGGCGCACCGTCCGCTCGGTGACGCCGAAGGCCCGTGCCAGTTCCGATCCGTTCCAGGTCTGGCCGTGGTAATGGGCCAGCATGCTCCAGAAGCGGCGCAAGGCGGCCGGCGGCAAGCGAAAGCCGAGGGCCGGAATATCCCGTTCCAGGTAGCTGCGGATGAATTCCTGGCGCCAGCGCAGGCTGGCCGCCTCGCTCGCGGCAAGAAAGGATTTGGGGAAGCCGCCGCGCTGCCAGAGGACGTCCATGCCGCTGGCGCCGATCTCGGTGAGATCGAGCCCCGGCAGCTCGTGATAGGCGATGCGCCCGGCCAGGCTTTCGGCCGACTGCTGGATCAATTGCGGGGACGCGGAGCCCAGAATCAGGAAGCGGGCCGGGGTGTCCGGCCGGTCTGCCAGAACCCGCAGGATCGGGAACAGCTCGGGATGGCGCTGGATCTCGTCGAGCACCACAAGACCCGTCAGGCCTTCCAGCGCCAGCATCGGTGAGGCGAAACGGGCTTCGGTGCGCGGGTCCTCGAGGTCGAAATGCTGGACGGGTCCTTGACGACGTGTCGCAATGGCCCGCGCCAGTGTGGTCTTGCCCACCTGACGCGGTCCGATCAGGGCAACGACCGGGAACTCGTCGAGCAGACGCGAGGCTTCGGCAAGATGGCCGTGACGTTCGATCATGGCGTCACAGTACCACGATTTTTGATAGATAGCCTATGAAATATCGTGGTTGAATGTGGCTGATTTTTCACCCGCCCTGCGCGTCAGTCGAGGTTCAGTTCGTCCTTGCCCGGCGCCAGTGCCGCGCGTACCGCACTTTCCGTGAGACTGGCGGCGCACAGCTCGATGAAGCGATAGGCGAAGCCGCGCAGGTAATGGCCGCGCCGCACGGCTATGCGCGTGGTGTTGGCGAAGGCGCGGTCGAGGCGGCTGCGGCCGGCAAATCCTTCGTGACAGGTGATCAGCGGCTGCTCGGCCAGGTCGGCCAGCGTGAAGCGCCCGGCCGCGGCTAGCTTCGCGCAGCGACCCTTGCGTAGCGGCCTGCAGACGAAACACGGATCGCCGGATTCAGCGTTTGGCAATCCACGCTGCAGCGCGCGATGACCCCAGTTTGTAGAGGAACCTCCGGTCGCCGAGTGGCCAAATCCTGTAATTCAGGGTTGTCGTTCCATGTGGATAGCCACCAATTGCGCGATCCTTATGCTTCAGGGGCGCTATTGTCGCAATCGGTCACAGAGTTGGCGAACCCACCGCTCGTCCACTGTCGGCGGAGCAATTGACTTAATCCACTGCGAAAAAGTGGGTATAGTGCGATATGGAAATACGTTTGGCATTTGCACATGATCCACAACAACAATTCCCGCGGTAACTCATCCCGCCCGACCATGGCTGCTCGCCTGGGTCTAGCCGCCGTCGGCGCGTGGTTCTTCGCCGCCCCCGCACTGTCGAACCCGGTAAATCCGGTTGTGGTCAATGGCTCCGCCAGCTTCAATCAGGTCGGCAATGTCCTGACAGTAACCAACAGTAATGGCGCCATCATCAACTGGGGCAGGTTCTCGATCCAGGCCGGAGAGACCACCCACTTCCAGCAGGCCTCGGCTTCTTCCAGCGTACTCAACCGGGTC
The DNA here is from genome assembly GCA_022842325.1 of Sulfuritalea sp. Lineage (GTDB taxonomy): Bacteria > Pseudomonadota > Gammaproteobacteria > Burkholderiales > Rhodocyclaceae > Sulfuritalea. The sequence continues at coordinate 123,886 of JALHPU010000007.1, read as the reverse complement.
CTGAACGATCCGACAGTCATTTATGGCACGTTGAACTCCAATGGCCAGGTCTGGCTGGTGAATCCTGCAGGCATCATGGTTGGTCGCGGCGGCCGGGTCGATGTGGCGGGCTTCGTTGCCAGCACCCTGAACGTTTCCAACGCCGACTTCCTCGCCGGACGGCATCTGTTTGTCGGAAATGGCCCGGCCCAGAACGTCGTCAATCAGGGCGAAATCAGGACTCCGTCCGGTGGCAGCGTCTACCTGATCGGCGGCAACGTCAGCAACGAAAGCATCATCATCACCCCCCAGGGCGAAACCATCCTGGCTGCCGGCGCAACCGTCAGCCTGATCGACACTGCCACGCCCGGCGTCAAGGTCGATATCACGGGGGCAGAAGGCAACGTCACCAACCTCGGTAACATCACGGCGGAAGCGGGGCGCATCGGCATCGCCGGCGTTATCGTGCGCAACAGCGGCATCCTGAATGCCAGCAGCGTCATCAGCGACGGCGGGCGCATCTTCCTCAAGGCCAGCCAGGACGCCTATGTCGACGGCTTCGGGCGCCTCGTGGCCTCCGGCACCCGGGGTGGCAGCATCGAAGTTCTCGGCGACCGGGTTGCGGTGACCGACAACGCCAGTATCGACGCCAGCGGTACTCATGGCGGCGGGAGGATCCGCATCGGTGGCGATCGTCAGGGCCAGAATCCCGATATCCAGAATGCGACCACGACCTACTTCGGCCCCAACGCAAGTCTGACGGTCGCTGCCGCGGAAGTCGGCGATGGCGGTACGGTGGCCGTCTGGGCTGACGACGCAACGCGGGCCTACGGCAATATCTCGGCCCGAGGCGGCGCCTTGGGCGGCAATGGCGGATCGGTCTCGACGTTGGGGCAGCGGTATCTGGATTTTCGAAGTAGCGTGGATACGCGCGCACCGCAGGGAATAGGCGGCACTCTGTGGCTGGACCCCGAAAACATATCTCTGCAAAACGTCGGATTGCCCGTAAATGCAGTCGTGGTGAGTGGCTCCGCCAGTTTCAATCAGGCCGGCGGCGTGCTGACGGTAACCAGCAACAACGGCGCCATCATCAACTGGGACAAGTTTTCGATCCAGCCCGGTGAGGCCACCATCTTCCTGCAGGCGTCGGCCTCTTCCAGCGTACTCAACCGGGTCATGGGCGATCCGTTGGTGATCTACGGCAAACTGAAGTCGTCCACTGGTCGCGTCTGGTTGGTGAACCCCGCCGGCGTCATGGTTGGGCCGGGCGGCCGGATCGATGTGGCCACCAATGTACGCGAGACGCTAAACGTTAACAACATCGCGTTTCATGCCGCTCGTCTTCAGATCATCAATGACGGCACGTTCAAGGGCATCGTCAATCAAAGTCAAATGACGACTTCGGTCGGAGGTGGCATCTATCTGACTGGCAGCGGACGCAATACCACTGTTCCCGGCAGCCCACCCGTTCCGGGCGCGACCGTCAGTCTGATCGACAGTTCCACACCCGGCGTCAAGGTCGAAATCATCGGTGCCAACGGCGGCAATTTGAACGCCACCGCCATCACGGCTGCCGCGTTGCGCAACGGCATCGCCGGCGTCCTGGTGAGGAACAGCGGCTCGCTCGGCGCACTCCGAGGTCAGTAACGGCAGACACGTCGTCTGCCAAGGGTCGATCCTGTATCTCGCTTGCTAATTGACTTGATCGAGTGCCCGACGACAAGTCGTGGTCCAGCATGCGCCTTGTATATCAATCACGGCTTCCACATAGTCCGCAATCCACTCACTTGGTCTTGGCTCTCGGGTGCGCGCTGTCGTAGATCTTCGCCAGATGCTGAAAGTCCAGATGCGTATAGATCTGCGTCGCGGCGATGCTGGCGTGGCCGAGCATTTCCTGCACCGCACGCAGGTCTCCCGAGCTTTGCAGCACATGCGAGGCGAAGGAATGGCGCAGCATGTGCGGATGCACGTGCACGCCGACGCCCTGGCGCTGCGCCCACTGCGCGAGGCGGTTCTGCACCTGCCGCGGCTGCAGGCGGGTGCCGTTGCGCCCGAGGAACAGCGCCGGCTCGCCGGCGCCGGCAAACTGCGGGCGCAGCGCAAGCCAGGCTTGCAGTGCGGCCAAGGCCTTGTCGCCGACCGGCACCTTGCGCGTCTTCTCGCGCTTGCCGGTGACGGTGACTTCGCCGGCCGCCGGATCGAGTCCGCCGGGCCAGTCGAGGCTCACCAGTTCGGCCAGGCGCAGGCCGGAGGAATAGAACAGTTCGAACATCGCCGCGTCGCGCACCAGCAGCGGCTCATTTGCCGGCAGCGGCGTCGAGTCGTCGAGCAGGGCGGCGGCCTGGTCAATGCCCAGCGCCTTGGGCAGGCTGCGCGGGCGCTTGGGTGCGCGCAGGCCGTCGGCCGGATTCAGCGCGATGGCGCCGCGCCGCGCCAGCCAGGCGTAATAGCTGCGCCAGGCCGAGAGGGTGCGCGCAATCGAACGCGGCGAAAGTTGCCCGGCATGCAGCTGCATCAGGCCGCGCCGCAACTGCGGGGCGGTCAATGCGGCCAGTTCGGCGCCGGCCGCGAGTGCCGTGAGGCGCGCCAGGTCGCGGCGATAGGCGTCGAGCGTATGCGGGCTGGCGCGCCGCTGCAGGGCGAGGTCGGCGAGGAACTGTTCGGCCGAACTGTCCATCACGCGCCGCGGAAAGGCATCAGCCGGCGACGCGCAGCAACGCCGCCGACGCCAGGTCGCCGATGCGCTGCAGATACAGCGTGCCCAGCTCGGAGTGGAAACGCCGCGGATCGTCGCTGGCCATGACCAGCAGGCCGCAGCAGACGCCGTTGCCGGCGCGCAGCGGCACCTGCGTCATGGAACGCAAATGCGTCGCCGCTTCGCCGAACCAGGTCAGCGCTTCCTGTCCGTCAACGGTACCGCAATAGGGCTGCTGCAAGCCCGCGGCGAAGGCCGTGACGGAATCGGCCACGGCCTCGAATTCCTGGCCCTCGCCCGCGCCGGCACCCCACAGGCGCAGCGTCACGTGCGGCACGGCGAAGGCGCCGCCGAGGTGGGAATACAGGACGCGCAGCACGTCGCGCAAATCGTTGGCGGAGTTCAAGGCCACGGCCAGGCCATGCACCTTGTCGGAAATGGCATCGTTCTCCTCGCCGAAACGGATCAGCTCGACCAGTTTCGCTTCGAGTGCGCGCACCTTGTCGCGCAGCTTGATCAGCTGCTTTTCGGTGATCGAAATCGCGCGACCGCTGTGCGGATCGGGCAGGGTCACCAGCGCCAGCATTTCTGAATGGTGCTCGAAGAATTCGGGATGATCCTGGAGGTAGTGGGCGACGTCTTCGGATTTCATGTGGGGGCTTTCAGAGGTTGTTCGGGAGTTCGATTTCTGCGCTGAATACCGTGGTCGCCGGGCCGGTCATCAGAACCGGGGAAGCGAGGTTCGCGGCGCCGTCCCAGGCGATCGTCAGCTCGCCGCCGCGCGTGGTGACGCGCACCGGCGAATCCAGCAGGCCGCGGCGGATGCCGGCCACCACGGCGGCGCAGGCGCCGGTGCCGCAGGCCAGGGTCTCGCCGGCACCGCGCTCATGGACGCGCAGGCGAATGGAGTGGCGGTCGACCACCTGCATGAAGCCGGCATTGACCCGGCGCGGAAAGCGCGGATGGGTTTCGATCAGCGGACCCTGCGTCGCCACCGGCGCGGCATCGACGTCGGCCACCACCTGCACCGCATGCGGGTTGCCCATCGATACCACGCTGATGTCGATCCACGCCGCGTCGACCAAGAGCTGTTGCACTATGGCGTCGCTGTCGCTTTCGAAGGGAATCTCGGCCGGCAGGAAGCGCGGCACGCCCATATCCACGGTGACTTCGCCGTCGGCTTCGAGGCGCGGCGCGATCAGGCCGGACGAGGTTTCGACGCTGAGCTCGGGTTTGTCGGTGAGGCCCTGCTCATGCACGAAGCGCACGAAGCAGCGCGCGCCGTTGCCGCATTGCTCGACCTCGCCGCCATCGGCGTTGAATATGCGATAGCGGAAATCGACCCCGGCCGTGGTGGCACGCTCGACCACCAGGAGCTGGTCGCAGCCGATGCCGAAGTGGCGGTCGGCGAGCCAGCGCACCTGGGCCGGGGTCGGCACGAAGTCCTGGTTGATGGCGTCGAGCACGACGAAATCGTTGCCGAGGCCGTGCATCTTGGTGAAACGGATTTTCATTTAGCGTGAGATAGCTCGTTCGGAGCAACTGGTGACAGTCGAGCGAAGCGAGCCGACCAGTAGCCTCCCCGCGAGGGGAGGATGGGAGGGGCGGGCCTTCAATTCGACTTTCGCGTGTTTCATCATCGGTGGGTGGCTCTTGCTGCCATGAGCGTAAAGCACAGCATACGCCGTAGCGCCGGCGCCGACTGTTGGCAATTGAGGGGTCAATAAAGCCTTTTTTCGCCCGGCGGTCGCGTCTTGAAGCGTTTGTGCAGCCAGTAGTACTGCTCGGGCGAGCGCAACACTTCGGCCTCGATGAAGGCATTCAGCCGGCGCGCATCGGTCAGGTCGTCGCCGCTGGGAAAGTCGGCCCACGGCTCGCCGACGCTCGCGACGTAGCCGGTTTGCCAGCCCCGCCCCGCCATGCGCGTCACCAGCGGGATCACCGTCGCCCCGGTCAGCCGGGCCAGCCGGGCCAAGCCGGTGATGGTGGCCGTCTGCACGCCGAAGAAGGGAACGAAGACCGACTCCTTGGGGCCGTAATCCATGTCCGGCGAGTAGTGAAAGAAGCGGCCGGCCTTCATGGCCTTGAGCGCCTTGCGTGTCCCCTCCTGGCGCGACACCATTTCGAAATTGCCGAAGCGGCGGCGGCCGTTGTTCATCGCCGCCTCGAATACGCGGTTCTTCTGCCGCGTATAGATCGCCACCATGCCCTGCTCCAGTTCCAGCGCCAGGCGCATGCCGCCGGCGTCGATGCCGACGAAATGCGGCACCAGCAGGATCACCGGACGGCCCTTGTAGGCGGCAAGCTTTTCGGCGCCTTCGAGGCGCACCAGGCGCCGCATGCGCGCCGGCGAGGCCCACCACCAGAGGCCGAGTTCGAGAACGCTGCGGCCGAAGGCCATGAAGTGGCGTCGCGCCAGCGCCGACTTTTCGACCGGCGAAAGCTGCGGAAAGCACAGGCCGAGGTTGGTCAGGGTGACCTGCCGCCGTTCGCCGACCAGGGCGTAGAGCGCCAGGCCCAGGCCACGGCCGAGCATGGCCAGTGCAGGCAAAGGCAGCCAGTGCAGCAGCCACATGAGGGCGAGGACGAGGCGCGTCACGTCAGGCTGGTCGCGGACGGGGCCGGCACAAGGGAAATTGGCGGATTGTCAGACATCGGATTCTGGAAGCGGCGGCAAACCGGGATTATCGCGCCAGTCTGCTGCGCGGCGAATGGAACATCAAAAGTCTTGGGAGTTCAGTCCGTGCCGCGCACGGTCAGGCTTTTTCCGGGCACAGAATCCGCTGCATGGCGTCGGCCGCCGTGCACAATTCCGGAATGCAGTTCAGCAGTTCATCCAGCGACCGGCGCGCCGTAGGTGCGTGACAGGCAACCGCGGCCACCAGCTTGCCGTCCTTGCCGCGCACCGGCACTGCCACGGCGACCATGCCGAGGACGAATTCTTCGTTGTCGATGCCTACCCCGCGGCGGGCGATTCGATCCACTTCCGCGTCAAGCTCCCGACGGTCGGTGATGGTGCGCGGTGAATGCCGCGTCAGAGGCATTTGGTCCAGGATGCTGCGCCTTTCCAGCAGCGACATCGACGCAAGAAACAGCTTGCCGCTGGCCGTGCAATGCATCGGCACCCAGATACCGGGCTGCAGATGCATGCGCAGCGGCGCCGTCGTGTCTATGCGCTCCACGTAGAGCACACGTCCGGCATCCGGTACGGTCAGGTTGCAGGTTTCGCCAAGTTCCCGGACCAGGTTCCTGAGAACCGCCCGGCAGTCGCGCCGGATGTTGGAGCCGCGCAGCATCCGCAGGGCGAGGGTGGTCGAGCGGGTTCCGGGCACATAGCCGCGTTCGGCCGGCATGTGCAGCAGATAGCCCTGCGCCTCCATCGCCCGCAGCAGGCGCATCAGGGTGCTTTTCGGCACCCGCATCATGCTTGCCAGCTGCGCCAGGGTCAGCGGCTGCGATGCTTCGCTCAGGTGCTCGAGGACGGTCAGCGGCCGCAGCCGCCGGATGTCCTCGCTCGCATCTTCATCCTCGCCTTCCTGCGCCTGATCCGCCCCGGACTCGACCCATGCCGCCGTGTGATATTGACCCGCCAGAATCTTGCCTCGCTTGATTTCCCGTCTCCTCGGTGGATTCTTCCCCGTTACCCGGTCCTTCCCGGCGGGTGGCGACGCCGAAGTCTATCCCAGCACGGCGTTTCGCCTTGCGCACGGATTTCGGCGCCACCAGCGTGGTCAGCGTTTCCGGACCAGGTGGTTTTCCAGCCGCAGCACGCCGACCGTGGCTTCCGCAGCGGCACGCGCCGCCTCGACCTGCACTTCCGAATCGACCATGCCCCAAAGCTCCACCGCGCCGTCGGTAACCGTGACATTGATCAGATGCATCGGCAGATCGGCTTCGCTCAGCGCCTTCAGCAACAGGCTGCGCAGGGCCGAGTCCTCGACGCGAACGCCGGCCGGCTTGTGCCATGTCGCCACGCCGCGCAGCAGGTTGGCGCGGCTGACGATGCCGACCAGTTTGCCGTCCGCCATCACCGGCACGCGCTTGATGTGATATTTCTCCAGCATGGCGGCGATTTCGGTGAGCGGGGTATCAGGCTCTACGGTAATCACGTCGCGGGTCATCACGTCCCGCGCACGCCGGCCGAATTCACGCAAATAGCGCTCCGAGGATTCCTCCGGAGTCGCCAGCAGGCGCAACCACCATGACGGACGGCGGCGTGTATCCGCCTCGGCGCGGTGTATCAGGTCGCCTTCGCTGACAATGCCAACCAGGCTGCCGTCTTCGGCGATCACGGGAATCGCGCTGATGTGCGCATCGAGCAAGGTGCGGGCGATCTCCCCCACATCCGTTTCGGGCGTCACGGTGAGGATCGCCGTTGTCATGACATCTTTGGCTAGCATTCCGGGTTCTCTCGTTTAGTTGGCGCCGGCCAGCCAGGTCGCCAGTTGCGGAAAGGCCATGACCAGGCCGACGCCGATGAGTTGCAGGATCATGAACTGCGACATTCCGGCATAGATGTCCCTGAGTTCCCATTGCGGCACCACGCCCTTCAGGAAATAGGCCGACAGCGCCACCGGCGGCGACAGCCATGCAGTCTGCAGCGTCATCGCGACCAGGGTGCAGAACCAGATCAGGTCGATGTTCAGCGCCTGGACGATGGGCAGCACGATGGGCACCACGATGAGCACGATGGGTACCCATTCCAAAGGCCAGCCCAGGATGAATATCAGCCCCAGGATCACGATCAGCATCAGCGTCGGCGGCAGGGCCAGGCTGGTCAGCAGGCTGGCGAGATACTCGGCGCTGCCCAGACGCGAGAACACCGCACCGAACAGATTGGAGGCGGTGACCAGCATCAGGATCATGCTCGATACCTCCAGCGTCTGGAAGGCGGAGCGGCGAATCTTCGCGAACGTCATGCGCCGGCTCAGCAGCGTCAGGATGAACACGGCGGCACAACCTACTGCGCCGGCATCGGTCGGCGTGGCGATGCCCATCAGGATCACGCCCAGCGTGGCAATGATGACGACGATCACCGGCACGACGCCGATCACCAGATCTTTCACTACCGCCCTCATCGAGGTCGCGCGCATTTCCGGCGGCAGCGCGGGGCCAAGCGCCGGATTGAGCCAGCAGCGTACCAGGCACCACATGGTGAAGATGGTGGACAGCAACAGACCGGGGATCACCGCCGCGGCGAACAGGTCGGTCGCCGGTATTCCGACCACCGGCCCCATGACGATCAGCATCACCGAAGGCGGGATCAGGATGCCCAGTGTGCCGCCGGCGGCGATCGCTCCGGCGCTCATCCGGGTGTCGTAGCCGCTCTTGATCATCGCCGGCCCGGCCATGACGCCGAGCAGGGTCACCGACGAGCCGACGATGCCGGTGGCCGCCGCAAAAATCGTCGCGGTGATCAGCACCGCCAGGTACAGCGAACCGCGCAACCCGGCCAGCAATTGCTGGATGCCGGTGAACATCCGCTCCATCAGGCCCGACTGTTCGAGCAGGAAGCCCATGAAGAGGAAGAAGGGAATCGAGGCCAGCACCGTGTCCTTCATCACCGAGAAGGTCTGCAGCACCGCGAGGTCGAACACCATCGCGCCATACGCGATGAAGCCGGCGCCGAGCGCAACGGCGCCCAGCGTGAAGGCGATCGGAAAGCCGATGAAAATGATGCCGAACAGAGCCACCAGGGCGACCAGTCCGAAGATTTCGTTGCTCATGTGGCCTCCCGGCCGAGGCCGACCTGCCCTGTGCCTTCGGGCCAGCGCCCGCTGATCGCGGCATCGAGGCTCTTGCACAATTCGGATACGCCCTGGATCGCCAGCAGCAATCCGGTCAGGGGCATTGCGGCCTTGAAGGGCCAGGTGATGGGCATCCAGGGGCTGCTGACGAAGCGTTCGCCGGTCATGAAGGCCTTGGCGAAGTAGCCCCAGCCGAACCACAGGAATATCGCGGCGAAGGGCATGAACATCACCAGGTAACAGATGGCATCGACGATGCCCTGGGTGCGCGGCGACCAGCCGCCATACAGCGAGTCGGTACGGATGTGCCCCTTGCGCTGCAGCGTATAGGCCGAGCCGAGCATGAAGAAGGCGCCATACAGCATGAAGGTCATGTCGTAGGCCCAGAGTGTCGGCGAATCAAAAACGTAGCGCGCCACGACCTCGTATACGAGGGACAGCACCATCGGGATGATCAACCAGGCGGTCAGCTTGCCGGACCAGATGGCGATCGGATCGAGCGCGTGTGCGATTCGCAGCAGTCTTGAGGGATGTCCGGTCATAGTCCTGTGTTCGAGCAAATTCCTGCAGTTCGAGCGCGGTGCACAGTCGCGACCGTGCACCGCTCTGGTCGCACTTGGCGGCGACTATTTGTGGGCGACTGCTTCGGCGCCGATACCGTAATACAGCCCGTTGATCTTGGTCCAGTAAGGCACCACGATCTTGGCATAGGCGCGCTGCGATTCCAGAACTTCCTTGAATAGCGGATTGCGTGCCGCCTCGCGGTCATACACGAGGTTGGTGGCCTTGTGGAAGGCGGCGAAGAACTCCTTCGGCGTGTCATGCACGGTGACCTTGTGGTCCTTCTGCAGCTTTTCCAGCGCTTTTGCGTTGCGATCCACGTTGAAGGCATAGGTTTCGGTAATGGTGGCCATCACGGCGCCCTCGATCACGGCCTTCAGGTCTGCCGGCAGCTTGTTCCAGACCGTCTTGTTGATGAGTATCTCGCCAACGTCCGTCGACTGGTGCAGGCCCTGCAGGTAGTAGTGCTTGAACACATTATGGAAGCCGAGGATCATGTCGTCGGCCGGACCGATCCATTCGGCCGCGTCGATGACACCGCGCTGCGCGGCCGGAACGATTTCGCCGCCCGGCATGGCGACAGCGTTGATCCCCATTTCCTTGAAGATCTCGCCGGTCAATCCGGGGGGCGAGCGGTATTTCATTTTCTTCATGTCGGCGATCGAGTTGATCGGCGTCTTGAACCAGCCGAAGGGATCGGGACCCATCGGCTGCATCATGAAGGGCTTGATGTTCAACTTCAGGCCGGACTCGTACAGCTTTTCGTAGAGCGCATTGCCGCCGCCCTGCGATAGCCAGGCCATGTGCGAGATCTGGTCCATGCCGGTGCCGGAACCCGCCGCCGGATTCGAGAACAGGGCTGCCGCGCTGTTCTTGCCCGACCAGTAGTGTGTCCAGGCAAAACCGCCATCGACCACGCCCTTGTCCACCGCGTCGAGGATCTCGAAGGCATTGACCACCGCGCCGTCCGGCAGGATTTCCATCTTGATGCGGCCATTGGACATCTTGTCCACGCGGTCGCCGAAGCGCTTCATCAGCTCGAAGTAGATGCTCGCGGTCGGAACCGCCGTCTGGATTTTCATGCGCGTCACTTGCTGGGCCTGCGCCAGACCGCCGGCAGTAACCAGCACCGCCGCAACCGCTCCCATCACCAGTTTCCGTATCAAAGTCGCCATCACTGCCTCCTCCGTTATATTAAAAACCGGGCCCCAGGATCCGTCGGATCACAAGGACTCCACCATTGCCTCATGGGCAATTCCTGAATTCATTGCTTGCCGGCATCCTCGCGAATCATGTCGGCGGCCTTTTCAGCGATCATTATTGTTGGCGCGTTGGTGTTGCCGGAGACGATCTCCGGCATGATGGATGCATCGACCACGCGCAGTCCGGCAATGCCGCGCACCCTGAGGCGCTCATCGACCACCGCCAGGGCGTCATGCCCCATCTTGCAGGTGCCGACCGGGTGATAGATGGTCTGGCTGTAGCGTCTTGCCGCGTCGAGCAGTTGCTCGTCGGTCTGGAACTGCGCGCCCGGAACGAATTCGGAAAGAATGTGCGGCGCCAGCGCCGGGGCCTGCGCTATGCGGCGGGCCACCTTGATGCCGCCGACGACCACCGGGTAGTCGCGCTCGTCCGAGAGGTAGTTCGGGTGGATCGCGGGATAGTCCCTGGCATCCGCGGACCTGATTTCGATCCGGCCGCGACTGAACGGGCGCAACTGGCAGACCGAGGACGTAAAGGCGGAAAACCGATGCGCACCGTCACCCGGCTTGTCCGCACTCAGGGGCTGCATGTGGAACTGGATATCCGGTCGGATCACATCCGGGCCGGATCGGGTGAAGATCGCGACCTGACTGGCCGCCAGCGTCAGCGGGCCGGTCCGCGAGAGCAGGTACTGGATCCCGATCCACAGTTTGTTCAGCGGATTGTTGACCTCGTCGTTCAGCGTGCGCTCGCGGGTCTTGAACACCAGCCTGACCTGAAGGTGGTCCTGCAGGTTTTCGCCGACCCCGGGCAGATCGTGTACCACCGGCACCCCGGCGCGCTGCAGCAGCCCGGGTGCGCCAAGGCCCGAGCACTGGAGGAGTTGCGGCGAACCGATGGCACCGGCCGACAGGATGACTTCAGCCCTGGCCGTGGCTTGCCGCGCCTGTCCGCCCTGCATGAATTCGACACCGACGGCCCGCGTCCCATCGAACAGCACGCGCGTGGTCTGGGCGTGGGTTTCAAGCTTCAGATTCGGGCGTCGACGCACCGGTTTCAGAAAGCCTCTTGCCGTACTCCAGCGCAACCCCTTGTGTGCCGTCTGCTGGAAATAGCTGACGCCTTCCTGTTCCGCGCCGTTCGGATCCTCATTGAACGGAATGCCGATTTCCTGGGCCGCCCTGACGAAGTGGTCGGCGATCGGGCGATTCAGACGCAGGTCGGAAACCTTCTGTGGCCCGCCGACACCGTGATAGGCGTTGGCCCCGCGCTGCTGGTCTTCGGACTTCCTGAAATAGGGCAGCACATCGACGTAGCGCCAGCCCGGATTGCCCAGGTCCGCCCAGTGATCGTAGTCCTCCCGCTGGCCGCGGATGTACAGCAAGCCGTTGAGGGAACTGGACCCGCCCAACACCTTGCCACGCGGCCACTGCAGCTGGCGATTGGCGATACCCGGATCCGGTTCGGTCAGGTAGCACCAGTCCAGCTTCGGGTCATGCATGGTCTTGAAGTAACCGACCGGAATGTGAATCCAGGGATTCCAGTCTTCGCCACCGGCTTCCAGCAGCAGAACGCTGGCCGCCGGGTCCTCCGATAGCCGATTGGCGAGCACACAGCCCGCCGATCCGGCGCCGACCACGATGTAGTCGAAAACTAGGGGCATCCCCGATTCCTCCATGTCGTGCGCTTCCATAGAGCGGCACGATCAAAGCAAATATGAAACGAAGCGTTTCAATATTCAAGGTATGAACTATCATCAAAATCGCCCCCTGATGACAAGACAAATCGCATGGGATGCCTGCTAATGAAACGAATTCGGGAGTTACGACGTCAAAACCGCAGATGCGATCAGTGACTACTCGGCGGTGGCGGCGAAGCAAGAAGGTCGAGCAACTTCAGGCGTTGCACCTTGCCCGACGGGCCCTTCGGCAATTCGTCAACGAAGCGGAATATCCGCGGAGTCTTGTAGTTGCCCAGCGCGCTTTCGCAGTATTTGCGCAATTCCGCCTCGGAACAGGTCCGGTCCGGTTTGAGCACCACGCAGGCCATGATCTCCTGGCCATAGTTGTCGTCGGGAATACCGACCGCGGCGGCCTCCAGCAGGGCCGGGTGCTTGAGCAGGGCCTCGTCAATCTCGCGCGGCGCGATGTTCTCGCCGCCCTTGATGATGAGTTCCTTGATGCGACCGGTGACGAAGACGAAGCCGTCGGCATCCATGTAGCCGAGATCGCCGGTATGCAGCCAGCCATCGGCTTCCAGGCTGCGGGCCGTCTCGGCCGGGTCCTTGTAGTAGCAGGTCATCACGTTGGCGCCACGCACCAGGATTTCGCCGGCCTGGCCGGCGGGCAGCGTGAGGCCGGCGCTGTCGATGATTTTTGCCTCGTTGCCAAAGGCCGGGCCGGGGCTGCCGACTTTGCGCTGCTGCGGCGCCAACGGATTGGAGAAGCAGGGCGCGGCGGTTTCCGTGAGGCCCATGGTTTCGATGATGCCGATGCCGAACTTCTTCTCGAAGGCCAGGTGCTGCGCCGGCGGCAGCGGCGCCGAGGCCGAGCGGCAAAAGCGGATGCCGGATGCGTCGAGGCCGAGTTCGGCAAGGTCCGGGCCGTTCAGCAGGTAGGCGATCATGGTCGGCACGACGTTGATCCAGGTGCAACCCTGGCCGATTGCGGTCTGCCAGAAGCTCGATGCGCTGAAGCGCTTGGGCAGCACCAGGCTGCCGCCATGGATCAGCGGCGCGACGGCCGTGACCACCTGGGCATTGATGTGGTACAGCGGCAGCACCGCCATCACGCGGTCAGTCGGGCCGAGTTCATGCACGGCGGAAACGAAAGTTCCGCCGGCGACCACGGCGCGCTGCGCGAGCACGACACCCTTGGGCTTGCCGGTGGTGCCGGAGGTGTACATCATCAGTGCGGCATCTTCCTCGCCCGGGCTGTCCGCCATGGCGGCGCTTGCTTCCAACGGCGGCAGGAATTCCGCGGCGTTGACTTCGCAGACGACCAGGCGCGGCGGCTTCGCCAGCCCTGCCGCAGCCTGCTCCAGGCGCTCGACCTGATCCGGCGCGACGAAGACGATTTCGGCGTCGCTGTGTTCCAGGACGTAGCTCAGCTGCGAAGGCTGGGCCAGCAGGTTGAGCGGCGTGACGCAATAGCCGCCGTACATGGCGCCGATGAACAGGCGGCAGGTCTGGTAGCCGTTGGGCATCAGCAGTGCCACCTTGGCGCCGGGGCGGATGCCCTGGCTGCGCAGCCAGCCCGCCAGGCGGCGCGAGGCGGCCTGCAACTCGCCGAAGCTCATGCACCGGCCGGTCTCGGGAGCGATCAGATAGCTTGCGTCGGCGCGCCGGGACGCCTGATGGTCGACATGGGCGCGGATCGTGCGCAGCATGCCTACTTGCCGTACTTGCGGAAATGCTCGCCGAAGATATCCTCCAGCGCCGGTTCGCGCGGGGGGATCTTGCGCGAGATGCGCGTGATGTTGAGGTAGTGGCGGTAATTCATGTTGTCGGAGAAATTGTTGCGTCCCCAGGTGCCGCAGCCCATCGACAGCGAGAACGGCAGGCCGTTGTCGAAACTGCCGCCGGTGGCGTAGCAGTGGATCTGGTTCACGATCACCCGCGACACCGGGAGTTCGAGGCCGAGGCGCAGGATGTGCGCGTCGTCGGCGCTGTGGATGCCGACCGAATGCCCGGCTCCCTGGTAGGCGTAGATGCCGGCGACGATGCGGCAGGCGTGGTCGAAGTCGCGCGCCCGATAGACGGTGAGTACCGGCGACAGCTTTTCGCCCGAGTAGGGACAGTCCGGCCCGGCGCCGGCTTCCTCGACCATCAGGAAGCGTGCGCTGCGCAATGCCGCGCGCTCGAGACCGGCGATGGCGGCGATGCGCGGCGCGTCCTGCGCGGTTACCACGCTGGCCAGCTTGCCGTCGGGCCACATGACGGCCTGCAGCCTGGCCTTCTCGTCCGCCTTGAGCAACACACCGCCGGCCGCAGCCAGGGCGGACAGTGCGTCGGCATAGACGGTGTCGAGGATGACGACGCTGTTTTCCGAGGAACAGCTGGTGGCATTGTCGAAGGTCTTGGAGCGCGCGATCGCTGCCGCCGCGTCGGCGAGATTGGCCGAGGCGTCGATGATGCCGGCGACATTGCCGGCGCCGACGCCGAAGGCCGGCGTGCCGCTGGCATAGGCCGCGCGCACGTTGGCCTGGGAGCCGGTGGCCACCACCAGATCGGACTCGCGCATCAGCGCGTATGTCGCGTCCTTGGTGATCGGGCTGGGCAGCATCTGCACCAGGTTGGGCGGCGCACCGACTTTTGCCAGCTCCACATTGACGAAGCCGAGCAGCGCGGTACAGGTCGAGGCGCCCTTGGGCGAAGGTGCGACGATCACCGCGTTGCGGCCCTTGAGGGCGTTGATGATCTTGTTGGCGGGCGTGGCACCCGGATTGGTCGAGGGCGTGATGGCCGCGACCACGCCCACCGGACGCGCGATCTCGACGATGCCGAGTTCCGGATACTCGGCGATGACGCCGACGCTTTTCGCGCCCTTGAGGTCGCGCAGCAGGCCCAGGGTCTTGCGATGGTTCTTGGTGATCTTGTCCTCGACCACGCCCAGGCCCGTGTCGCGCACCGCCATTTCGGCCAGCGCCCGGTTGCGCCCGGGTTCCATGATCGCCCAGCCGGCGGCGGTGACCACGGCGTCGACTGCGGCCTGATCCCAGGTTTCGTACTGCCGCTGCGCGATGCGCGCGGCCTCGATCAGGGAAGTGACTACCTTGTCCATTGCTGTGCTGCCTTTCTGTCGCTAGTAGTCAGTAGTGCAGAACAAATGGTTTGATTCGTCATTCCGGCGGTCTCGACACACCCGGGATTCCGCTTCGCGGCGGGCGACGCCGGAATCCAGTCGGCGGCCGCTTCTGGATCCCGGGTCAAGCCCGGGATGACGGTGAGAATCGTCCACATCGGTTTCAGCCTGCCTCTGCCGCTAGGTACCGCTGCGCCGGGTTTTCTCGCGCAGTTGCCGTTGAATGGGATACACCAGTGCGACCACCGCCAGCACCATCACCGTGGCGCTGATGGGGCGACCCATCAGCACCGTCCAGTCGTTGCCGTGGCTGACCATCATGGTCATGAAGGAGCTTTCGGCCAGCGGTCCGAGGATGGCGCCCAGCACCATCGGCGCGATGGGAAATTTGAACTTCTCGAACAGGTAGCCAAGGATGCCGAAGGCCGTGATCACGTAGAGATCGGAGAGGTTGTTGCGCGCGGCGAAGGCGCCGATGAAACAGAACAGCACGACGAAGGCCGAAACCACCGCCTCGGGCAGTTCGAGCACCTTGACCAGCGGCTTGATGGCGAAGTAGCCGATGATGCACATGCCGATGACGCCGAGGAACATCGAGGCGAACACGGCATAGACGAAGGGCCCCGAGGTGACGAAGACCTGCGGCCCGGGCTGCATGCCATGCAGCAGGAAGGCGCCGAGGATGATGGCCGTGGCGCCGCTGCCGGGGATGCCCATGGTCAGCAGCGGGATCATCGCGCCGCCGACCGAGGAGGTCGCCGCGGTCTGCGGCGCGATGATGCCTTCGGCGATGCCGCTGCCGAGCTCCTTGCCGCGCTTGCCGTACTGGCCCTCGGCGCCGTAGGCGACGAAGGAGGCGACGGTGGCGCCGGCACCGGGAATGATGCCGACCACGATGCCGATCAGCGAGCTGCGCAGGAAGGTCATCTTGAGCTTGAGCATCTCGGCCAGCGTGGGGAACTCGGTGTTGATGCGGCGATCGGTGTCGGCTACGGTGCCGTCCCCGGCGAAGCCTTTTTCCATGCGGGTGAACACCTCGCCCAGTCCATAGGCGCCGACCATCACCAGCAGGTATTCGATGCCGTCCTGGAGGAAGGGCACGCCGAAGGCGAAGCGCTCGGCGCCGTAGATCGAATCGACGCCGACGGTGGCGATCAGCAGGCCCAGCATCAGGCTGATCGCGGCATTGGTGATCGAGCCGCCGCCGAGCGAAACCACGCTGGCGAGGCCGAAGATGATGATGGCGAAATACTCCGGCGAGGAAAATGTCAGCGCGAATTTCGCCACCGGCGCCGAGGCCAGCACCATCACCATGATCATCACCAGGCCGCCGCCCAGCGCGGAGAACAGCGTCCAGCCCAGGGCCTTGGCCGGCTGGCCCTTGCGTGCCATGGTGTAGCCGTCCCACAGCAGGGGCACATCTATCGGCTCGCCCGGAATGCGAAACAGGATGGCGGTAAAGGCGCCGCCGTAGGTGCCCGAGACATACATGGCCGTCAGCAGGATGATTGCCGGCAGCAGTTCCATGGTGTAGGTGAAGGGCAGCGCCAGGACCACGCCCATCACCAGCGTCAGACCCGGCAGCACGGCGACCAGCATGCCCAGCACCAGGCCGATGAACAGCACGAGCAGGTTCATCGGCTGCAGCACCTGCAGGAAGCCGTTTCCGAGGTGAACTAACGCGTCCATTTAACGCTCCTGGCAGCGAGAGCCAGCCGCTGCGGATGAACCACGCGAAATGCGAATTGAAGGCCCGCCCCCCTTCCGCTGCGCGGCCCACGGCTGGCTTTGCACAGCCAGCCGGCTGCGGCGGCGCGACGCATGCGTCGCGAAACCCCGCCTCGCCCCTCGCGGGGGGTTACCAATCAGCGCGCTGGGCGCGCAAATCACAAGCGACTCCCAACAAGGTCTATCACGCTAATGCACCCCCATGATCTTCAGCAACCAGAGCGAAACCGCAGAGAAGGGTTCGACCCCGAGCGGCAGCGAGACGTAAACCACCTTCATGAAAATGAACATCAGCCCCAGCGCACCGAGCGCGCTGGAGAGGGCGATGACTTTCCAGTTCCGGTAGCGCCCGATGATCATGAACAGCGCCAGGTAGGCGATGGTGGCGAGGAAAAAGCCGAGCGAGGATATGGTGACGACGTAGATGATGGTCAGCAAAATGCCGCCGGCCAGAAGCAGCGGGTAGCTGCGCAGCTTTTCCTCGCCTTCGTTGGCGCCGGCGTCCTTCATCAGCTTCTCGAGCAGGCCTGCGGCCGTGAAGGTTTCGCCGACCAGCAGGTTCTTGATGATTTCATAGACGCAGACCAGCCCCAGCAGCACCAGGATGGATTTGGGCCAGAAATCCGGCCCGATCCGTCCCGGCGCCGCCGGAAACTCGATCTGCCCCGCCACCTGGTAGAGATACATCGCGGCCAGTTGCACCACGATGTAAGGCGAAGCGCGCAGCAGGCGGTTCAGCATGACGATTCCATCCTGCTTCCGGTCGCCTTACTTCTTGCCGGCGAATTTCTGCATGGTGTCGATCTCACCGGTAATGAAGGTCTGCGCCTCGGCTGCCGGAAGGAAGCTGTCGGAGCGAGCCATCGATTCTTTGAGGAAGGCCACGAACTCGGGCGACTTCGCCGCGCGGGCGATGGCGTCGGCCACCAGCTTGACGCGCTGCGGGTCGGTGCCGGCCTTCATCACCAGCGAGCGGAACTGCGGCAGGTAGATTTCTAGGCCGGCCTCCTTCGACGAGGGAACGTCAGGGAACTCATCCATGCGTTCCTCGCCGAAGACCAGCAGCGGCCGCATCTGCTTGCTGGTAAGGAAGCTGCCGACGTCGCCCGCCTGCTCGAACAGGATGTCGGCATGGCCGCCGAGGATGGAGCTGTAACGCTCGCCGGGGCTGGCGAAGGGCACGCCGATCATCTTGATGCCCTTGCCGGCGAGGAAGTTCAGCGTGAGGTCGTCGGCGCTGCCGAAGCCGAGGATGGCCACCTTCAGCGTGCCCGGCTTGGCCTTGGCCTCGGCGACCACGTCGTTCCAGGTCTTGAAGCGGCTGTCGGCCTTGACGAAGAGGCCCGATGGCTGGCGGATGGCAATTGCCAGCGGCGTCACATCGGCCAGCTTCCAGCGCGCGCCGCCGGCGACCAGGGTCGCGGCGGTATCGCCGATCAGGATGGCCATCGAGTAGCCGTCGGACTGTCCGCTCAGGAGCTTGGTCATGCCGGTATTGCCGGTGGCGCCGGGGACATTGATCACCGGGAAGGAGGTCTTGAGGTCGGCTTCGAGCAGCTTGCCCAGCTTGCGTGCCAGCTGGTCGGCACCACCGCCCGGCCCCCACGGCACGATGAATTCGATCGGGCGTTGCGGGTACTTTTCCTGGCCGATGGCGCCGGTGACGGCGAACAGCGCGGCGAGGAAAAACAAAATTTCGCGGAACAGTTTCGGGGTCGTCAGTTGCATGGTGGTCTCCTCATGTCGGTGCACTTGGTGTGTGCTTTGTGATGGCCTTCTGCTGGGCTAGTAAACGAAACAGCAGGTTTCGTTTTTTCAGAATATACGCGACTCAGCCAGTAATTTGCAAAGAAACTTCGATTAACGACAATATTTCTTCCATTTTTTAACATTTTGAACCTTTGCCGCATCCCGCCCTTATATACTGCCGCCATCGCAATCCCGTGGAATCGAGCCGCCATGACCGAAGCCAGCAACTCGTCGGCCGCTGCACTGAGGGCTTTTGCCGTCATGGAAATCGTGGCCAGGTCGGAACGTCCGGTAGCCTTGTCCGAGATCGTCGAACAATCCGGACTGCCCGGCCCGACCGCTTTCCGCATCCTGGCCATGCTCGAAACCGCCGGCCTGGTGCAGCGCGAACCGACCGGCAAGAGCTACGGCGTCGGCCATCGCCTGGCCCGCTTCGGCCTCGACCTGATGACCAACAATTCGGTCCGTGCCGAGCGCCGCGTGATCCTGCGCCGCCTGGTCGACGAGATCGGCGAGACCTGCAACCTGGCCATGTTCGGCGGCGACGAGATCATCTACATCGACCGCATCGAAACCGACTGGTCGCTCAAGGCCGACCTCAAGCCCGGCTCACGCGTGCCGCTGCATTGCACCTCCAGCGGCAAGCTCTTCCTCAGCCAGATGCCCAAGGCCAAGCGGCGGCGCATCCTCGAATCGCTGAGCTTCAAGCGCTACACAGAAAACACCATCACCGACATCGCGACCATCGAGGCGCAACTGGAGCACATCGCCGTGACGCGCGTCGGTGTCAATAACGAGGAACTCCAGGCCGGCGTGATCGGCGTCGCCGTGCCGGTGACGGACGGGCGCGGCCGCATGATCGCCAGCATCGCCCTGCAGGCCCCCGTCGCCCGCCTGCCGCTGCCGCGCGCGCTGGAATGCGTCCCCGTGCTGCAGCGCGCGGCGCGGGACATGGCGCGGACTTTTGAAAGTGGCGAATAACAAGCGCTGCGACAGGCGCCACTCGCAATCATGAAACTCGTCATTCCGGCGAAGGCCGGAATCCAGTCGGCCGTTGTTCTGGATCCCGGGTCGAGCCCGGGATGACGGCATATCCGCGCCGCCCTAACGAACTTTCCGCATCAAGCCCGCAAGCTCGAAGAACAGCGCGTTGTCCAGTCCCTGCGAAAAGTCGGCGCTGGCGACACGGCGATCATGAAACCCGTCATTCCGGCGAAAGCCGGAATCCAGTCGGCCGCAATTCTGGATCCCGGTTCAAGCCCGGGATGACGGCAAATCGCCGCCGCCCTAACGAACTTTCCGCATCAAGCCCGCAAGCTCGAAGAACAGCGCATTGTCCAGCCCCTGCGAAAAGTCGGCGCTGGCGACACGGCGATCATGAAACTCGTCATTCCGGCGAAGGCCGGAATCCAGTCGGCCGTCGTTCTGGATCCCGGGTCGAGCCCGGGATGACGGCATATCCGCACCGCCCTAACGAACTTTCCGCATCAAGCCCGCAAGCTCGAAGAACAGCGCATTGTCCAGCCCCTGCGAAAAGTCGGCGCTGACGACACGGCGATAAAAGGGGCTCAGGTCGAGCCCGACGCCCAATCCCAGGATTTCCACGCCGCCTTCGCGCTCGCGCCGCGCCACTACCTGCCGCAAATGGTTGTCGAGGTAAAAGGCGTCGTTGGCCAGGCTCGTGGCGCTGTCCATCGGGCAGCCGTCGGAGATCACCAATAGGATGCGCCGTTCTGCAGCGCGCATCAGCAGGCGCTCGCAAGCCCAGTCCACGGCCTCGCCGTCGATGCCCTCGCGGAACAGGTCGGCCTTCAACAGCGCGGCGATGCCGGCGCGGGCACGGCGCCAGTTGCGGGTCGCGTCCTTGAACACCAGGTGGCAGACCTCGTTGAGCCGTCCCGGCCGTGGCGGGCGGCCCGCGGCCTGCCATTCCTTCGCGGCGCGGCCGCCGTTCCAGGCGCCGGTGGTGAAGCCCAGCACTTCGCTATCCACGCCGGCCATGTCCAGCGCGCGCACCAAAATGTCGACCATGGTCGCCAGGGTTTCACTCAAACCCGTCATCGACCCCGAGCAGTCGATCAGGATGCCGACCGCGCTGGTGGCGCGCGGCCGCAGGTGGTCCTGGCGGAACAGGCGACGCTCGGCCGGCGAGCTGACCAGTTGCGCGAGGCGCCGGCCGTCGATGCGGCCGTCCTCCTCGTCGAAGCGCCAGCCGTCCTTTTCGGGCGTGGTCAGCACCGCGGCGAACACCCGCGCCAGGCGCGAGAAATTGATGCCCTGCCGCGCCACGCGCGCATCGAGCCGCTCGCGGTATTCATTGAGCAATGCCTTGCGCACCAGCCCGACGGCGTTCAGCTCGACATCGAAGCGCGCGGTGAACACGCGGTAGCCCGCTTCGCCTGCATCAAAGGCCTTGCTCGGGCCCGAAGCGGCAAGGGCAAAGGCCTCGGTTTCCTCGCGGTCGAAATCCAGCAGCAGGGCGAAGCCGCGCTTGGCCGCTTCCTGCGCCGATTCGCTCTCATTGCCGCTGTCTTCGATCTCGGCCTGCACGCGTTCGCCGACGATGCGCGCGATGGCCAGCGCGTGCACCGCATAGGCCGCCTGCTCGCGGCGCGTGCGGCGCAGGCCGGCCAGCGGCGTGCCGATCACCGGCGCGATGCCGGCGCGCGTGGTTTCGATCAGGTCTTCTTCCAGCACCGGCAGCGCATTCAGGCGCGACCAGCAGAGCTGCGTCACGGTGTACAGCAGGATGCCGAGGCTGCTGTCGGTCAGCCCCGATTCGTGGAAGGCGCGCGACCAGGCCTCGAAGCGCTGGCGCAGGTTGGCCGCCATGCCCGGCATCGCATCCGACACCAGGGTCTCGACGCGCAGTTGTTCCAGCAGTTCGAAGATCAGGCGTTCGACCGGCTCGGCCGGGCAATGGCGGCGATGCAGCTCGGCATCGCTGTGCAGCAGGCGCAGCGCCATGCCGTCGGCGGCGGCGCGGCAGGCGGCGAAGTCGTCAGCTTCGGCATTGGTTTGCAGGTGCGGCGCGTACACCGGTACCACGCGCAAGCCGCGCTGCAGCCGGTGCCCGGCGTAATGCAGTTCACCGTCACCGGTCATCGCGCGCAGCGTGGCGGCGCAGAGTTCCTCGACCTGCTGCGCCTGCCGAACCGTGCTCACTGCGGATGCGCCGAACGCATCCACGATTCGTCCAGCTCGGCGCCGAAGCAGCGCTGGTAATACTCCGCGACGATGGGGCGCTCGGCATCGTCGCACTTGTTCAGGAACGAGAGCCGAAAGGCCAGTGCCGTGTCGCCGAAGATCTCGCAGTTCTCCGCCCAGGTGATCACGGTGCGCGGCGACATCAGCGTAGACAAGTCGCCGACGGCGAAGCCCTTGCGCGTCAGGTCGGCCACCGCCACCATCGAAGCCACCAGTTGCCGGCCGCGCTCGTTGTCCTTGCCCGGCACGCGCGCCAGCACGATGGCGACCTCCTCGTCATGCGGCAAGTAATTGAGTGTGGCGACGATGTTCCAGCGGTCGATCTGCGCGTGGTTGAGCATCTGCGTGCCGTGGTAAAGGCCGGAGAGATTGCCGAGGCCAACCGTGTTCGAGGTGGCGAACAGGCGGAAGGCCGGGTGCGGCTTGATCACGCGGTTCTGGTCGAGCAGGGTGAACTTGCCGTCGCGCTCCAAGATGCGCTGGATCACGAACATCACGTCGGGGCGGCCGGCGTCGTACTCGTCGAAGATCAGCGCCACCGGCCGCTGCAGCGCCCAGGGCACGATGCCTTCCTGGAAGGCCGTGACCTGCAGGCCGTCCTTGAGCACGATGGAATCCTTGCCGACCAGGTCGAGGCGGCTGATGTGGCCGTCGAGGTTCACCCGCACGCAGGGCCAGTTGAGCCGCGCCGCCACCTGCTCGATGTGGGTCGACTTGCCGGTGCCGTGCATGCCCTGCAGCATCACGCGGCGGTCGCGGCTGAAGCCGGCGAGGATGGCCAGCGTCACCTCGGGATTGAAGCGGTAGACGCTGTCGATCTCCGGCACATGGTCGTCGCGCTCGCTGAAGGCCGGCACCATGAGGTCGACATCGATGCCGAAGGTCTCGCGCACCGAGACTTCGCGGTCGGGGCCGGTCTGCGCCAGATCGCTCATGTGCCGGACCGCGCCGCGCCAGGCATCGCCGCCGCGTCGATCGCCGCTATCGCTTCCACCGCGCGCCGCAGCGGCGGCAGCAGTTCGCCCAGCCGGTCGTGCGACAAACGCATCACCGGCGCCTGGATCGCGATGCCGGTGTTGGAACGGCCACCATCGGCTGCCGGCACCAGCATGGCAACGCAGAACAGGCCGGGCAGGAATTCCTCGTCGTCGCAGGCGTAGCCCTGCTGCGTGATGCGCGCGATCTCGGCTTCGAGCAGGGTCGGATCGGTGATGGTGCGCGGCGTGTAGCGTTCCAGCGCCACCGGTTCCAGCAGGCGCTTGCGCTGGCTGGCGCTCATCTGCGCCAGGAACAGCTTGCCGCTGGCCGAGCAGTGGGCCGGCACGCGCGAACCGGGGTGCAGGTAGAACCGCAGCGGCGCCACGGTCTCGACGCGGTCGAGGTAGAGCACTTCGCTGCCCGACAGCGCGGTGATGTTGCAGCTTTCGCCGACCTCCTCGACCAGCGTGCGCAGCACGGCATGGCGCGCGCCATGCACGGTGTTGTTGAGCAGCAGGTTTTCCGCCAGCCGGCGCAGGCGCAGGCCGGTGCTGTAATGGCGGCCGTCGCTTTCCCGCTGCAGCATGCCGGCCGCTTCGAGCTGCTGCAGCATGCGATGCACGGTCGGCTTGGGCAGGCCGGTTTCATCCACCAGCCACTGCAGGTTGAACAGCTGGTCGCGCCCGGCAATCACTTCGAGCAGGGCGAACAGGCGCAAGGCCGGCGTATCGCCGTCGATGCGCGCCGGTTCCGGCGGGGGTGTCATTTTGGGATTCACGTAATCAGCCACCACGTCGATCCCCCGTCATTCCGGCGAACGCCGGAATCCAGTCGGCGCCCGTTCTGGATACCGGCGTTCGCCGGTATGGCGGACAAAAAGGCGGTGCCAATGGACTCATCGTGCCTCCATCATAGCGAATTCCATTTATCGGTACAATCTGTTTCATTATTTATTGACTTTTGGCTTTCCGAGACCTAAAGTCACCCCTCATTCTGAATACCGCAGCATCGGAAATCGACCCCCATCGAGGAGAGCAAACCGCCATGAGCAAGCCCGACAACCGCAAGGTGCCCGAAGGCCCCACCCGCATGACCCCTTCCGAAGCCTTCGTCGAAACCATGGTCGCCAACGGCGTGACCGACATGTTCGGCATCATGGGCTCGGCCTTCATGGACGCCATGGACATCTTCGCCCCGGCCGGCATCCGCCTGATCCCGGTGGTGCATGAGCAGGGCGCCGGCCACATGGCCGACGGCTATGCCCGCGTCTCGGGCCGCCACGGCGTGGTCATCGGCCAGAACGGCCCCGGCATCAGCAACTGCGTCACGGCCATCGCCGCCGCCTACTGGGCGCACAGCCCGGTGGTGATCGTCACTCCCGAAACCGGCACCATGGGCATGGGCCTCGGTGGCTTCCAGGAAGCCAACCAGCTGCCGATGTTCGAGGAATTCACCAAGTACCAGGGCCACGTGAACAATCCCAAGCGCATGGCCGAATACACCGGCCGCTGCTTCGACCGCGCCATGAGCGAAATGGGCCCGACCCAGCTCAACATCCCGCGCGATTATTTCTTCGGCGACATCACCTGCGAGATCCCCAGGCCCTTCCGCCTCGATCGCGGCCCCGGCGGCGAGCAGACGCTGAACGAAGCCGCCGAGCTGCTGGCCAAGGCCAGGTTCCCCGTCATCATCTCCGGCGGCGGCGTAGTCATGGCCGACGGCGTCGAGCAATGCAAGGCGCTGGCCGAGCGCCTCGGCGCGCCGGTGGTGAACAGCTACCTGCACAACGACTCCTTCCCCGCCAGCCACCCGCTGTGGTGCGGCCCGCTGGGTTACCAGGGCTCCAAGGCGGCGATGAAGCTGATGGCGCAGGCCGACGTGGTGGTGGCGCTGGGCTCGCGCCTCGGCCACTTCGTCACCCTGCCGCAGCACGGCATGGACTACTGGCCCAAGGATGCCAAGATCATCCAGATCGACGCCGACAACACCATGCTCGGCCTGGTCAAGAAGATCTCGGTCGGCATCTGCGGCGACGCAAAAGCCGCCGCCGTGGCACTGACGCAGCGCCTGGCCAACCGCACGCTGGCCTGCGACGCCACCAAGGCCGAGCGCGCGGCAAAGATCAAGGACGAAAAAGCCGCGTGGGAAAAGGAGCTCGACGACTGGACCCACGAGCGCGACCAATTCAGCCTGGACATGATCGACGAGAACGGCAAGGAAAAAACCTTCAGCGGCGGCAGCTACCTGCACCCGCGCCAAGTGCTGCGCGAACTCGAAAAGGCCATGCCGCCCGACGTGATGGTTTCAACCGACATCGGCAACATCAACTCGGTGGCCAACAGCTACCTGCGCTTCGAAAAGCCGCGCAGCATGTTCGCGGCGATGAGCTTCGGCAACTGCGGCTACGCCTTCCCCACCATCATCGGCGCCAAGGTCGCGGCGCCGCATCGCCCGGCGATCTCGTATGCCGGCGACGGCGCCTGGGGCATGAGCCTGATGGAAACCATGACCTGCGTGCGCCACAACATCCCGGTGACCGCGGTGGTCTTCCACAACCGCCAGTGGGGCGCGGAGAAGAAGAACCAGGTGGATTTCTACAACCGCCGCTTCGTCGCCGGCGAGCTCGACAACCAGTCCTTCGCCGGTATCGCCCGTGCCATGGGCGCCGAGGGCATCACGGTGGACAAGCTGGAAGACGTCGGCCCCGCGCTGAAGAAAGCCATCGACCTGCAGATGAACCACGGCAAGACCTGCATCCTCGAGATCATGTGCACCCGCGAGCTGGGCGATCCGTTCCGAAGGGATGCGCTGTCGAAGCCGGTGAGGTTTTTGGAGAAGTACAAGGATTACGTTTGAACACCGGCTTTGCCATTACCAAAGCAAGAGGCCCGCGATGAGGGCGCTTTGCTGCTAGCACTCTTACGATTTGGGCACCCTATCGGCGAGGGCAGTCATCCTCTTGGATGCAAATCATCCCAAAGACGATCGAGCAATATCTCGTATTCGGAATCAATTGGTTCGACCCGATGGGACTTCGCATCTTGTCGCTGGCCCTGCAATGCAACTTCCCCTCCTAGGCTCAGACATTCTCGGGTCGGCTCCTCAGCGCGTTCAACCTGACCAGACAGAAAAAGCACGTAGCCGAGGTTGCCGAGGACCATTGCACGGTCGGACTCTTTGCATAGCGTCTTGCCGCGCTCGAGATTTTCGCGGGCGGCTTCAAGGCATCTCTGCCGGTCTGCTTCCTCCTGCCATGCTTGCTTAGCCTTCATGATGCTTGAGAACGCGCTACCATTTAGCGCCCTAGCCACCTGCGCGCGGACCGCCGGGCTTTCGTCATTTCCGTAGCGTTGGTCGATGTCCTCGTACACCGCGATCGCATCCTCGCGGCGATCGAGTTGGACGAGCGCAACGCCCTTGTTGACGAGCGCTGAGGCCACCTTCTCACGAACCGTCGGGCTTTCGTCCTTGCCGTAGCGTTGCTCGATGTCGTCATACACGGTGAGTGCGTCTTCGCTGCGATCGAGGCGGTCGCGCGCAACACCCTTGTTGACGAGCGCTGAGACCACCTGCGCGCGTACCGCCGGGCTTTCGTCCTTGCCGTAGCGTTGCTCGATGCCGTCGTACACGGCGAGTGCGTCTTCGCGGCGATCGAGTCGGCCGAGCGTAACACCCTTGTTCACGAGCGCTGAGGCCACCTTTTCGCGGACCGCCGGGCTTTCGTCCTTGCCGTAGCGATGCTCGATGTCGTCGTACACGGTGAGTGCGTCCTCACGTCGATCAAGTCGGTCCAGCGTAGCCCCCTTGTTGACGAGCGCCGAGGCCACCTGCTCGCGGACCACCGGACTTTCGTCTTTTCCGTAGCGTTGATCTATGTCGTCATACACGGCGAGTGCGTCCTCGGGGCGATCGAGTTGGCTGAGCGTAACGCCCTTGTTGAAGAGGGCTGAGGCAACCAGCGCGCGGACGGCCGATGTTTGGTCATTTCCGTAGCGTTGCTTGATGTCCTCGTACACGGTGATCTCGTCCTCGCGGCGATCGAGTTGGCCGAGCGTAACGCCTTTATTGAAGAGGGCCGAGGCCACCGTCTCGCGGACCGCCGGACTTTCGTCCTTGCCGTAGCGTTGCTTGATGTCGTCGTACACGGTGATCTCGTCCTCGCGGCGATCGAGTCGGCCGAGCGTAACACCCTTGTTGACGAGCGCGGAGGCCACCTGCGCGCGAACCGCCGGGCTTTCGTCCTTGCCGTAGCGTTGCTCGATGTCGTCGTACACGGCGAGTGCGTCCTCGCCGCGATCGAGTCGGTCGAGTGTAACGCCCTTATTGAAAAGCGCTGAGGCCACCTGCGCGCGGACTGCCGGGCTTTCGTCCTTGCCATAGCGTTGCTCGATGTCGTCATACACGGTGAGTGCGTCCTCGCGGCGATCGAGTCGGTCGAGCGCAACGCCCTTGTTGACGAGCGCTGAGGCCACCTTCTCGCGGACCGGCGGGCCTTCGTCCTTGCCATAGCGTTGCTCGATGTCGTCGTATACGGCGAGTGCGTCCTCGCGGCGATCGAGTCGGCCGAGCGTAACACCTTTGTTCACGAGCGCTGAGGCCACCTGCGCGCGAACCGCCGGGCTTTTGTCCTTGCCGTAGCGATGCTGGATGTCGTCGTACACGGTGAGTGCGTCCTGGCGGCGATCAAGTCGATCCAGCGTAGCCCCCTTGTTGACGAGCGCTGAGGCCACCTGCTCGCGGACCGCCGGGCTTTCGTCCTTTCCATAGCGTTGGTCTATGTCGTCATACACGGCGAGTGCGTCGTCGGGGCGATCGAGCTGGCCGAGCGTAACGCCCTTGTTGACCAGCGCTGAGGCCACCTGCTCGCGGACCGCTGGGCTTTCGTCCTTTCCGTAGCGTTGGTCGATGTCCTCGTAAACGGCGAGTGCGTGCTCGCGGCGATCGAGTTGGCCGAGCGTGACGCTTTTGTTGACGAGCGCTGAGACCACCTGCGCGCGGACCGCCGGGCTTTCGTCCTTGCCGTAGCGTTGCTCGATTTCGTCGTACACGGCGATTTCGTCCTCGGGACGATCGAATTGGCCGAGCATAACGCCCTTGTTGAAAAGCGCTCTGGCCACCTGCTCGCGGACCGCCGGGCTTTCGTCCTTGCCGTAGTGTTGCTCGATGTCGTCGAACACGGCGAGTGCGTCTTTGCTGCGACCCAATTGTGCGAGCGTGACCGCCACTGCAGTCATGCGAGAGACACGCTTCTCTTCTGGGAATGACTCAGTCCGGGCTTGGTTCAAGGCCTTTTCAAAGTGGACCAAAGCCGAATCGAAGCGGTTTGCAAGGTACTCATTGAGACCGCGGGCAAAATGATCATCTGGTGTGAATTGGTTCTCTGGCTTTGCCTCCAATGCCTGGCTGGCTTCTTTGATGGCTTTTGCCGCTTCCAAATCTGCAGGCGATTGCGAAGCGTGATCTTTGGCCCCTCCTTTTGACAGAACTGGCGGCGCGACCTGATCAAGACTCCGGTGCACCTCTTCCGCATGGCTATTGACTTCGGACTTTCGTCGGTCGATTTCTTGAGCCGCCTCTGCTGCTTGTTGCTGTACTTCGGAAAGATCCGAACGCAGCGCTTCCGATTCAGCTTTCAGCGCCTGAATCTGGCCTTGAAGGCCTTCGCTGTGATCCTTGAACCATTGTTCTGCCGCCGCCCTTGCTTCCTCCACCGCGCGAGTCTTGGCGGTAAAGTAAACGGCAAGACCGGCAATGATCGCGATGATCGCGATGATGACGGTAATTCCGAGGCCGACCAAGGATGACAAGTTCGAAATAGCAGCCATGTGGTTGGCCTGCTGGCCGGTCGCGATGCCAAGATCACCGATCCGCTTGTCTTGTGCATCGAGCCGACTGCCCACGATATCTTTCTGTGTTGTGATGTCCTTCTCGAGCCCAAGTACTTGATCACGTATCTGCCGGACTTCCTCCCGACCTGGCGATGGCGCAGCAACCAAGACATGCGAATAAGTGGCCAGACACAACAAGATGCCAAACGAAATTCCCCGCATGTCTATTTCCTCACTGCTTAATATCCAATTAGGGATGAAATTTCTGTCTTCGGCCTAAGGAGGAAGATACCTATTGCGTATTCTAGTCGCCTAGATTGGCCATATGGGTCAGAGTGATTTGACCTTGTGAAATTGCCCATTGACTTAGGGTCGACTACCTCAACGACAAGAAATGCCGCGAAACCGCCCAAGGCAAGCCGGGTGAATTTGAAAAGTCGGCGCTGACGGTACGGCGCCTGGTCTGTCAATCCGATCGACGAGAATGCCCAGCCCATGCGCTTGCAAGCACCGCGCCCGGTCGCGGACATGAGGGCGGCCATGGGCGCGTGCCCGAGTTCAGGCGGCCCGCACCTCGTCCAGCAGATCCGGATGTCTGTCGAGGACCTTGAGCAGCTTCACCAGCGCCAGTGGCGGCCGCGTTCTGCCGTTCTCGTAGCGGGAAAATGCATTCACGCCGCCGCCGAAGATCTCGGCGGCCTGCTGCTGGTCCAGGTGCAGTTTCTTCCTCACGCTGGCGATGAAAGCCGGATCGACGATGGCGGCATTCACCTGCTTGTTGAACTCCAGCATGGCCGCGCTGGTCCGGGCGGATTCGGCCATGTCCAGCACGGCCTCGCCGCAGGCCGGGCAATAGTCGCCGCTCACGTCCGGAATGGATGTCGTCTCGCCCTTGTAGGTGTAGGTCATTTCACGCCGGTCGCGGACCAGCTTCGCCGCGCCGCAGTTTGGACATTTCATGTTCATACCTCCTTGAAGGACACGATCACCACGTCGTCGATGACCGTGAGTTTCAGGTAAACGCGGCCGGCGGCCGTCATCGGCCGATACACGTCCTGCCAGATGCGATGGTCCCCATGCGTCGTCATGCTCTTGTAGAAATCGCCCGGCGCCAGCGCCATCACCACTTCCACGATCCCGTCAAAACCGAAGCCCAGCGCTGCGCCACCCGCCAGTGCCGACACCGTCGAGCGAATCTTGCCGGCCTCGATCAGCCCTTTGACGACCGGCAGCTTGCAGTGGGGCGTGGATTTCTCCATGTCTGGATATTAACCTTTTTGGTGAATTTGGCAAGTTGGTTAATGGTGATTGGAGAAAGTCGTACGTGCCGGCGCACTCTGCGAGTTCATTGCATGCGTCTCAGCGTCGCACACTGCTTTCTCATGCCCTTGAAAATCACCGCCGCCAGATCCGCCGGAAAGTCATCAGGCATCCGTCGTGCCACGGCCCGCTTGCACGCCGTGGATGTTTTCAAGAAGAATGATCCGCGCCACGGCGCCGACCAGGAAGAACGGAAACCCAAGCTCTCTTGAGGCTTGCTGGATTTCGCTGATCACCCTTAAGGCCAAGGGCTCGACGGGGCGGTCAGGCCTGAGCTTCAGGGCTTGCGAGATATTGGTCATGGATCAGCTTTGCAGCTTCCAGATTGCGAGGGTCCAGCGTCGCGAGCAAATCGGCGTAGGCCAGCAAGGGCGGCACTGTTTCCGGCATTGGTCTTTCGTCGTCAAAGTCCCAGAAGGCGTCCAGAATTTCTATGTCGCCTTTCACATCCGGGCGCAGCCTGTTTTCCGCCACCAGTTTGGTGAGATTTTTTTGGCCTTGCTGCTTGTGGAGATAAATGGTGAGTGCGTGGGGCCGCAGGTAACCGGTCAATTTCTCGGCTGCAGGCTCCGCGCCCCATTGGGCACCGTACCTAGTTATGTCGACATCTTTCCACCAATCGGCTTTCGGAGCGCGAAATCTTCTTGGATTGAGTTTCGGGCGCAGCTTTATCGGGTAGTTCGTTGCCCACTCCTGTATGAGTTTCTGGCGCTCAAGCATCACCCTGTCACCCTTGCCCTTGCCGCCGGTTGTGATGCCCCTACCATTCAGGTCGAAGAATACCCAGCCGATGGTGCCAAGGGCCACGCCCGCAGCCTGGACGATATTGCGGTAAGGTGCGTTGAGTAATTCAGGCTTGCATAGCAGCCCGAACACGACGCGTAAATGGGTTGCTGTGCCTGCTCGTTTGCCCTCCTTGCCGGTCAGTTGAAGTTCTTCCCCCTCAATGGGGCGCTGCCCTTTCACCAGGACGTACAGACCGGGACCATGCAGATAGGCGTTGCCGGTAGCGTCGATAAATTGCAGATCGAGCTCACGGCATTTTTCAGCGGTTTCAGTTGTGATTCGTGGTGCTACCAGCAACGGTTGTTCGCCCTGCCCTTGTAGCGCGTACTGAGCCTTGATATCCCTCAGGGTTGCGAATCGATCTACCCGCTTGATTTCGGCAAGGTAGGGATAGCGCTGTCCATTTGCCTCGATTTCGACGCGTGCGTCGGCACGAAAGCCTTGGGCGATGACCGGCTCTCCTTCAATCCTGTGGCCGGTAATGCCTGTTGTTCTGTGCAAGGCTTCGAAGGCGCGCAGCAAGGTGGCGAGCTCTTTGTCGTTAAATAACGTCATTGTTCAATTATTATTCAAGTTCACGTTACGTGAACACTAGCGTGAAGTGAACGTCAGAGTCAAGCAATTGTTCAGCTCGGTCTGCCGTTCACGTTACGTGAACAACAGAAAACAATGAACGGCCACTCTGGGCGCAGAACAAAGGGCCAAGAGAAACGCCATCGAGAATTTCCTGCAAGACATCCCCTTTCCTGATTAGCAATGAGCGTCAGCTTGTCATTCCGGCGAAAGCCGGAATCCAGAGCGGCCGGCCGGAAACCTCCTGGATTCCGGGTCAAGCCCGGAATGACGAACCGAGGGGATCGAAAAGGTGGCTTCTCTATGGGTATGGCTGACGTTCATTGCTAATCAGGAAGGAAGTTGAGCTTTTGAAAGTCGGCGCCGGCGATACGGCGCCGCTCAGCTTCCTTGCTCTGCTCGATCACGCTTTCCAGCGAGCTGTTGGGCATATAGGCGAACCTTCTGCATCAGTCCTACAATCCCTTTTGCATGCATGGTCCGCCTCCTTCGACGTTTGGTCACCGAGATGGAGGGTTTATCGGCTCCATGAATGCACATTCAAATGCTACCCAATTGATTCATGGTAATTGTTTGCGGTAATCGCCGGGCTGGCGTGGCAGATCGGGCCTGGTGTCTTGGCCGTACGAAAATTTGTTGAGGTACACAAGCAATGACCAAGAAAGTGACGCCAACAGTAAAGCAAGCCGTTGCAATAGAGGCAGGTGCGGATTCGCCATTTCTGCTTTACGCTGGCGATGACGAGAAAGTGCATGTCCGCGTGCTCATTCACGCCGAATCCCTCTGGCTGCCCCAGCGTCTTATGGCCGAGTTGTTCCAGACCACCCCGGACAACATCGGTCTACACCTCAGGAACATCTACGCCGAGGGCGAACTGTCGGAAAAAGCAACTGCCGAGGATTTCTCGGTAGTTCAAAACGAAGGTGGCCGGGCCGTACGGCGGACCCTTAAGCACTACAGCCTCGATGCCATCATCGCCGTTGGTTACCGCGTCAGTTCCAAGCGTGCCACCCAGTTCCGCATCTGGGCGACACAAATCCTCAAGGAGTACATCCGCAAGGGCTTTGTGCTGGACGATGAACGCCTGAAGCAAGGCAAGCAGGTGTTCGGCGAGGACTACTTCCTGGAGTTGCTGGAGCGAGTCCGTTCCATCCGTGCCAGCGAACGCCGCATTTATCAGCAGATCACCGACATTTTTGCCGAATGCAGTGTGGACTACGACCCCCGGTCCGACATCACGCAGAGCTTCTACGCCATGGTGCAGAACAAGTTCCACTATGCCATCACCGGCCAAACCGCCGCCGAGATCATCCACGGCAAAGCTGACCACAGCGCTCCGCATGCTGGCCTGCTCACCTGGAAGAATGCGCCGCATGGCCGCATCCTTGCCTCGGATGTCACCATCGCCAAGAATTACCTCTCCGAGCCGGAGATCAAGCGGCTGGAGCGCACCATTTCCGGCTTTTTCGACTACATCGAAAACATCGTCGAAAACCGCGTGCAGATGAGCATGGCCGATATGGCGGCCAGCGTGGACAAATTCCTGAGTTTCAATGAGTACGAGGTGCTGACCCACAAGGGCAACATCAGCAAGACGCAGGCCGATCAGAAGGCGCTGGCGGAATATGCAGAATTCAACCGGACGCAGAAAATCGAGTCGGACTTTGACCGAGTGTTGAAGGCGACGAAAGCTCTCGGGCACGTAGAGGCGAAGCCGGGAAGCAAGCGGCGCCGGAAATCGGAATGACTACGACATTCGTCGGGTGGAGCTACTAGAGATATTGGTGCCAACCATGAAGCGAAAACTCCGCGCTCATTTTTGCCCGGCCTCTACTGTCGGTCCAACTTGGACGCAACCCTATCTCGACTGCTTGGCAAGCCCAGCGACGAGGAAAGCCGCGAAGGCGCCCAAGGCAAGCTGAGTGCTTTTGGAAAGTCAGCGCTGGCGGTACGGCGGTTGCCTAGGCCGGCTCTCAACTCAACCCATCCCCAACCACGCACCACAATTCAGGAATGCATGGCAAATGGCCACCAAAGCCCTCATCCGCCCCGAAACCCCCGCCGATGCCGACGCCATCACCGCCGTCACCATCGCCGCCTTCCAGACCCTGGAAATCAGCAATCACACCGAGCAGTTCATCGTCAAGGCGCTGCGGGCCGCCGGGGCGCTGGCGGTATCGCTGGTCGCGGAACTGGATGGGCGGGTGGTCGGCCATGTCGCCTTCTCGCCCGTGATCCTCTCGGATGGCACGCCGGACTGGTATGGCCTGGGGCCGGTGTCCGTGCTGCCGGCGCATCAGCGGCAGGGGATCGGCAAGGCGCTGCTACGGGAAGGCCTGGCGCGGCTGCAGGCGATGCAGGCCCGGGGCTGTTGCCTGGTCGGGCATCCGGATTACTACGTGAAGTTCGGTTTCAGGAACCTCGACCAGCTTGCCTATGCCGGGGTGCCGCCGGAGTACTTTCTCGCCCTGTCATTCGACGGGCATTGGCCGCAGGGCACGGTGGTTTTCCACGAGGCCTTCGGCGCGCGCGAATAAGCCTTGCGCAGGGTGCCCAAAGCAAGCTGAGTGTTTTTGGAAAGTCGGCGCTGGCGGTACGGCGACTGTCATCCGCCGCCTGCTGCGCCAGGCGGCTCCACGCCGGCCGGCACCTTGTAGCGGTTGTAGCCCCAGAGGTATTGCTCGGGGCAATGCCGGATCAGGGTCTCCAGCTCGCGATTGAGCTGCGCTGCGCGATGCGGGAGGTCGCCTGCCAGCGGCGCCGTCAGCGGAAACAGCTTGAGGTGGAAGCCGGCGCCGTAATGCAGGCGCTCGGCGTAGGCCAGCAACACCGTGGCCCCGCCCGGTACCGATTGCGCCAGGCGCGCCGCCAGCGTCATGGTGTAGGCGGGACGGCCGAAGAAGGGCAGCCAGGCGCCCTCGCCGTTGCCCGGCACCTGATCGGGCAATATGCCAACGGCCTCGCCGCTTTTCAGCGCCTTCAACAGGCGGCGCACACCGGAAAGGTCGGCCGGCGCCAGCGTCAGGTTGGCACCGCGCCCCTCCTCGATCAGCGGCGCCAGCCAGTCCTGCTTGGACCGGCGGTAGAGCACCGTCATCGGCCGCTGCGAGGCATAGTACTGGGCCGCTATCTCGAAGCAGCCAAGGTGCGGCGTCAGGAACAGGATGCCGCGGCCTTCGCGCCAGGCGTCTTCGACCAGTTCCCAGCCCGAGACCCTGACCACGCGCTCGACCACCTCGTCCTGCGGACACAGCCAGATTTTCGGCAGTTCCAGCAGCGCCTTGCCGGCCTCGGCGATCGCCGCCGACTTGGCCCGGGTCATGCCGGCCTGCTCGATATGCACCGAGAAATTGCGCCGGTAGGTCGCCGACAACAGCCACACCAGCCAGCCGGCCAGGGCGCCGAGGTTATGCAGCAGCGGCAGCGGCAGGCGGGCCAGGGCTTTGAAGACCACCGGGAACAGGAATGACATCGATGAAGAGCGGATCAGGAGGCGGGTTGCAAAGGGGCTTGCCCGGGTTGGCGGGCCTTGTGCCGGAACTAAAGCAAGTAGAATTATCGCCTACTGTCCGTACCTCAAGCCACCCCTCTGATTTCCACGTTATGACAAAGAAACTGCGTGCAGCCGTAATCGGCGTCGGCTACCTGGGGCGCTTTCATGCGCAGAAGTATGCCGCGCTCAGTGCTGCGAACCGCGGCGTGGAACTGGTCGGCGTGGTGGATGCGCACTCGGAAACGGCGCAGCCCGTGGCCACACCGCTGGGTGTGGCTGCCTTCACCGATTACCGCGAACTGCTCGGCGCCGAGCCAGGGGTTGACCTTGTCTCGGTCGCCAGCACCACCGAGACCCACCACGCCGTGGCCCGCGATTGCCTGGCTGCCGGCGTCCATGTGCTGGCGGAAAAGCCGATCACCGTCACCGTGGCGCAGGCCGACGAACTGATCGCGCTGGCCGATGCCAGGAAACTCGTGCTGCAGGTCGGCCACCTCGAACGCTTCAATCCGGCCTGGCTGGCGGTAAAGGACAAGTTCAAGCGCCCGGTGTTCATCGAGGCGCATCGCATGGCGCCGTTCAAGGCGCGCGGCATCGACGTCTCGGTGGTGCTCGACCTGATGATCCACGACCTCGACCTGATCCTGCCGCTGGTCGCGAGCCCGGTGACGGACCTGCGCGCCTCGGGCGTTTCGGTGCTGACCGACGGCATCGACATCGCCAACGCGCGCATCGAGTTCGCCAACGGCTGCGTCGCCAACCTGACTGCCAGCCGCACCTCGACCGCCAGCCTGCGCCGCTTGCGCGTATTCCAGCACCACGAGTACATTTCGGTCGATTTCGGCGACCGCCGCATCGGCATCAGCAAAAGGCGTGAAGCGCTGGTCGAAGGCGAAGAACCGATCGATACCGAAAGCTTCCAGCAGCCCCCCGGCGATGCGCTGATGACGGAAATCGAAGCCTTTGTCGCTGCCGTGAAGAATGGCACCCCGCCCGTGGTCAGCGGCCGCGAAGGCCGCGACGCGCTGGCCGTCGCGCTCGACATCGATCGCATGATCGCCGCGCGCCAGAATTTCATTTCCTGAAGCCCATGTCCATGAACAACATTCCGATGCTTGACCTCAAGGCCGAATACGCCTTGCTGAAGGACGAAATCGAACCCGCCGTGATGGAAGCGCTGGCTGCCTGCCAGTACATCGGCGGGCCCAACGTCAAGGCCTTCGAGGCCGAAGCCGCCGCCTATGCCGGTGTCAAACACGCAATTTCCTGCGCCTCCGGCACCGATGCATTGCTGATCGCCTTGCGCGCCATCGGCCTGGGGCCGGGCGACGAGGTCATCACCACGCCCTTCACGTTTGTCGCCACCGCGTCGACCGTGGTCATGTGCGGCGCCACACCGGTCTTCGTCGACATCGATCCGCGCACTTTCAACCTCGACCTGAACCAGGTGGAAGCCGCGATCACGCCGAAAACCCGCGCCATCGTGCCGGTGCATCTGTTCGGCCAGCCGGTGCATCTGGCACCGCTCAAGGCGCTCTGCGAAAAACACGGCATCAGGCTGATCGAGGACGCCGCACAGTCCTTCGGCGCTGATTACGCCGGGCGCAAGTCGGGCGCCTATGGCGACATCGGCTGCACCTCGTTTTATCCCTCGAAGAATCTTTCGGCCTTCGGCGACGGCGGCCTGATGCTGAGCGACGACGACCAGCTCGCGGCGGAACTGCGCGTGCTCGCCAGCCACGGTTCGCGCGTGCGCTACCACCATCATGTGCTCGGCTACAACTCGCGCCTCGACGAAATCCAGGCGGTGATCCTGCGCATCAAGCTCAAGCGCCTCGACCATTTCAACGATCGCCGTCGCGCCATCGCCGACTCCTACAACGAACAACTGGCGGGTCTGGTCGAAACCCCATATGCCGACGGCCATGGCCGCCATGTCTATCACCAGTACACGATTCTTTCCGACCGCCGCGACCTGATCCAGAAGGTGCTGAACGAGTCCGGCATCGCCTGCGCCGTGTATTACCCGGTGCCGCTGCACCAGCAGGAAATGTTCGCCGCGACCCACGGCGATGTCCGCCTGCCCGTCACCGAACGCGTCGCGCAGCGCTGCCTGTCGCTGCCGATCTCGCCGATGCTGAAGGACGAGCAGATTCGGCACATCGTCGGCGCGATTCGCCAGGCCCTGACGTGACCATTCACGCCAGCGCGATAATCGCTGCCGACGCGAAGCTGGGCGCCGGCGTCCGCATCGGCCCCTACGCCGTGATCGAGGAGGACGTGGTGCTCGGCGACGGTGTCGACATCGCCGCGCATGCCGTGATCAAGCGCCACACCCGGATCGGTGCGCGCACCCGGGTCGCCGAGCATGCCGTGATCGGCGGCGATCCTCAGGATGTCAAGTTCAAGCCGGATTGCCTGTCCTACACCGAGATCGGCGAGGACAACTGGCTGCGCGAGGGCGTCACGGTGCATCGCAGCTCGCGCGAGGGCAGCGCCACGCGCCTGGGCAACGGCTGCTTCCTGATGGCCTACAGCCACATCGCGCACGACTGCATCGTCGGCAACCAGGTGGTGATGGCCAATACCGCCGGCATTGCCGGCGAAGTCGTGGTGCACGACCGCGCCTTCATTTCGGCCGCCGTCACCGTGCACCAGTTCTGCCGCATCGGCCGCAACGCGATGATCGGGCTCTCGGCCAAGGTGGTGCAGGACGCGCTGCCCTTCTGCATCACCGACGGCAACCCGGGCCGCGCCCGCGGCCTCAACCTGGTCGGCCTGCGCCGCAACGGTTTTGCCAAGGAGGAAATTCGCGCGCTGAAAGAGGCCTACCGCCTGCTGTATTCGCGCGTGCCGCTGGAACAGGCCTTGTCCGAAATGCGCGGCATGGACAGCGCCGCCGTGACTGAAGTCGCCGACTTCATCTCGGCCAGCCGCCGCGGCTTCGCCCACCCGACGCGCTAGCGTTTGCCGCCGGCCAGCTTGACCGCCTCCGGCATCTGCCGCAGGCGCCAGATCACCACCGGCCCGAGCAGGCCGCCGACACCCAGCGTCGACCAGGCCAGCCCCCACACCACGTGATCGGGCAGGCTGCCGCCGCTGCGGCCCCAGTCGAGCATCAGGCCGAAGACCCAGGGTGAGATCGCGCCGGCGCCGAAGCCGAGCAGCGAGCGCAGCGAATAGGCGGCGCCGAGGTAGCGCGGATCGGTAAGCTCGGTCAGGGTGGTCGAATGGATCGACGAGTCCCCCACCCCGGTGACGTTGTAGAAAATCGCCACGGCGACCAGCAGGAACATCGGTGCGCCGACCATCCAGCCGAAGCTGAAGGAGCAGGCCAGGCTGGCGATCGACATCACCAGGGTGACGGTGGTGCGGCCGAGGCGATCCGACAGCGAGCCGCCGAGTACGCTGCCGACCACGGCGACCAGATAGGTCAGCGCAGCGAGCGTGGCGCCAAGGCTGGCCGCATCGGTTCCCGCGGCACCGCCGGCAAAGGCCGCGGCGGCGAGGAAGGCCGGCAGCCAGGCCCAGAGGCCGAGCAGTTCCCAGGCGTGGAAGGTATAGCCCCAGATCGACAGCATCGCCGGCTTGTTGCGCATCACTTCGAGCAGGCGGCTGTGGTTGCCGTGTCCGTCGGGCAGCGAATGCACCACGTTGGGCACGTCGCGCAGTGCCCACCAACCCAGACCGAGACCGAACAGGGGAAACAACGCGGTGACGATGAAACCGCCGCGCCAGCCGGCGAGCGGAATCATGGCGCTGGCGATCAGCAGGCCGATGGCATAGCCGAGAGAAGCGGCCGCGAGGTAGTAGCCGAGCGCGCGGCCCTGCCGCTCCTTCATGCGCTGGGCGACGATGGCCAGCCCCGGCGTGTAGGAACCGCCCGAGCACAGGCCGGTGAGCCCATACAGCAGCAAGGCGGAGACGAAGCCGTCGGCGAACAGCGCGAACAGCAGGCCGCTGGTCACCGCGGCGACGCCGGTCACCAGGTAGATGCGGCGCGCGCCGAAGCGGTCGGAAAGGAAGCCGACCGAGAACAGCGACACCAGGAAACCGACGTGATAGGCCGACTGCACCATGCCGGCCTGCCAGGCGCTGATCTGCCAGTCGGTGCGCAGCAGCGGCAACACCGCCGACCAGGCGGTGAACATCGTGGCGAAGGCGGCGCGTGCGGCGCAGAACTGGAGCAGCCAGGGCATGGCCGCAGTTTAGTGCCTATTGCCGGCGGAACAGGCGGTCGGCACGCAGGGTCATTGACCGGCGCCCCGATTGACGGCGGCGGTGGTTCGGACCTAGAATGCGCGCTGTTCCGCCGAGTTAACAAGACAACTTGCGAGGCGGAGAAGACCCCGACGAAGATTCGGCGGTTGGAAAACAAATATCGCTAAAGCGTCGCCTGCTCCCGCCCCATAGCTGGCCTCGCCAATTGTGGGGCGTTTTTGTTTCTGGAGCAGGACACTATGGCAAACTCGGCAAACGACTACTTCTTCACCTCGGAATCGGTTTCCGAAGGCCACCCGGACAAGGTTTCCGACCAGATTTCCGATGCCATCCTCGACGCCATCCTGGCGCAGGATCCGCATTCCCGCGTTGCCGCCGAAACCCTGTGCAACACCGGCCTGGTGGTGCTCGCCGGCGAGATCACGACCAATGCCAACGTCGATTACATCGGCGTCGCGCGCAGCGTGCTGAAACGCATCGGCTACGACAACACCGAATATGGCATCGACTACAAGGGCTGCGCCGTGCTGGTGGCCTACGACAAGCAGAGCCCGGACATCGCCCAGGGCGTGAACAAGGCCTACGACGACAACCTGAACCAGGGCGCCGGCGACCAGGGCCTGATGTTCGGCTACGCCTGCGACGAAACCCCGGTGCTGATGCCGCTGCCGATCTACCTGTCGCACCGCCTGGTCGAGCGCCAGGCCATGCTGCGCCGCGACGGCCGCCTGCCCTGGCTGCGCCCGGATGCCAAGTCGCAGGTGACGATCCGCTACCAGGACGGCAAGGCGCATTCGATCGACACCGTCGTCATCTCGACCCAGCACGCGCCGGACATCGAACTGCCGCAGATCCGCGAAGCCGTGATCGAGGAAATCATCAAGCCCATACTGCCGAAAGAACTCATCAAGGGCGAAATAAAGTACCTGGTGAACCCGACCGGCCGCTTCGTCGTCGGCGGCCCGCAGGGCGACTGCGGACTCACCGGACGCAAGATCATCGTCGACACCTACGGCGGCGCGGCACCCCACGGCGGCGGCGCCTTTTCCGGCAAGGACCCGTCGAAGGTCGACCGCTCGGCCGCCTACGCCGGCCGCTACGTGGCGAAGAACATCGTCGCTGCCGGGCTGGCCAGCAAGTGCCTGGTGCAGATTTCCTACGCCATCGGCGTCGCCGAGCCGACCTCGGTCTGGGTCACCACGCAGGGCACCGGCAAGATCGCCGATGCGACCATCGCCGAACTGGTGAAGAAGCATTTCGACCTGCGGCCGAAGGGCATCGTCACCATGCTCAACCTGCTGCGCCCGATCTACGAAAAAACCGCCGCCTATGGCCACTTCGGCCGCGACGAGCCGGAATTCACCTGGGAAGCCACGGACAAGGCTGCTGCGCTGCGGGACGACGCCGGTCTCTAAGCCCATTCGCTGTAAAGGGAAATGGCCCGTTCGCGGGCCATTTTTTTGCTCCACGCAACCATAGCCGCCCTTCCATGGTCATAATTTGGCTTGAGTCTGGAGAACAACCACATGCACGATCTGGCAAAGAATGTTTTGGGCGGCGTCCTGCAGCCCTGCAGCACCGATCCGATGACGGGATTCTTTCGCACCGGCGACTGTCAGGTGACCGAGGAGGACGTCGGCAACCATGGCGTTTGCATCGTCGCCACGGCGGAGTTTTTGGCCTTCTCCAAGTCGCGCGGCAACGACTTGTCGACTCCGCATCCGGAGTTCGAGTTTCCCGGCGTGAAACCGGGCGAGCGCTGGTGCCTTTGTTCTGCGCGCTGGCAGGAGGCGTTGCAGGCAGGCAAGGCGCCGCAGGTGGTGCTGGAGTCCACTTCCCTGGCCGCGCTGGAAATCGTGCGCCTGGCCGACCTCAAACGCTACGCCGTGACCCTCGACCAGGAGAAATGATGAGCGCGCTCTACAAACTGTCGGCCCGGGCCATTGACGGTTCCACGAGGTCGATGAAGGACTGCAAGGGCAGGGTTCTGCTTTTCGTCAATGTCGCCAGCGGCTGCGGCTTCACGCCGCAGTATGCCGGCCTCGAGGCCTTGTGGCGGAAGTATGGCGCGCGCGGACTGACGGTACTGGGCTTTCCCTGCAACCAGTTCGGGGCGCAGGAGCCGGGCGACGAGGCAGCCATCGGCGAATTCTGCAGTCTCAACTACGAGGTCAGCTTCCCGCTGTTCGCCAAGGTCGACGTCAATGGCGACAACACGCACCCGATCTTCGCCTTCCTCAAGGCTGGCGCGCCCGGCGTGCTCGGCACCGAGGGCATCAAGTGGAATTTCACCAAGTTCCTGGTCGACCGCGAGGGCAAGGTGGTCGCCCGCTATGCCTCGGCGCACAAGCCCGAGGACATGGCGGCCGACATCGAGAAGCTGCTGTAAGCGGCCGAATACGTTGCGCCGCACAGCGCGCCGGAACTCCTGGCCTCAGGCAGCGATCTTCTTCCGACGCCCGGGCTTGGCGCCCGCAGCTTCGTCGTCTGCCGCGAATTCGTCCTCGCCATCGCTGAAGCGCACGATATGCACGCCGGCCGGGAGATCGGTCTTGCGGCGGGAAAGCTCCTTCAGCCAATCGTTTCCGGGGGGCGCGAGAACATCCATAAGGCTCATGGCGCGCTGGGTCATTTGTGGCTCCTGCTTCGCTGGAATCTAATCGCCGGAGATTTCGTGTCCGGAATCACGTCCTTGTTAACAGGCGAAGGCTCCGCGTGAGCGGAGCCTTCGGGCGGCCGGAAGGAGAAAACCGGTCGCCGGGGAAGAAAATGCCCTAGCGGTCGAGGTAGCGACGCGAATCGGCGAGAAATTTCAGGATTACGTTGGTTTGCATGTTCGGTTCCGTTGCGGTTTGTTTGGCGGCACGTTCCTATAGATGGGGCTGGCGCCGATCGGTTCAACGCAAATTTGCAACAACTTGTTGCGCGCCCCGGTCCCGGCGCCGCCAGCGCGGTTATCCCCATGATTAGCAAGGACTTCACCGCCAGCCCGCCATGCTGGCGGGCTAACTCATGGCGTCCAGGTAATACCAGCAGCCCTCCTCGCGCACGAAGCGACTGAGTTCGTGCAGCCTTTGCGCGCGTCCGCCGACGCGGCAGCGGGCGACGAACTCGACCGTTGCCTGGTCGCCGGCTTCGGTCTGCGCCTTGACCTCCAGCCCCAGCCACTTGGCTTGCGGTCCGCTGGCGAGGTCCAGCGCGCCGGGGCGCGTCGACGCATGCCAGGTGGCCAGCAGATAGCCTTCCAGACCAAGCACATAGGCGCTGTAGCGGGAGCGCATCAGGGATTCGGCATCGGCCGCGGGGCTGCCCGCATGGTAGCGGCCGCAGCAGGCCGCGTAGGCCAGCGGACGGCCGCAGGGACAGGGCCCGGGGAATTTCGGTTTCACTCGCCGCGCGAATCGGGACGCTTGCCGGATTCCGGCGGCAGCGCGCACTTCTGGCAATCGCGGCCGAAAGGCGAGATGTAGCGCCACCAGACCCAGACCAGCGCAGGCAAGGCCGCGATCAGCGCGATATCGCTCCAGCCCGGCTGCGCCAGTTCGCCCTGCCACCAGGCCACGGCGGCACGGATGGCTTCGATCAGCAGCACCATGTAGGCGAAGCCGGCGGCCAGCAGCGCGACCTGTTTCATGCCCCGCCCCGCTCGTAAACCCACTGCAGCAAGGCGTCCTGCGCCGCCTGCGCCGCGCCGGCATGGGCGTGATTGACGAAGAAGACCACGATCCAGCGCCGCCCGCCCTTGTCCAGCACATAGCCGGCAAGGCTGCGCACGCCTTCCAGCGAGCCGGTCTTGATGTGCGCCTGGCCGGCGACGCCGTTCTGCTTGAGGCGTTTTTTCATGGTGCCGTCGGTCGCCGTCACCGGCAGGGAAGCCATCAGTTCCGGCATCACCGCGCTTTTCCAGGCCGCCTGCAGCACGCGGCCGAGGCCTTCGGCGCTGATCCGCTCGCGCCGCGACAGGCCGGAACCGTTTTCCAGCACCAGTTCGGGCAGCGCGATGCCACGTGCATTAAGCCAGGCGCGGATCGCCGCGTCGCCGTCCTCGGCACTCGCCGGCCGCCGGCCGGCTTCCATGCCCAGGGTCAGGAACAGCTGGCGCGCCATGACGTTGTTGGAGAACTTGTTGATGTCGCGCACCACTTCGCCAAGAGTCGGCGATGGCAGCACGCCGACCGGGCGCGCCTCGGCCGGCACCGCACCGTCGCGCACGCCGCCGGCGAGGGTGCCGCCGAGTTCGGCCCACAACTGCTGAAAAACGCCGAGCATGAACGCGGGATGGTCCTGCACCGCGATGTTCCAGCGCTGCTCGCCGCAGCTCGCCGGGAAGACCCCAGTCAGCACCAGTCGCGTCGTCGGTCCGTGGCCGAAGACGTCGGCGCGCAGGCGCTCGCGCCACTCGCCGCAGCCATTGCCGTTGCCCAGCGTGAGCTTGTTGATCAGGTCGAGATTGCTCGGCGCCGGCTCCATGCCGACCATCACGGTCTGTTGCGCGGCATCGGGTATCAGCTGCAGCGTGACCGCCTTGAAATTCAGCAGCAGGGCGTCGGGGGCGACGTTGTAGGGCCGCATCGGCTGCGCGTCGAAGCGGGCCGGGTCCGTGCCGTTGGCGGCAAAGGCGCTTCGGTCCAGCACCAGGTCGCCGCGTATCTCGCGGATGCCGCGCGCCCGGATCTGGCGCAGCAGGCGGCCGAACTGGTCATGGGTCAGCCTGGGGTCGCCGCCGCCGCGCAAATGCAGATCACCCGTCAGTACGCCATCGCTCAGCGTGCCGCTGGCAAAGGCCTCGGTTTTCCAGACATAGGCCGGCCCCAGCAGGTCGAGCGCGGCAAAGGTGGTAAGCAGCTTCATGGTCGAAGCCGGATTCAGCGCGACGCGGGCATTGACCGCCAGCAGCGGCGTCGCGACGTCCACTTCCCTGACCCAGACCGCAGTAGCCGCCTGCGGAATGCCGGCGCCCTTGAGCGCCTGCGCCACCACGGGCGGCAAGTCGCCGGCGACGGCGTGCAGGGCCCACAAACAGGCCAGGGAGACAAATACTTTGCGCATGAGCCTATCTTATCGCCTGGGCACCGTCCCCGGCTCCCGCGGGAGACATATAGAATCAGCCGAAAACGAGGAGTGGATCAGCCATGGAACATCCGGCCTGGCAGCCATCTGCCGCCACGATTGGTGCGGCCAAGCTCACCGCGTTCACCGACTGGCTGGCA
This sequence comes from Sulfuritalea sp., assembly GCA_022842325.1. Classification (GTDB taxonomy): domain Bacteria; phylum Pseudomonadota; class Gammaproteobacteria; order Burkholderiales; family Rhodocyclaceae; genus Sulfuritalea. The sequence continues at coordinate 79,806 of JALHPU010000007.1, read as the reverse complement.
GCCGAGCGCGGCATGCGTTTCGCCGACTACGATGCACTCTGGCGCTGGTCGGTGGACGACCTCGAAGGCTTCTGGGGCGCCGTCTGGGATTACTTCGCGATTCCCGCGACGACGCCGCGCACGACGGTGCTGGCCAACGCCGGCATGCCCGGCGCGCAGTGGTTCCCCGGCGTGACCATGAACTATGTCGACCAGGTCTTCCGCCATGCCACGACCGCGCGGCCGGCCATTGTCGCGCGCAACGAGGCCGGCGAACAGCGGGAACTGGGCTGGACCGAACTGCAGCGCCAGGTCGGCGCCCTGGCCGCGACCCTGCGCGGCATGGGCGTGACGCGCGGCGACCGGGTGGTAGCCTACCTGCCCAACATTCCGGAAACCGTCGTCGCCTTTCTCGCGGTGGCCAGCCTTGGCGCGATCTGGTCGGCCTGCTCACCCGACATGGGGCGCATCGCCGTGCTCGACCGCTTCCGCCAGATCGCGCCCAAGGTGCTGATCGCGGTCGACGGCTACCGCTATGGCGGCAAGGCCTACGACCGCCGCGAGCTGATCCGCGAACTGCTGGCCGAGCTGCCGAGCGTCGACCATATGGTGCTGCTGCCCTGCCTGGGCTCGGCGGCCGATGCCGCCGGCTTCGCCCAGTGCACCGACTGGGGTGCCGCCACGGCCGCCACGGCCAGAGCGGCGCCGTTGCAGGTGGCGCACGTGCCCTTCGACCATCCGCTTTGGGTGGTGTACTCCTCGGGCACCACGGGCCTGCCCAAGCCCATCGTGCATTCCCACGGCGGCATCGTCGTCGAGCATGTCAAGCTCGGTGCCTTCCACCTCGACCTCGGCCCGGAAGACCGCTTCCACTGGTTTTCCAGCAGCGGCTGGATCATGTGGAACTGCCAGATGACGGGCCTCCTGATGGGCAGCACCATCTGCATCTACGACGGCAACCCGGGCTGGCCGGACTGGAATGCGCTGTGGCGCTTCGTCGGCGAAACCGGCGTGACGTTCTTCGGTGCTGGCGCCGCCTTTTTCATGTCCTGCCTGAAGGCCCACGTCGAACCGAACGACGTTGCCGATCTTTCCGCCTTGCGCGCCATCGGCTCCACCGGTTCGCCGCTGCCGCCCGAAGGCTATCAGTGGATTTACGACCACGTGCGGCAGGATCTCTGGCTCAACGCGATCTCCGGCGGCACCGATTTCGCCGGCTGTTTCGTCGGCGGCGTGCCGACGCTGCCGGTGTATCTGGGCGAGATGCAATGCCGCTGCCTCGGCGCCCGCGTCGAAGCCTGGGACGAAGCCGGCAAACCGCTGATCGACGAGGTCGGCGAGCTGGTCTGCAGCGCGCCGATGCCTTCGATGCCGCTGAAGTTCTGGAACGATCCCGGCGACACCCGCTACCGCGAAAGCTACTTCGACATGTACCCGGGCATCTGGCGCCACGGCGACTGGCTGCGCATCACACCACGGGGCGGCGCGATCATCTACGGCCGCTCGGACGCCACGATAAACCGCCACGGCATCCGCATGGGCACCAGCGAGCTCTACCGCGCCGTCGAGGAGTTGCACGAAATTCTCGACAGCCTGGTGGTCGACCTCGAATTCCTCGGCCGCGAAAGCTACATGCCGCTGTTCGTCGTGCTGCGTCCCGGCCACGAACTGACGCTGCAACTCGAAGCCACGCTGCGCGAGAAGATCAAGCTCGCGCTTTCGGCGCGCCACGTGCCCAACGAGATCTTCCAGGTCGCCGAAATTCCGCGCACCCTGTCGGGCAAGAAGATGGAACTGCCGGTGAAAAAGCTGCTGCTCGGCCACGCCCTGGACAAGATCGCCAACCCCGATGCAATGGCGAATCCCGCGAGTTTGCAATGGTTCGTCGCTTTCGCCGCGCGGCGGGCCGCCGCCGAGCACGTCGCATGACGCAACGCATCGCCGTACCCCTGCCGAAGGCCTATCTGCTGCTCAACCACGGCCCGACCGTGCTGGTATCCAGCGCCCACGGCGGCAGGCAGAACGTAATGGCCGCGGCCTGGAACATGGCGCTCGATTTCGATCCGCCCAAGGTCGCGGTGGTCATCGACAAGGCGACGCTGACGCGCGAACTGGTCGAGGCTTCGGGCGAGTTCGTGCTCAACGTGCCGTCGCGGCAACAGGCGGCGCTGACGCTGGCGGTCGGCACGCAATCGGGGCGCGAAGTCGACAAATTTTCTTTGAAAGTCGGCGCTGGTGCTGCGGCGGCCAGCATGGTCGGTGCGCCCCTGATCGAGGGCTGCCTGGCCTGGCTGGAATGCCGTGTGATCCCCGAGCCGCACATCCAGCAGACCTACGATCTGTTTCTCGGCCAGGTCATCGCCGCCTGGGCCGACCCGGATGCCTTTTCCAACGGGCGCTGGCATTTTCCGGATAGCCAGCGGCACAGCATCCACTACCAGGCCGGTGGCAGCTTTTTCGCCACCGGTGAGACCTTCGAAGCCTAGATTCCGAACGGTTTGACGCCGATCAGCCAGGCATGGCCCCAGAGCACGAACAGCACCCAGGCCAGCAGGCCGATCGCGGTCACCGATGCGTCGCGTGTCCAGCAGCAAACGGGATAGGTGCGGCCGGCGAGGCGGTCGCGGCGGCGCGCCGAGATGAAATCGGCCACCGCCCAGACCAGAAAAGCGCCGAACAAGACGACATCGGCGAGATTGCCGTTGGCCAGCAAATGCGCCAGCGCCCAGAGCTTGACCCCCGCCACCATGGGATGGCCGATCCTGGCCTTGATGTGGCTGCCCGGCAGGTAGGCCGCCACCAGCAGAACGAAGACCGGCAGGGTCAGCAGCGCCGCCAGATGCCGCGTCCATAGCGGCGGCACCCAGAGCACCATGGGATCGGCGCGCGCCAGGCCGTAGCCCCAGATGATCAGCCCCAGTCCAAGTGCCGAGACGAGTGAGTACACGCCTTTCCAGCGCGGCTCGCCCAGACGGGCCAGCTGCGCGTCGCGCCAGCCCGGGGTCAGGAAGCGTACCGAGTGTGCCCCGAGGAATATCAGAAGACCGAGTATCAAAAGTGTCATGGCGCGAAGTTCCGCAACGTGGAAGAGCGGCAATCATACTTGCGATCTAAAAGAATATCTTTCTGCCGGCCCCTTGAAGAATCGGCAGCAAGGCACTATTATTAGCACTCGTTGGCGATGAGTGCTAATCCCTTGCGCTCTCCCCCGATTCAGACCTGCGGTCAGGCCGCAGCGGCTTTTTCCTGTTCCAACCCAGTTTAAGAGGAGATCAACCCCATGAAAATTCGTCCTTTGCATGATCGCGTTATCGTCAAGCGTCTCGAAGAAGAGAAGAGAACCGCTTCCGGCATCGTCATCCCCGACAACGCCGCTGAGAAGCCCGACCAGGGCGAAGTCAAGGCCGTAGGCAACGGCAAGATCCAGGACGACGGCAAGGTTCGCCCGATGTCGCTCAAGGTTGGCGACCGCGTGCTGTTCGGCAAGTACTCCGGCCAGACCGTCAAGGTCGACGGCGATGAGCTGCTGGTCATGCGTGAAGAAGACATCATGGGCGTAGTTGAGCTCTAATCACCACAGAATTTAAGGAGATATAGAAAATGGCAGCTAAAGAAGTTCAATTTGGCGACTCCGCGCGTCAACGTATGGTTCGTGGTGTCAATATCCTCGCCGACGCCGTCAAGGTCACCCTCGGCCCCAAGGGCCGCAATGTGATTCTGGAGCGCTCCTTCGGCGCCCCGACCATCACCAAGGACGGCGTTTCCGTCGCCAAGGAAATCGAACTGAAGGACAAGTTCGAGAACATGGGCGCGCAAATGGTCAAGGAAGTCGCTTCCAAGACCTCCGACGTCGCCGGTGACGGCACCACCACCGCCACCGTGCTGGCCCAGTCGATCGTCCGCGAAGGCATGAAGTACGTCGCCGCCGGCATGAACCCGATGGATCTGAAGCGCGGCATCGACAAGGCCGTGGTCGCCGTCGTCGAGGAACTCAAGAAGATCTCCAAGCCCTGCACCACGACCCAGGAAATTGCCCAGGTCGGCTCGATCTCGGCCAACGCCGATGCCGATATCGGCAAGATCATCGCCGATGCGATGGACAAGGTCGGCAAGGAAGGCGTGATCACCGTCGAAGACGGCAAGTCGCTGGAAAGCGAACTCGAAGTGGTCGAAGGCATGCAGTTCGACCGCGGCTACCTGTCGCCCTACTTCATCAACAATCCGGACAAGCAGATCGCCATTCTGGACAACCCCTTCGTCCTGCTGCACGACAAGAAGGTTTCCAACATCCGTGACCTGCTGCCCGTACTCGAGCAGGTCGCCAAGGCTGGCCGTCCGCTGCTGATCATCGCCGAAGATGTCGATGGCGAAGCGCTGGCCACCCTGGTGGTGAATAACATCCGCGGCATCCTCAAGACCGTCGCCGTCAAGGCCCCGGGCTTTGGCGACCGTCGCAAGGCCATGCTGGAAGACATCGCCATCCTGACCGGCGGCACGGTGATCGCCGAGGAAGTCGGCCTGACCCTGGAAAAGGCCACCCTGAAGGATCTGGGCCAGGCCAAGCGCGTCGAAGTGTCGAAGGAAAACACCACGCTGATCGACGGCGCCGGTTCCGAAGACACGATCAAGGGTCGCGTCACGCAGATTCGCGCCCAGATCGAGGAAGCCACCAGCGACTACGACAAGGAAAAGCTGCAGGAGCGCGTGGCCAAGCTGGCCGGCGGTGTTGCACTGATCAAGGTCGGCGCCGCAACCGAAATGGAAATGAAGGAAAAGAAGGCCCGCGTCGAAGACGCGCTGCACGCCACGCGTGCCGCCGTTGAAGAAGGCATCGTGGCCGGCGGCGGCGTAGCTCTGCTGCGCGCCCGTGCGGCGATCAAGCTGAAGGGTGACAACCACGAACAGGACGCCGGCATCAAGATCGTGCTGCGCGCCCTGGAGCAGCCGCTGCGCGAAATCGCCGCGAACGCCGGCGACGAGCCGTCGGTGGTGATCAACAAGGTGCTCGAAGGCAAGGGCAACTTCGGCTACAACGCCGCGTCCGGCGAATACGGCGACATGGTGGCGATGGGCGTGCTGGACCCGACCAAGGTCACGCGCACGGCACTGCAGAACGCCGCTTCCGTCGCCGGCCTGATGCTGACCACCGATTGCATGGTGGCCGAGCTGGTCGAAGACAAGGCGTCCGGCGGTGGCATGGGCATGGGCGGCATGGGCGGCATGGGTGGCATGGGCGGCATGGGCGGCATGGATATGTAATCGGTTTCACCGATTGCATATCCCGAGCTAGGAACAGGGGAAACCCAGGTTTCCCCCGTACCCCCTTCCTACTGGGGCCCTGCTTTACCGAAACCCCCGACTCTGGAAACAGGGTCGGGGGTTTTGCATTCGTGGGCTGCCAGAGGTCGGCGCCGGCGGGACGGCGACGTTTGTCGGGGCAGACCATTGCTGCAACGCGGCACAAAAAAATCCGTATCACGCCTTAAGTTTCGATTTTGTCGGAGCTATACTGAAAAACGTTTGATTCTGAAACAGGGCAAACATGCCGAAAGGCATGGGCGCAAAGTCACCCGCCTAAAGAACGCAGCAGAGTTCCATGGCAGCGGAACCTCCAGGAGATCAACATGGCCAGCACCGTACCCCGCCGTCCGTTCACCCAAGTGAACCCGGAACGGAATCCACCCCAGTCGCTTCGTCCCTGCCGGCGTGCCGCGGACGCAGACGTCCGGCCTGTCGACGCGGAAATAACGCCATCGCTGCTCCAAGGCTTTTCTGCGGAGGTGGTGCGCCATGGCTGACGACGGCATTTATCGCAAGACCGAGAAGGGCCGCACCGAGATCGCGACGCGCGCCAACCGGCTCGGCCTGCGCGAGCGCTCGATGCTGATCATGGTCGATGACAAGACCACCCGCGCCGGACTGCTGGCGAGGAACTCCCACCCGACCAGCGAAGGCATTCTCAACAACCTGCTGGCGGACGGCTATATCGAGATTGTTCCCGGCGCTCAAGCTGCCGCGTCGGGTACGCCAACTGCACCTGGCGCGACGGCGGCACCGGCAGCCGCGGCGCCTGAAGTCGAGGTGTCGCTGGTTTCCGCCTCGCGCTTTGCCTGTCGCGCCCTGGTCACTTATCTGGGCCCAGGGGCAGACGATCTGACCGCGCTGGTCGAGAAGTGCAAGACCCCGGAAGACCTCGGGGCCAGGCTGGAGAAATGCCGCGATGTCATTCAGGGCATGGCGGGCAAGAAAAAGGCGGACGAATTCTGGGCCGGTGTCAGCGCGCGCTTGCCAAAAGCCTGATCTGTGGCAAGCTGCAAGGTGATCCGGGAGCCGCCCGGCGCCCCACCAGACGAGTACCGTCATGAGAATACTGCTGGCAGAAGACGATCGCATCATTTCCCAGGGCCTGATCGCCGCCCTGCGCAAGTCCGGCTATGCGGTCGACCACGTCAATAACGGTGCCGATGCCGACACCGCCCTGCTCTCGCAACAGTATGACCTGCTGCTGCTCGATCTCGGCCTGCCGCGCCTGACCGGCATCGAGGTGCTCAAGCGCCTGCGTGCACGCAAGGTGACCACGCCGGTACTGGTGCTGACGGCACAGGATGGCGTGGAAGATCGGGTGCGCGGGCTGGATGCCGGCGCCGACGATTACCTGACCAAGCCCTTTGCCCTGCCCGAGCTGTTCGCCCGGGTACGCGCGCTGACCCGGCGCGGCACCGGCAACCCGACCCGCATCGAGGTCGGCGCCCTGTCCTACGACCAGTCCGAACGCATTGCGCGATTGAATGGCGAAATCGTCGAGCTTTCGGCGCGCGAACTGGGGCTGCTGGAGATCCTGCTGCTGCGTGCCGGTCGCCTGGTGGGCAAGGACCAGCTGGTCGACCAGTTGTGCAGCTGGGGCGAGGAAGTCAGCAACAACGCCATCGAGGTCTATATCCATAGACTGCGCAAGAAGCTCGAGCCCGGCGGCGCGCGCATCACCACGGTGCGCGGCCTCGGCTATTGCCTGGAGAAACCGGCAGAGTCGGCAAATGGCAAAACCTGACGCACAAGGCGGCACAAAGACGACTGCAGTTGCAGGCGCGCGTGGCAACAATCCCTTCGTCAGCTTCGAATATCCGAATTCGCTGTTCGGCGAAATCCTCGACTGGATGCTGGCCCCCTTGCTGCTGCTGTGGCCGATCTCGATTGCCGCCACCAATCACGTTGCGAGTTTCATCGCCAACCAGCCCTACGATCAGCATCTGGCGGACAACGTCAGCGCCATCGTGCAACTGATGAAGATCGAGGGCGACCGGGTCACGGTCAACCTGCCGGCCTCGGCACGCACCCTGCTGCGCACCGATGACACCGATGCGCTGTTCTATCAGGTGGTGGGGCCCAACACGAAAATCGTCCAGGGCGACAGGGAAATACCCTGGCCGCCACTGCCGGCCAAAATGCAGGCCGGCAAGGTACTGTTTCGCGACGACCGCATCAACGCCGACGCCGTGCGTATCGCCTACGCCTTCGTTCCGGTAGCGAGCGGGCAGTCGCCGGCCGTGGTGCAGGTCGCCGAAACCCTGAGGAAACGCGAGGCACTGTCTTCCAGCATCATTTCGGGCGTGCTGCTGCCGCAATTCGCCATCATTCCGCTGGCGGTGATCCTGGTCTATATGGGTCTTTCGCGCGGCATCGCGCCGCTGCGCTTGCTGCAGGACCGCATCCATCGCCGCCGCCCGTCCGACCTGTCGCCGATCCCGGTCACGCGCGTCCCGGACGAGGTGCGCCCGGTGGTGGTGGCCTTCAACCAGATGATGGGACGTCTCGAGGAGAACCTGCAGGCGCAGCAGCGCTTCATCGCCCAGGCCGCGCACCAGATGCGCACGCCGCTGACCGGGCTCAAGACGCAGACCGAGATCGCGCTGTCTGAAACCGACCCGGCGCAGATGCGCCTTGCGCTGCAGCTGATCGCCGAAAGCACCGATCGCGCCTCGCACATGATCAACCAGCTGCTGATGCTGGCGCGCGCCGAGGCCAGTCACGAGAAGCTGCACAACGTGGTGCCGCTCGACCTCGATGCGCTGGCCCGCAGCGTGACCGAGGACTGGGTGGTGCGCGCCCTGGCCAAGCACATCGATCTCGGCTACGAGGATTGCAGTTGCCCGCTGATGATCAACGGCGTGCCATTGCTGCTGCGCGAACTGCTGACCAACCTGATAGACAACGCCATCAAGTACACGCCCGCGGGTGGCCGCGTCACGGTGCGCACGCGTGCCGAGCGGCTGGCCATTGTCGAAGTCGAGGACGACGGCATCGGGATTCCGGTCGAGGAACGCGACAGCATCTTCGAGCGCTTCTACCGCGTGCTGGGCACCGACGCCGAAGGCAGCGGCCTGGGCCTGCCGATCGCCGCCGAAATCGCCGAACTGCACCAGGCGAAGATCGACCTGCTGACCGGCAGCGGGGACCATGGCAGCCTGTTCCGCGTCAGTTTCCCGCGCCAGCGGGAGGCCGCAGAAAATGCTGCACCGCCCACAAACCGCAGCGCCAGCAGCTTTCCCATCGGCCTGTAAGCTTCACGTCAGGATAGCTGACAGACAATGCCGCATCTTGGGGCAATTGACGGTGATATATAGCCTTCGTAATGTTCCGGGAACACGGTAGGCGCGCGACACAGGGGAACCCCGGCGTGCGTCTCAGGAACGGCGAACTGTTCCGGTTCGCCGCAAAGCTAAAAAGGAGGAGTGCTAAATGCAACTCACTGAGAAGCACAAGCAGTACTGGAACATCAACCTGAAGATAAGCAGCATCCTGCTTGTCGTCTGGTTCGTGGCCACGTTCGTCATGGGCTGGTTCGCCCGCGAACTCAACGAAATCAACTTCATCGGCCCCCTGGGCTTCTACATGTCGGCGCAAGGCTCCCTGATCATTTACGTTGCGATCATTGCCTATTACGCCTATTACATGAACAACCTGGACAAGGAATACGGTGTCCATGAAGGGGAGCTCGACTAATGGCCGCCGCACAAACCCAATCGCAATTTGCCGCCAACCTGAAGCGCTACTACACCTTCTATACCGGCGGCTTCATTGCCTTCGTCATCCTGGTCGGCATCCTTGAACAGATGGGTGTGCCGAACAAGATCCTCGGCTACATCTTCCTGTTTGCCACCATCGCCCTGTATGCCGGCATCGGCTTCATGTCGAAGACGGCGGACGTCGGCGAGTACTATGTCGCCGGCCGGCGCGTGCCTGCCCTGTTCAACGGCATGGCGACCGGCGCCGACTGGATGTCCGCCGCCAGCTTCATCGGCATGGCCGGCACCCTGTACCTGTCCGGCTATGACGGCCTCGCCTTCGTGCTGGGCTGGACCGGCGGCTACTGTCTGGTGGCGATTCTGCTGGCGCCCTACCTGCGCAAGTTCGGTCAGTTCACGATTCCGGACTTCCTCGGTGCGCGCTTCGGCGGTCACCTGCCGCGCTTCATCGGCGTGATTGCAGCCATCACCTGCTCCTTCACCTACGTGATCGCGCAGATCTACGGCGTCGGCATCATCACCTCGCGCTTCACCGGTCTGGAATTCCAGGTTGGTGTGTTCGTCGGTCTGGCCGGCATCCTGGTGTGTTCCTTCCTCGGCGGCATGAAGGCGGTGACCTGGACCCAGGTGGCCCAGTACATCATCCTGATCGTGGCCTACATGATCCCCGTGGTCTGGCTGTCGGTGAAGCATACCGGCATCCCGATCCCGCAGATCTCCGCCTACACCTCGGCCCTGCCGAAGGTCACGGCGCTGGAAGCCGAGTTCAACGACAAGGCCACGCCCAAGGGCGCCAAGGAAGAGTCGGTACGCGCCATTTTCCGCGAACGCGCCGCTGCCGCAAACGCCAAGCTGGCCGGTCTGACCAAGGACGGCCCGACTTTCCTCGCCGCCGAAAAGCAGAAGCTGACGGACAAGCTGGCCGCACTCAAGGCTGAAGCGACTCCCGACCCGAAAGCCATCGAAGCTGCCGAAAAGTCGGTCAAGGACTTCCCGGCCGATGCCGCGGCTGCCAAGACAGCTTGGACTGCTGAATCGAAAATCGGCGCTCGCGCCGCGCCGGTCAAGCGCCATGCCGAGGCTTTTGCGGTCAGTGGCGGGACGCCGGAGGAGATCGAGAAGAAGCGCGGCATTGCGAAGAAGAACTTCCTCGCCCTGATCGCCTGCCTGATGATCGGCACGGCGGCCCTGCCGCACATCCTGATGCGCTACTACACCACGCCATCGGTGCATGAGGCGCGCGTCTCGGTGTTCTGGGGTCTGTTCTTCATCTTCCTGCTCTACTTCACGGCGCCGGCCCTGGCCATCCTGGCCAAGTACGAGGTGTACAGCAATCTGGTGGGGTCGAGCTTCGCCTCCTTGCCAGCCTGGGTCAGCAACTGGTCCACGGTGGACAAGACGCTGATGAACATCGCCGACATCAACAAGGACGGCATCGTGCAACTGGCGGAAGTCGTCATCGGCGGCGACCTGATCGTGCTGGCCACCCCGGAAATTGCGGGTCTGCCTTACGTGATCTCGGGCCTCGTGGCAGCCGGCGGTCTGGCAGCGGCGCTTTCCACCGCTGACGGCCTGCTGCTGACCATCGCCAACGCGATGTCACACGACCTCTACTACAAGATGATCGACCCGAACGCCTCGACGGTGCGCCGTATTGCGGTATCGAAGGGTCTGTTGCTTGTGGTGGCCTTGACTGCGGCCTACGTTACCAGCCTGAAGCCGGGCAACATCCTGTTCCTGGTTGGTGCGGCCTTCTCGCTGGCGGCCTCGGGCTTCTTCCCGGCCTTGGTGATGGGCGTGTTCTGGAAGCGCGCCAACTACCTTGGCGCGGTGCTGGGCATGAGCTTGGGTCTGGGCATCTGCGGCTACTACATGTACCTGACCTATCCGTTCTTCGGCGTCAATGCCCCGCTGTGGTGGGACATCAACCCGATTGCTGCCGGCACCTTCGGCATTCCCGCCGGCTTCCTTGGCATCATCATCGGCAGCCTGATTTCCCCGGCACCGAGCAAGGAGATCACGGAAATGGTCGACCATGTGCGCTATCCGAGCCTGGAAGGCGACATCGACACCAGGGGCGTCTAACAAGCTTATGGAGGAGGAGGAGGGCTAGGGAACATACCCATACCCTCATTCAACCGGCCCCCGGGAAACCGCGGGCCGGTTTTTTTATCCTTCCGGCAGGAAGATGCGATATTCCGGGTTCCGTCCAGCCCGCTGGGCTGGACGGAACCCGGCCGTTGGAGCTTTGCTACTCGATGCGCCGTAGTACCAGCGCCGACTTTTATGTCTCCGAGCGAGGGCGAGGAGACGGTATCCCCCGGTGGGATATGTCTCCGCTGGAAGCGGAGACATATCCCACCGGGGGACAAGGCTACGGACTGTGGAAAATCATCCGGAGTGGCTTTGCCCGCGTTGATTGCGGGCTTAGCCCCCTCCGCAGGGGCATTATCAGAAGGGAAGTTCCGGAATGAATTTCATCAGGTCGGCGCGCTGGGTATCCTGCGCCAGCTTCCTGGCCCGCTTCGGCTCGAAGGTGACCAGGCGCTTGAGTATGCTGGTCACGTCGTCGGGACGGTTGGCATGGTGATAGGCCATGCCCAGTTGATAGAAGCCTTCGCCGCTCATGGGCTGCAGCTCGACCACCTTTTCCAGCGCCTTTACCGCTTCCTCGTGCTGGCCCAGGCGCGCATGGGCCAGGCCCATGCCGTACCAGGCCATGTCCTGCAGCGGAGTCAGGCGCACGGCTTCGGTGAAGGCGGCAATTGCCTCCTTCGGCTTGCCCGCGTGTTCGCAGACGTAACCGAGGTTGAACCAGTTGGCGGCGTCGTCCGGAGTCAGCGCCAGTGCCGCCTCGAACCACTTGATGGCAACTTCGTAGTTCTTCCGCTTGGCGGCAATCGCGGCCAGGTGGCGCGCCGATTGCACGTCCTGCGGGTTGATGCGAAATGCAGTGAGGTAGGCCTCGAAGGCACTGTCTTCGCGGCCCAGAAAATGAAACACCCAGCCGCGGGCATAATGCCGCCAATGTTCGTAATTCATGAAATTGCCCAAACTGATAATGGAGACGGAAACATACCATGAGCCACCCTGAACTGCTCATCCTCGGCGTGCTGCGCGCGCTGGCTGAAGTCGCAATGTTGTTTCTGCTGGGTCAGGGCCTGCTGGCCCTGCTGGCGGGCAGCCGCCGCCACGACAACACCATGTACAAGCTGTTCCTGATCGTCACCGCGCCGGTGCTGAAGATCGTGCGCAAGGTCACACCGCCGCAGGTCATCGACCGGCATCTGCCCTTCGTCGCCTTCGCCCTGCTGTTCTGGTGCTGGATCGGCCTGGCCTACCTGAAGAAGCTCTACTGCGAAGCCAACATGCTGCAATGCTTCTAGCATCATTCCGTGTTGCGCGTGGCAACCAGGCTCATGCGCACCAGATCGGGCACATTCTCCACCCCTAGCTTGGCCACCATGCGCGCCTTATGCACTTCGACCGTGCGCGGGCTGATGCCCAGGGTTTCGGCGATCTCGCGGTTGTGCCGCCCGGCCACCACCAGGTCCATGACCTCTCTTTCGCGGGGGGTCAAGCTCGCCAGCAGGTGATCAAACTCGTTGCGCTGGCTGGCCTGGTTGCGGGCGGCCGCCTGGCGCGCGAAGCCTTCCTCGATGGCGTTCATCAACTTGGCGTGATCGATCGGCTTCTCGAGGAAATCGACAGCCTGGGAACGGAATGCCTCGCGTGCGGATTGCACATCGCCATGGCCGGTCATGATGATCGCCGACATGCTGCAACCTTTCTCCAGCAAGTGTTTCTGCAGTTCCAGACCGTCCATTCCCGGCATGCGGATGTCGATCAGCAGGCAACCTGACCAGTCCGACCGGTAGGCCTGGAGAAAACTCAGGCCGTCGGCGAACATTGCGACCGGGTAGCCACGCAGGCCCAGCAACAGCCCGAGGGCATCGCGCACCGATTGATCGTCTTCGACGATGAAAACCGTATAGCCGCTAGGCTGCATCCTTCGTCGCTCCTTCCGTCGGCAATACCAGTTTGAAAAGGCCGTGCTCGGCCACTTCCGCCCAGAGGTTTCCGCCGTGCGCCTCGGCAATGGCGCGGCTGATCACCAGGCCCAAGCCCAAGCCGTTGGCCTTGGATGACTGGAAGGCTTCGAACAGTTGCGCGGCCATCCCCGGCGAAATGCCAGGGCCGCTATCTTCGATCCGGACGCAGACCCGTCCGGCACCTTCGGCATGGGTCGACACGCTTATCCTGCGCTGGCCGGCAGGCTGCCCAGCCACCGCGTCGAAGGCATTCGACAGTAGATTGCGCAACACGACTTCCAGTTGCAGGCGATCCGCCAACAGTGCCCATGGCGGCACCGGATCGACTGCAAGTTCAACGCCTTGCCGCTCTGCCTTGGCGGCGAAGGGTGCCACGGCCGTCGCCAGCAAGTCGGCAAGGGCGATGGGTTCAAGCCGGGTGGCGCCGGTACGGAAAAAGTCGCGCAGGCGGCGCACCACGTCGGCAGCACGAAACGACTCCGCGACCATGCGGCGGATGGTCTCGCGCAAGCGCTCTCCGGTTTCGCCCTGTTCCAGCAGTTGCTCGCAGGCCGTGCCATAGGCCGACAGGGCGGTCAGCGGCTGGTTGAGCTCGTGGGCAAGGGCCCCCGCCATCTCGCCAGCGGCAGCCAGACGCAGGGTCTGTCGCAGTTCCGCACTGACCCGCTGCTTTTCGTCGACCACGACGCCGATGAAGAAGCCGAACAGAACCAGCACCACGGCCAGGGTCTGGATTTCCAGTACCGTAACTGCCGAGAACCCGCGCAACTGAACCGCGCCGATGATGCCGATCTGGACGATGGCAGCGCCGAACACGGCGCCGGCCAGGCCCTGTCGCGCAGCGGCCCATGCCACCGGCAGGAACATTACATAGAAATACTTGAAGTCTGCGCTGGCGCCGGCGCCGAATGCCACCCATAGCGCAGCACCGGTCATCACCAGATAACCCGGCAACTCCCAGCTCAGGGTCATGGCCCGCAGCTGCGCCCGGCCTCGTTGATCGAACAGCATCCACAGGATCGGCATCGATACCAGCACACCGACGCTGTCGCCCACCCAGTAGCGGATGAAAGCCTCCTTGCCGGCGCCTGCCGGTATCAGATCCGCGAGCGAAAGCGCCAAAACGAACAGCAGGCTGTTGAGGAAGGTGCCGACGATGACGATCCCCGCCCATTCCAGCAGACCGCGCCGATCGCCGAAGATGCTGCCGCCGGCGAGACGCCGGCGCAAAACCTCGGCAATGGCCCAGTAGCCGAGCGTCAGCACACCGGCGAGGGCAATGGACAGGGGCAGCGACGCGGGCAGGTGGCGCACCCAGGCATCGGCCATCAGAATAGCCAGCGCCAGCGGTGGCGCCGCATTCCTGCCGTAACGCAGCAGGAAAACCAGGCCGAGCGCCGGCGCCGGACTCCACGGCGTGATGTTGAGGCCGTGCAGCGGATGGATGAAGCTCGCCCAGTCGAGCGCGACGTAGCCCGCCAGCAGCAGCACAAAGTCGCGCCAACCGAGCCGCAGTGATGGCAAGTTTTGCAAAACCGGCTCGTTCCAGTTGATGGGTGAGGAATTGTGCTTGGGCATGGCGGATTGCGTAATTCGTCGGAGCGCGTAAGGGCTTCCCTTATTTTGCTCCAAACCCGCATCCGCGCTGCGTTCTCCAGCGCCATGCCGGACCTTGCAGCCAGCGACTTCCCTTACGCGCCTGCCCGAATTTTCAAGCCTTGCGCAACGTCATAGGATTTCCGCCCATGATCCACTCGCTCAGCGCCTTGCTTGCGCTCTTCCTGTTCTGGCTTCTGCTGTCCGGACTGTTCACTCCCTTTCTGGTCGCGGCGGGTGCCGGCAGCGCGCTCGCGGTGCTGCTCTTCGCGCGGCACATGGATGTCATCGACCATGAAGGTCACCCGGTGCATCTTGGCTGGTGGGCGCTGTTTTCCTACTGGCCCTGGCTGGCCTGGGAGATCGTCAAGTCGGCCTGGGATGTCAGCAAGCGCATCCTGCATCCGCGCCTGCCGATCTCCCCCACGCTCGCCGAGTTCGCCCCCCTGCAGCATACCGACATGGGCCTGGTGATTCATGCCAACTCGATCACCCTGACTCCCGGCACCATTGCGGTCGAAGTCGCGCGCGGTCGCTTCCTGGTGCATGCCCTGACGCGCGAGGGCGCCGCGGGTCTTGCCGGCAGCGAGATGGACCAGCGCTGCAGTGCGCTGGAGCGCGAGTGACCATGCTCGCCGCCGCCACCCTCGCCCTGCTGATCACCGTGGCCCTGGCCCTGGTGCGCGCCGCGCTCGGCCCCACCGTGTTCGATCGCCTGCAGGCGGCCAACACCACCGGCACCTGCGCGATGCTGCTGCTGGCGCTGTTCGGTTTCCTCGGCGGACGGCCCGAGTTTCTCGATCTCGCCCTGGTCTATGGCCTGCTCAACGTGATCGGCGTGATCGCGGTGCTGAAGTTCTTCCGCCAGGGCAACCTCGGTGATCCGGGCGAGGCCACCGCCAGCGGGGAAACACGGCCATGAGCGAGGCGCTCCAGGTCCTCAGCGCGCTGTGTCTCGCAGGCGGCGGCCTGTTCTGCCTGGTCGGCGGCATCGGCCTGATCCGCATGCCGGATTTCTATACCCGCATGCATGCCGCCAGCGTCATCGAAACCCTGGGCGCCGGCCTGATCCTGCTCGGCCTGATGCTGCAGGCCGGGCTGAGCCTGGTCAGCGTCAAGCTGGCCATGGTCGGCCTGCTGCTGTTCTTCGCCAGCCCGACCGCCAGCCACGCGCTGGCGCGGGCCGCGCTGCTGCGTGGCCTGCTGCCGCGACTGGCGGCGCCGGCGGCAACGGAGGATGCGCCATCGAAACCCTGACCATCTACCTGCCGCTGGTGTTCATGGCGCTGACCGTGCTGATGCTGGCGCGATCGCGCAACCTGTTCGCCGTGATCGTGCTCTCCGGCATCTACAGCATCCTCATGGCCACGGTGCTGGTCGCGCTCGACGCGGTCGACGTGGCGATGACCGAGGCTGCGGTCGGCGCCGGCGTGTCCACCGTGCTGCTGCTCGGCGCGCTGCACTTGTGCAAGAGCGAGGAAGCCAGACCGGCACACCGTCCCTGGCTGCCGCTCATGGTTTCGGTGTCGACCGGCGCGCTGCTGATGTACGGCGCCATGGGCCTGCCGGATTTTGCCGATCCCCGCTCGCCGATCCACACCCACGTGGTGCCGCGCTACCTGCAGAACGAAATCGAGGTACCGAACGTCGTCACTGCCGTTCTGGCCAGCTTCCGCGGCTTCGACACCCTGGGCGAGACGACGGTGGTATTCACTGCCGGCGCCGGCATCATTGCCCTGCTGCGCCGGCGCAAGAACGGCGGCAGCAGTGAAGGAGGCGCCCGATGAAGCACGACCTGGTGCTGCGCGTGGTCGGCAAGCTGCTGATCCCCTTCATCCTGCTGTTCGCGCTCTACGTTCAGTTCCACGGCGACTTCGGCCCCGGCGGCGGCTTTCAGGCAGGCGTGATCCTCGCCGCCGCCCTGGTATTCCATGCCCTGATCTTCGGTGTCGGCACCACGCGGCGCGTGATGCCCGACTGGCTGGTGGAAGCCATGCTCGCCGCCGGCGTGCTGCTGTATGCCGGCGTCGGTATCGCCGGACTGCTGCTCGGCGGCAATTTCCTCGACTATTTCGTGCTCGATGCCGATCCGGTGCTGGGCCAGCACCGCGGCATCTTCTGGGTCGAAGTCGGCGTCGCCGTCACGGTGTCCGGCGTGATGCTGAAGATCTTCTACATGTTCGCCGCGCGCGGCGACGCCAACGGCGTGTCCGACGATTAGCCATGCTCGAACACTTCAGCCACTTCGTCACAGTGTTCCTGCTGGTCGCCGGCCTGTTCATCGTCATCGCGCGCGGCAACCTGATCAAGAAGCTGGTCGGCCTCTCGATTTTCCAGACCTCGGTGTACCTGCTCTACATAGCGCCGGGCAAGCTGCTGGGCGGCACCGCGCCGATCCTGGCGCCGCAGTTCAGCGTGTACTCCAATCCGCTGCCGCACGTGCTGATCCTCACCGCCATCGTCGTCGGCGTCGCCACGCTGGCGCTCGGCCTGGCGCTGGCGGTACGCATCCGCGAAGCCTACGACAGCATCGAGGAAGACGAAATCCTCGCGCTCGACCACGCGGAGGATCCGGCGTGAGCGCACCCCGCCGGGCCGCCCCAAGGGGGGCGCAGCCAAAACACGGAGCCGCGCAGCGGCGAACCACCATCACCCCCTCGCTTGGCGAGGGGGCTGGGGGGAGAGTCCTATGAGTCTGGCGCTGCATCTGCCCGTGCTGCAGGTGGTGCTGCCGCTGATCTCGGCGCCGCTGGCCGTGCTGCTGCGCCACGGCGGGCTGGCCTTCGCCATCGTCACGGCCGGGGCCTGGGCCGCCTTTGCCTGCGCCATCGCATTGTGGCTGCAGGTCGGCGAAACGGAAGGCGGCGTCATCTCCTATCACATCGGCAGCTGGCCGCCGCCCTGGGGCATCGAGTACCGCGTCGACCGCCTGTCCAGCTTCGTGCTGCTGCTGGTCTCGGGCATGGCCGCGCTGGTGCTGCCCTGGAGCCGCGCCAGCATCGCGCGTGAAATTCCGCGCGAACTGCACTACCTCTACTACGCGATGTTCGGCCTCTGCCTCACCGGCCTGCTCGGCATCACCATCACCGGCGATGCCTTCAACATTTTCGTCTTCCTCGAAATCTCCTCGCTGTCGAGCTACGTGCTGATCGCGCTGGGGCGCGACCGCCGCGCACTGACCGCCGCCTACCAGTACCTGATCATGGGCAGCATCGGCGCCACCTTCATCGTCATCGGCATCGGCTTCCTCTACCTGATGACCGGCACGCTCAACCTCGCCGACATGGCTGTACGCATTCGCGATGTCGAAAACTCGCGCCCGGTGCTGGTGGCGCTGGCCTTCCTTACGGTCGGCATCTCGCTCAAGCTTGCGCTGTTTCCGCTGCACCAGTGGCTGCCCAACGCCTACACCTACGCGCCCTCGGCGGTCACGGCCTTCCTTGCCGCGACGGCGACCAAGGTTTCGGTCTATGTGCTGATCCGCTTCTACTTCAGCGTGTTCGGCGAAAGCCTGGTGTTCGGCCAGTTGCCGCTGCCGCAGATCATGCTCTGGCTGTCGCTGGCGGCGATGTTCGGCGCCAGCGCCATTGCCATTTTCCAGGATAACCTGAAGCGCCTGTTCGCCTATTCCAGCATCGGCCAGATCGGCTACATCACGCTGGGGCTGTCCTTCGATTCGGTCCATGGCCTCACGGCGTCGATCGTGCATTTGTTCAACCACGGCATCGCCAAGGGCGCGATCTTCCTGCTGATCGGCGGTCTGGTGTTGGGGCTGGCGAAGCCGGGCGCCGTGTCACCGGCGCCGACTTTCGCCAACCTGGCCGGTCTGGCGCAGCGCATGCCGCTGACCAGCTTCGGCATCGTCATCGGCGGCCTCTCGCTGATCGGCGTGCCGGGCACTGCCGGCTTCATCAGCAAGTGGTACCTGATCCTCGCCGCGCTGGAACAGGGTCAGTGGTGGCTGGTCGGCGCCATCCTGCTGAGTTCGCTGCTCGCCGTCGCCTATGTCTGGCGCTTCGTCGAGGTCGCCTATTTCCGCGCGCCGCCGGCCGGATGCGAGGGCCGCTGCGAGGCGCCGCTGGCGCTGCTGCTGCCGGCCTGGCTGCTGGTTGCGGCGACGGTCTGGTTCGGCCTCGACACCTCGCTCACCGTCGGTTCCGCGCTGGACGCCGCTCAGCACCTGGTCAGGAGCGGACGATGAGCGCCGAGCACACCATCCTCGCGGCATTGCTGCTGCCCATGCTGGGTGCAGTCGGCATCGCGCTGGCCGGCAAGGCACCGAACCTGCGCGAAGCCGTCACGCTGGGCACGGCGGCACTGCTGTTCGCCTGCGTGGTACAGCTGCTGGCGCCGGTGCTGGCCGGCGAGCGCCCCGAACTGGTGCTGCTGGAACCGCTGCCCGGCCTGCCGATCGCCTTTCGCGTCGAGCCGCTGGGAATGCTCTTCGCATTGATCGCCTCTGGTCTGTGGATCGTCAATTCGGTCTATTCGATCGGCTACATGCGCGGCAATCACGAGAAGCACCAGACCCGCTTCTATGTCTGCTTCGCGCTGGCGATCGCCGCCGCGCTGGCCATCGCCTTCGCCGCCAACCTGCTGACGCTGTTCCTCTTCTACGAAGTGCTGACGTTGATCACCTACCCGCTGGTGACCCATGCCGGCACCGACAAGGCCCGAGCCGGTGGCCGCACCTACCTCGCGATCCTGATGGGCACCTCGGTGCTGTTCCTGCTGCCGGCGGTGATCTATGTCTGGCACGTCGCCGGCACCACGGATTTCCGCCCCGGCGGCATCCTGCCCGCCGGCATGGACAAGGGCGCCGTGGCAGTGCTGCTGGCCTTGTTCATGTTCGGTACGGCCAAGGCGGCGCTGATGCCCTTCCATCGCTGGCTGCCGGCCGCGATGGTGGCACCCACTCCCGTGTCGGCACTGCTGCATGCGGTGGCGGTGGTCAAGGCCGGGGTGTTCTCGGTGGTCAAGGTGGTGGTCTATGTCTTTGGCCTCGACCAGCTCGCCGGCGCCGCCGACTGGCTGGTGGCGATGGCCGGCTTCACCATCGTCGCCGCCTCCATCGTGGCGCTCAGGGCCGACAACCTCAAGCGCCGCCTGGCCTACTCGACCGTCAGCCAGTTGTCCTACGTGATCCTCGCCGCCGCCATCCTCGCCCCGCTTTCCGTGGTCGGCGCCGCCCTGCACATCGCCGCCCATGCCTGCGGCAAGATCACGCTGTTCTTTGCCGCCGGGTCGATCTACACCGCCGCGCACAAGACCGAAGTCAGCCAGCTCGACGGCATCGGCCGTCGCATGCCGTGGACCATGGCGGCCTTCGGCATCGGCGCCCTGTCGATGATCGGCCTGCCGCCGGCCGCCGGCTTCGTCAGCAAGTGGTACCTGGTCTCGGGCGCGATCCAGCAGGCCCACTGGTTCGCGCTGGCGGTGGTGCTGCTCAGCACCCTGCTCAACGCCGGCTACTTCCTGCCCATCCTGCATCGCGCCTTCCTGCGCCCGCTCTCGGCCGAGTCCGTCGCCCATCCGCATGGCGAGGCGCCGCTGCCGATCGTGCTGGCGCTGGTGCTTACCGCCGCCGCCACGCTGGCGCTGTTCTTCTTCCCCGAGGTGCCGCTGGCACTGGCGCGGCAACTGGTGCAGCCATGAAACACGAACACTGGCTCGATGATCCCGACAACATCAGGAAGCTCTGGCGCGGCTTCCTCGTGCTGCTCGCGCTGACCGTGGTCGCCGGACTGGTGGTCGATCTGCATCCGCATTTCGCGATCGAAGGCTGGCCCGGCTTCAACGCGGCCTACGGCTTCATCACCTGCCTGCTGATGATCGTCGGCGCCAAGGCGCTGGGCATATTCCTCAAGCGCGGCGACAGCTATTACGCCGAGGACCAGCGCGATGAATGAGCTCATCTTCCATCCGGCCCTGATCCTGATCGCCGGCGCGCTGCTGCTGCCTCTGTTGCGCGGCACGGCGCGCAGCATCGCCGTGCTGTCAGCGCCGACTCTTGCGCTGATCGCCCTGTGGCTGCTGCCCGAAGGCCGGCTGTGGCAAGTGCAGTGGCTCGATTACCAGCTCGCGCCGCTGGCGGTGGACAAGCTCTCGCGCCTGTTCGCCACCATCTTCGCCCTGATGGCCCTCGCCGGCGGCCTGTTCGCCCTGCGCCAGGAAAGCAGGATGGAAATTCCCGCCGCCTTCCTCTATGCCGGCGCGGCGATCGGCGTGGTGCTGGCCGGCGACCTCGTCACGGTCTTCCTGTTCTGGGAATTCATGGCCGTCGGCTCCACGCTGGTGCTGTGGAGCGCCGCCACGCCGGGCGCCTGGGCCGCCAGCCGGCGCTATGTGGCAGTGCATCTGGCCGGCGGCGTGATCCTGTTCGCCGGCATCACGGGCCACATCCTCGCCACCGGCGAGGTCGGCTTCGACCGCATGCAGGCCGACTCGGTCGCCACCTGGCTGATCCTGATCGGTTTCCTGATCAATGCCGGCGCGCCGCCGCTCGCGGCCTGGCTGCCCGACGCCTACCCGGAAGCCTCGTGGAGCGGCACCGTGTTCCTCTCCGCCTTCACCACCAAGACGGCGGTGTATGTGCTGCTGCGCGGCTTCCCCGGCACCGAGCTCCTGATCTGGATCGGCATGTTCATGATCTTCTACGGCATCGTCTATGCGCTGCTGGAAAACGACATGCGCCGGATACTGGCCTATTCCATCGTCAACCAGGTCGGCTTCATGGTGGTGGGCATCGGCATCGGCACCGAGATGGCATTGAACGGCGCGGCAGCGCACGCCTTCGCCCACATCATCTACAAGGGGCTGCTGCTGATGTCGGCCGGCGCCGTGCTGGCGGCGACCGGCAAGCGCAAATGTTCCGAACTCGGCGGCCTGTTCCACAGCATGCCGCTGACCACGACCTGCGGCACCATCGGCGCGTTGGCGATCTCGTCCTTCCCCCTGACGTCGGGATTCGTCTCCAAGTCGATGGTGACGCAGGCCGCTGCCGATGGTCACCTGCAGGCCGTGTGGCTGTTGCTCGCCGCCGCCTCGGCCGGCGTCTTCCTCCATGCCGGGATCAAGTTTCCCTGGTTCGTGTTCTTCCAGAAGGACTCGGGGCTGCGCCCCGCCGACCCGCCGGCCTCGATGCGCTGGGCCATGATCCTGTTCGCCTTCCTCTGTATCGCGCTCGGCGTCTGGCCCGAGCCGCTCTACGCGCTGCTGCCTTACGCGGTCGACTACGTGCCCTACAGCGCGGCCCACGTCATCACCCAGTTGCAGTTGCTGCTGTTCTCCGGCCTGGCCTTCTTCGTCATGCTCGATTACCTCAAGCGCACGCCGACCATCACGCTGGACGTCGACTGGCTCTGGCGCAAGGCCGGGCCGGCCGTGGCCAGGGTGTCGGCCGATGCGCTGCACATCGCGCGTGCGGGCCTCGGCGAAATCCTGGCCGCGCGCGCGCAAGCGGTAGCCGCAGCCGTGGTGCGCCAGCGCCGGCCGGGCGGCCTGCTGCTGCGTTCCTGGCCCACCGGCAACATGGCGCTGTGGGTGATGGTCATGCTGCTTGCCTACCTGCTGCTGTACTACACCGGCAATGGAAACGGTCATGCCTAGATCGAACGGCAGCCCCTTCTTCACCGGCGGAATCCGCCAGGCCGTCCTGTTGCGGGTGCTACCGCGACTGGGCGAATTCCCCGAGACCGAACGCCGGGAAGTGCTGGCGCGCGCGGGCGAGACCCGCTTCGATTTGATCGAGTGGGTCGGCGTGCTGGGCGGCGTGATGTTCGTCACCTGGCTGCTGCGCTTCGACCCGGCGCAGGCCGCGAGCCTGCCGCTGCCGCTGCTCTACCTGGCGCAGTTCATCGCCGCCGCCCCGCTGCTGCTGCTGGTCGTCGGCCCCTTCTATTTGCGCTGCACCCTGCGCGGCCTCGACCTCGAAGTCGAGCGCCGGCGCCGGGCTCAATCATCCGGAATACGGAGGTAAACCGACCATGAATACGCATCCGCAACTTGGCTCATCCGGCACCGGGAGCGGCGGACCGATCCCGGCACATCATCCACGAAAGGTGGCCCCCATGACGACACGACATGATTCCGGAGGCGACAAAAAACTCCTGCGCATCCTGGTTCCGATCAACGCCAACGACGATTCGCGCCGGGGCGTTCAGTATGCATTGCGGCAGAAGCGCGCCGGGCGGGAAGTGGAAGTAATCCTGCTCCACGTCGGCGAGCCGATCACGCAATGGCAGGTGCTGCGCTTTCGCACCCAGCAGGAGATTGCGCAATTCCAGGCAGAGCGTGCACAGGCTTTCATCGAGGAGGCGAGCGCAGCGCTGACGGCCGCCGGCGTACCCTGTCGCGGCCTGTTCAGACAGGGCGACGTGGTGTTCTCGATCCTCGATACCGCGGAAGAGACGGAGTGCGACGAGATCGCCATGCCGCCACCCAACAAGGGCCTTTCCGGCGTTTTCTCGCGCGACCTTGCCCTTGCCGTCAGGCGCCGCCAGCGCGACATTCCCGTCATCGCGGTCAGTGACAATGGCATTGACCTGAACTGATCTCCGGAGGAGGAGAGCTTCGGGCGGCGCCGGGACGACCCGCTGCCGCCCGCTTTTTTCCTGGCGGGCCGGAAAGCAAAAGTCGGCGCCGGCGACACGGCGATCCACGGCGGATCGTTCAGGAATCGGCACAACCGGCGTGGCACAATGAGCCTCGCCAGACGAAAAGGGACCACTGCATGCGACTTTCACTGCGCTTCGTACTGCCATTGATGCTGGTGTTGGCCGGCATCGCCTATGCGGTGGCACCGCTGGTCGATCAGCTGACGCTTAAATGGTTTGTGCGCGATCTTGACATCCGCGCCACGCTGATCGCCAACACCATCCAGGAGCCGCTGCAGGAACAGCTGGCGGCCGGCAAGAAGGCCAAGATCGGCGCCTTTTTTGCGCGCATTACCCAGGACGAGCGACTTTACGCCGTCGGCTACTGCGCCTCCGACCAGTCCACGGCGCTGGCCAGCCGCGCCCTGCCGGCTGAAATCCTTTGCACCGACCTTTCGCGCTGGGAGGGGGCGGGGGACCATTTGCTGGCCAGCGCCCAGGGACCCCTGCACGTGGCCGTCAAGCCGATGACGAGCGAACTGGGACCGGCAGGCAAGCTGGTCCTGATCCATGACATGAGCTTCGTCACCCGCCGCAGCGAGGAAACCAAGCGTTACGTGTTCTATTTCTTCATGGCCCTGGCGGCGGTGGTGTCGCTGATCACGGTGATCATCGCCCAGTTGTCGTGGCGCGGCTGGATGGCCGGCATGCGCTCCCTGCTGCGCGGCGAAGGCCTGCTGCGCCAGCCCGAGGCGGGCGCGCAAGCGGGACCGTCGGAGTTCAAGCCGATTGCCCGCGATCTGCAACGCCTGGTCCGCGAGCTGGAGGCGGAAACGCGCGCGCGCGACGAAAGCCAGATCACCTGGACGCCCGAGGCGTTGCGCGCCATTCTTCACGGCGAACTGCGCGGCGAGGACGTCATCGTGGTTTCCAATCGCGAGCCCTACATCCACCAGCGGCGCGGCGACCATATCGAAGTGCAGCGCCCGGCCAGCGGTCTGGTCACCGCGCTGGAACCGATCATGCGCGCCTGCTCCGGCACCTGGATCGCGCATGGCAGCGGCTCGGCCGACCGCGAGGTGGTCGACCGGCACGACCGCGTCGCCGTGCCGCCGGACAAGCCCGCCTACCAGATCCGCCGGGTCTGGCTCACGGCGGAGGAAGAGGCCGGCTATTACTACGGGCTGGCCAACGAGGGTCTCTGGCCGCTGTGCCACATCGCCCATGTGCGGCCGACCTTCCGCTCCGGCGACTGGGCCCAGTACGTCGCGGTCAATCGCAAGTTCGCCAAAGCCGTGGCCAGCGAAGCAAAGACCAAGGCGCCCATCGTGCTGGTCCAGGATTATCATTTCGCGCTGCTGCCGAAGATGATCCGCGAGGAACTGCCCGATGCCACGATCATTACCTTCTGGCACATTCCGTGGCCCAATCCGGAATCCTTCTCCATCTGCCCGTGGGGCGAGGAAGTGCTGGCCGGACTGCTGGGCAGCAGCATCCTCGGCTTCCATACGCAGTTCCACTGCAACAATTTTGTGGACACCGTGGATCGCCTGCTCGAGGCGCGTGTCGACCGCGAATCCTTCACGGTTTCCCTCGGTGGCAAGCTGACCGCCGTCCGCCGCTATCCGATCTCGATTGCCTGGCCGCCGGAAGCGGAGCTGATGCAGAAGGACGTGGCAAGCTGCCGCGACGACATCCGCAAGATGAACGGTCTGCCGGCCGGGCAGAAGCTCGGCATCGGCGTCGACCGCCTCGATTACACCAAGGGCATCGTCGAACGCTTTCGGGCCATCGAGCGCCTGCTGGAAATGAATCCCGAGTGGATCGGGAAGTTCAGCTTTATCCAGATCGCGGCACCGACGCGCTCGGGCATCGACGAGTACCAGCATCACGAAGCGCAGGTGCGGGCCATGGCCGCGCAGATCAATGCCCGCTTCGGGCGCGAAGGCTCGCTGCCGATCGTGCTCAAGGTCGAACACCACGATGCGAAGGAGGTGTATGAGCATTTCCGTGCCGCCGACCTGTGTTTCGTCAGCAGCCTGCACGACGGCATGAACCTGGTGGCCAAGGAGTTCGTCGCCGCCCGCGACGACGAGCGCGGGGTACTGATCCTGTCGCAGTTCACCGGCGCCGCACGCGAATTGCCCGAAGCCCTGATCGTCAGCCCTTACGATGCCGACCAGTGCGCGGCCGCCCTGCACCTCGCGCTGACCATGCCGGAGGCCGAACAGCGCGACCGCATGCGACTGATGCGCGGACTGGTGGCCGAGTACAACGTCTTCCGCTGGGCCGGCCGCATGCTGCTCGATGCCGCCGCCATGCGCCGGCGCGGTCGGCTGATCGGCAAGGGAGGCGGCAGGGCGGTATGAGGAATGGCCCCCTGCGCCGGCCGCCGGCTGCCTGTGTCGAGTGTGCCTTTTTCCTCGACGTCGATGGCACGCTGCTCGAAATCGCCGACACGCCTTCTGCGGTGCGGGTGGACCTGGAACTGCTGGAGCTGATCGAAAGGCTGTCCCGCATCAGCGGCGGCGCGCTGGCCCTGGTCAGCGGCCGTTCGATTTCCGACCTGGAAGAACTGCTGGGCGCACGGCGCATGCCGCTGGCCGGTCAGCATGGCCTGGAGCGGCGCGACGCCGCCGGCCGGCTGTGGATCCATGCCGCACCACCCGGCGCCAAATGCACCATCAAGGAGGCGCTGGCGCCGGTGCTGGCCCGCCACCCCGGCCTGTTGCTGGAAGACAAGGGGCTCACGCTCGCCCTGCACTACCGGCAGGCGCCCCACCTTGCCGCCTACGCCCATCGACTGATGGGGAGGGTGATGCAACAAGCCGGCGACGGGCTGGAGTTGCAGAAGGGCAAGCGCGTGATAGAAATCAAGCCGGCGGGCATCGACAAGGGCACGGCGGTCGCCGAGTATCTTGCGGAATCGCCCTTTCGCGGCCGCCACCCGGTGTTCATCGGCGATGACCTGAATGACGAACACGGCTTTGCCGAGGTGAATCGGGCCGGCGGGATCTCGATCAAGGTCGGCCCCGGGGCGAGTTGCGCCCGTTATCGCCTGCCGCACGTCGCGGCAGTCCGCAACTGGTTGAACGACGCACTGAAAGGAGCAGGATGAACACTCTGGACCTGGCCTTGATCGGCAATTGCACCGTGGGCGCACTGGTCGACGCCCGGGCGAAGATCGTCTGGGGCTGCTTCCCGCGCTTCGACGGCGATCCGGTGTTCTGCTCGCTGCTACGGAATGCCGACGACTACGGCTTCTCCGCGGTCGAACTGGCGGATTGCGAGCGCACCGAGCAGCACTATCTGGAGAACACGGCAATCCTGGTGACCCGGCTTTATGATTGCCACGGCGGCGGCATCGAAGTCACCGATTTCGCGCCGCGCTTCGGCCAGTACGGGCGCATGTTCCGGCCGATGATGCTGGTGCGCCGCATCCGCCGCCTCGGCGGCAGCCCGCGCCTGACGCTGCGCGTGCGGCCGGCCTGCAACGACGGCGCCGCCCGCCCGGAAGTCACCTGGGGCAGCAACCATATCCGCTATGTGGCGCAAGGGCTGACCCTGCGGCTCACCACCGATGCCTCGCTGACCGCGATCCTGCAGGAAACTGCCTTCTTTCTCGAAGACACCGTGACCCTGCTGCTGGGCGCCGACGAGTCCGTGCATGAGGCCGCCAACGAAGTCGGCCGCCGCTTCCTGGCGGAGACCACCGAATACTGGAGCGAATGGGTACGCTTCCTCGGCATCCCCTTCGAGTGGCAGGAAGCCGTGATCCGCGCCGCGATCACGCTCAAGCTGAATGCCTACGACGACACCGGCGCCATCGTCGCCGCCATGACCACCTCGATCCCCGAAGCGGCGGGCAGCGAACGCAACTGGGACTATCGCTATTGCTGGGTGCGCGACGGCTATTTCGTGGTGAACGCGCTGAATCGGCTGGGCGCCACCCGGACCATGGAACGCTACCTCGGCTACATCGTCAATGTCGCCGCCAACGCCGGCGACGGAGCGCTGCAACCCGTGTACGGGATCGACGGCAGAGCGGCATTGGACGAAAAGGAAGTCCCGTCACTGGCCGGCTATCGCGGCATGGGCCCGGTGCGCATCGGCAATCTGGCCTACCGCCAGGTGCAGCACGATGTCTATGGTTCCGTCATCCTCGCGGCGACACATATCTTCTTCGACCAGCGGCTGACCCGGCGTGGCGACCAAGCCCTGTTCCACCGCCTCGAAGTCCTCGGCGAACAGGCCCGGCGCTGCTACGACCAGCCCGATGCCGGGCTCTGGGAACTACGCGGCAGCGCCCGGGTGCACACCTTCTCGTCGGTGATGTGCTGGGCAGCCTGCGACCGCCTGGGACGGATCGCAGATCGGCTCGGACTGGCCGAACGCGCGACCTACTGGTTCGGCCATGCGACGCAGATGCACGCGACGATCAGCAAGAAGGCGTGGAACAGCAGGCGCGGCAGCTTCGTCTCGACCTTCGACGGCAAGGCCATGGATGCCAGCCTGCTGTTGCTGGCCGAGGTCGGCTTCCTCGACGCCGCCGATCCTCGCTTCGCCGCCACGGTCGCCGCCGTCGAAAAGGACCTGCGCCATGGCGACTTCATTTTCCGCTATGTCGAAAAGGACGATTTCGGCGAGCCGGAGAACGCCTTTCTGGTGTGCACCTTCTGGTATGTCAATGCGCTGGCCGCGCTGGACCGCCGCGACGAAGCGCGGGCGCTGTTCGAGAAACTGCTGGCCTGCCGCAATCGGCACGGCCTGCTGGCCGAACACATCGATCCGAAGAGCGGCGAGCAGTGGGGCAACTTCGTGCAGACCTACAGCATGGTCGGCCTGATCAACGCCGCCATCCGCCTCTCGGTGCGCTGGGATCAGGCGTTTTGAATGTAGCTGGGGGCGGCGTTAACGCACGGCCGATAACTTTCGCCGACATGGGTCGAATCCAAGGAACTACTGTGGGCGCCCAAGCCGTATATCCCCTTGGAGACCGTTCAGGCCAAGTGCAGCAACGAGTTCGAAGAAGAGGTCATCGCCTGCTCGGTAATCGTTACATTGACGGACTATTCGTTTCCGCTTTGCGCACAGCCACTGCCCTCAAGAAGGCTTCGATCAGGGGCTCGCGCGGCAACAGGCGGGCGTCCTGCGGCGCATGGAACTCCGGATGCCACTGCACGCCGAGCACGAAGCCGGCGCCGCGCCAGCGGATCGCCTCGATGACGCCATCGCCTGCCGAGCGGGCTTCGACCACCAGATCCTTGCCGAGGACGCGCACGGCCTGGTGGTGGATGCTGGTCACCTGTCCGCCATCCAGCCCGCCGTAGATCTCGCGCAGGCTTGCGCCGGACGCGAATTCGACAGCGTGCAATAGCTGGTCATAGTGGGCCGGGTCGTTGTGGCGACCGGCGCTTTCGGTCTGGCTCGGCAGGTCCTGCCAGAGGGTGCCGCCGAGGGCGACGTTGATCAGCTGGCAGCCGCGGCAGATGCCGAGCACCGGCTTGCCCTGGATCATGAATTCCCAGAACAGTTCGATTTCGTAAAGGTCGCGCACGCGATCGCCGCACCATTCCGGCCGCAAGGCTTCGTCGCCGTAGGAGGCCGGCGCAACATCCGCGCCGCCCTGCAGGATGAGCCCGTCGAGTTCGCGTACATAGTCGCTGACGCGGATCGCCCCCCGTTCGACTTCGCCGTGCTCGACCAGCGTCGGCAACATGAAGGCCAGCGCGCCGTGGGCCATCACCCAGTGCGCGATCGACTGTTCGAGGTATTGCAGCTTCTTGTTGCGGAAGCCGAGTTCGGCCGGTACCTGATGCATCAGCCGGGGCGATAGCCCGATGCGCAGCGAGCGACTCACCGCCGCTCAGGCCCCCTGCCAACGAATCGCCTGTGCCCGCATCAGTTCTGCGGCCGAGCCCAGTTCGGCGAAGCGGGTCCGGCACCAGGCGGCGTCACTTTCGCCTCGTTCAACCCGGGCCTTGATACGGGCGCAGGCGATGTCGGCATCCAGTTCGATGGCATGCTGCTCGATGCGCACCAGCGTCTGCAGGATGTCGTCGCGCAGGCTGCGGTGCTCGCCGCTCTTCGGATCGACCAGGATGCCTTCGGCGCCAAAACGGCAGGCCTGAAAGCGGTTGAAGGTATACACGAGGTAATCGTCCTCAACCGGGACGATCGGTCGTTCGATCATCAGGTAGCGACACAGCGCCTGCAGATAGGCCGCCAGGTCGGCGGCGTGGCCGACCGTCAGCGGAGTGTCGCAGACGCGGATTTCGATGGTGCCGAATTCCGGCTTGGGACGGATGTCCCAGTAGAAATCCTTCATACCCATGACTACGCCGGTACGGGTCATTTTGTCGAAGTAGTCGCCGAACTCTTCCCAGGTGGCGACCATCGGCGCGCGCCCGCTGAGCGGAAAGGCAAACACGGAATTGAGCCGGGCCGAGGCGAAGCCGGTGTCGTGCCCATGCACATAGGGCGAGGCTCCCGAAAGTGCGATCATGTGCGGAATGTAGCGCGACAGCGAATGCAGCAGGAACAGGGCCTCGTCGGGCGACGGGCAGCCGATATGAATGTGCTGGCCGAAGATGGTGAATTGCTTGGCGAGATAGCCGTAAAGATCGGAAATTTGGTGAAAGCGCTCCTTGTCGAAAATGCGCGTCTCGCCCCAGTGCTGGAAGGCATGCGTGCCGCCGCCGGCGAGGGCGAGATTCAGTTCACGCCCGCCGCGGCAGAGGAAATCGCGGATTTCACCCAGTTCGGCGTTCAGGGTCTGGTGCGTCGTATGGATGCCGGTGCTGATCTCGATCATGCCCTGGGTGATCTCGGGCACGATGTTGCCCGGATGCCCGGAATGGCGCTCGACCCAGTACAACAGATCGTTGGCCATCGGCGTCAGGGCGTAGTCGTGGGTGTCGAGGATCTGCAGTTCGAGTTCGACGCCGAGCGATAGCGGGCGCGAGGACTTGAAGCTTTCGAGCGCCATCTCAAACCTCGCTTTCGCCGGAGTCCGGCATGGCTTCACCGCTGCGGCGCAACGCGATCTGGGTCGCCACCGGACCCAGCAGTTCCATAATCAGCACGGCACCGAGCACGATGGCGAGAACATCGTCGCCGAAGTCGGCATAGAGTCCGGCGACGTCGTGGGCCTGCAAGACTGCCAGGCTGGACATCGGCAACAGCGCCACGCCGAGCCAGGCCGCCTTTTTCGGCACCAGACCGCCATAGCCCGCCGAAACGTAGGCGCCGACATATTTCGCCAGGCCGCGAATCAGCAACAGGCCGATCGACATCAGCCCGCCGGCGACGATGTGGCGCGGATCGAGCGCGACGCCGGTCAACGTGAACAGGATGATCACCAGCAGGGCGCCGGCGGCCCCGAAATGCTCGGGGAAGAGATGCAGCCGCTGCGACAACGAGCGCAGCATCATGCCGCCGCAGAGCAGGGCCATCGGCACCGAGAGGCCGAGCCGGTCGGCTGCCGTGGTGCCAAACAGGACGACGGCGATCACCAGCGTGAAACGCTCGCTCTCGCGCTTCAGCCGGGAGAAGCGCGCCAGATGCATGCCGTAGGCCAGTGCGGCGCCCAGCAGAAAGGAACCGAAGGCGATGTAGGCGGGATGTCCGATCGTCTGCAACAGGCCCGCGTTGCGGTCGAGGTGCACCACGCCGACGCTGATCTTCAGCAGCAGGATGGCGTAGAGGCTGTTGAGCGCCGTCATCAGCATCAGGCGTTCCGTCAGCTGTCCGCGCGCGTTGTTCTCGGCGACGATGCGCATGACCACCGCCGGACTGGTCGATACGGCGATCGCGGCCACGGCCACGCGCGTTCCCATGGCGAGATCGAACCAACCGAGGAAGATATACGTTGCGGCGAAGGTGAGGGCGCTTTCGACCAGGCTGCTGACGATCAGCATCGGATTGTGGCGCAGCCAGCGCAGGTCGACCCGGCTGCCGAGTTCGAACAGCAACAGCCCAAGGCCCAGCAACAGCAGCGGGCGCAGGTCGCCGGTGATGCTTGGCGGCACCCAGGCAAGCACCGCCGGTCCCAGCAACAGCCCGGCGAGCACGTAGCCGATCAGGCGTGGCAGGCGCAGCCAGCGCTCGCAGATTTCGGCGCTGGCAATCGACACGATCAGCAGCAGGGCGACGCGACCGAAGGCATCGATCTCGAAAGACAGGGCGAGCGGAAAGTTCATGCGGCGATCTCTGTATCGGGTGTTGGGCGACGTCGCTGGCGGTTTCGCGTCATGGCCTTTCCTCGTCGCGCGGAGGTGTCGGCTGTGCCGGGGAATCCCTTTCCCTATCCGCCGCCGACAGCAGTGCGCGCAAGCCGACGTAGGGCTTCTCTGCCACCGGCGCGGGAGTTGCGTCGAGGGTCGAGCGGCGCGCCAGTTCAGTCTCGAGCTCCCGCCTGCCCTGCTCCAGCGCGGCCAACTGCCGCTCCAGCTCGGCTATCCGGCTGCGCTGGCGACCTATCGTCCATTGCCCGCGGATCACTGTCGGCGAGGACAGCAGGCCCGCGATCAGCGCACCGAGGCCGACGGCGAAAAGCAGTACCAGGGCCAGCGAACCTTCGAAGGTCCACAAGGCCAGGGTCACGGTGACGGGCGCGATGTTCTGCAGGGCAAAGACGACCGCGCCGATGGCGACGATGATGCCGAGGATCAGTATGAGCTGCATGGCTTTCCTTCCAAACTAAGAATCCAGGTTCAATCCCAGAGTACGCAGATTGCGCCGAGATAACAATGGGGCAGCCGGCACTCATGGCTTGCCCGAGAGCAGATGCGGTGTGGCCGGGCAGGGCGCTGATCGATCTGCGTCGATCGGCGAAATCCGCAAATCCAATCTTTTCGGTGGGTTCGATCGACCTGGCCGCCCGGTCATGCCTGCGCCTGGACGAGCTTGCGGTGTGGATAGGGGATCTCGATGCCTTCGCGATCGAAGGCCTCCTTCAGTCTTTGCAGGTACTCGCGGCGCACATTCCACTGTTCCAGCGGCGCCACGCGAAAGCGGCAGCGAATCACCACGGCTGAATCGGCCCATTGGTCCACACCGGCGACCTCCAGATCATCGAGTATCCTGGGCGCCAACAGGGCATCCAGACGCATGGCCCTGCCGACATCGCGCATCACGGCGATAACGCGCTCCACATTCTCGCCATAGGCCACGCCGGCATCGATCACGGCATAGGCAAACCCCATGCTCATGTTGGTAACGGTTGAGATGTTGCTGTTGGGGACAAAGTGCACGTTACCCGAATAGTCGCGCAGCCGCAGGTAGCGCAAGGTCAGTTCCTCGACCACGCCGGCCTTGCCGCCGGCCTCGACCACGTCGCCGTGACGGACTTGGTTTTCCAGCAGCAGGAAGAAGCCCGTGAAGTAGTCCTTGACCAGCGTTTGCGCGCCGAAGCCGATGGCGATGCCAACTACTCCGGCGGCCCCCAGGATGGGTGCCACGGAAACGCCCAGTTCACCAAGGATCAGCAGGCCCGTTACCACGGCGATCGCCACTGTCAGGACATAGCGCAGCACGCGCGACAGGGTGCGGATGCGCCGGCTGTCCTCGACCGACTCCTGGCGCTCGGCGATGGTTTCGCGCAGATGCGGCATCACGCGATGGATTGCGCGCAGCGCGATCATGGCGAGGATCACTATCAGCGTGATGCGCGCCGGCGTGGCGAAGTGATCCGGAATCCAGAGCATGAAGCGATCGAAGTATTGATTCATTGCGATTGGCGATTGCGGCGAGTTGTCGGGAATGATTGAAACGGCGCGGCGACTGAAAGCTTGTGCGCTAGTCGCCCCAGCCGCCCCAGAAGGTCGTCGGTGGCGAGCGGTCCATCCACGCCACCGGGTAGCGCGCGAGACCCGGATACAGGCGGCTCCAGGCTGCCGCCAGCAGCGTCAGCCCCAGCACGCCGACCAGTACCGGTTGCCACAGGCCGGCGATCCCGGCATGGCTGTGGATCATGATCAGTGGGTTGGCGCCGGCGGGCGGATGCACGGTCTTGGTCAGGAGCATGTAGCAGAGCGCAAGCACCTGGGCCAGCGCATAGACCCAAAGCTCATCGCCGAAAAGCTGGTAACAGAGTATTCCGATCAAGGCGCAGCCCAAGTGGCCGCCGAACAGCGCGCGCGGCTGCGCGGCCGGTGCGCGCGTCATACCAAAGAGGAAAATCGCCGAGCCGCCGAGGGATGCCAGGAGAAAGGGCGAGGCCGGCGGCGCAACCAGGTAGAGCGCGAAGGCTATTCCCAGAGAAATTCCCAGTGCACACCAGGAAAGACGGGCTATGGAGTTGCGGTGCATTGGTCCGGGTATGTCTAGCTAGTTTTGGAACAGAGAATCGACCCGCCGGCGAAAACGACGGCAATCCTCACCGGCGCACACTTGCGCGGAATTGCTTTCGCTTCCGTGATTCAGCGAACGTATCCGGCCAGCGGCAATCCCCGAATCCTCGAGCCTTCTGCGAACCGCGTCCTGCCGCTCCTGTCCCCTTGCCAGTTCCAAGGATGCGCTTCCCAGATCTTCGGTATGGGCAACGATGGTGACGGACGCGCCTGGCGCGCCGCGAAGTTTGGCGACTTGGCGCTGAATAATTTCCTCGGCGACCTCATCGAGGGTCGCCGTTCCGCGTGCGAAACAGATGCTGTCGATCGATGCGTGTGCCTGCCAGACGTCGGAGAGACCTTGAATCCCTTTCTGTCCAGCCGGGGCGGCGATGGGCATGATCGCACACGAAGCAAGAGCCATAGCCAAGCGTCGGCGCAGTCGGGCCACGGCTGGGCGGGGCGCACTTTCCGAGCGACTACAAATCCATATCGGCCAAGGGCTTTTCGGCATCGGTTTCGTTACGCGTCGTGAGATGACTGATGAGTTGATCGAGATTCACCTGAAGCGTCCTCAGGGCGACTTCCGGCAGTTGCCGCAGGGCATCGGGCAGCATTCCTTCCGCGGGTCCCGGCGCGATTTTGAGCAACTGCTTTCCGGCCCTTGTAACTTCCAGGCCTACGCGTCTTTGATCCGCGGTGGACCTGGTCTTGCTGACCAGTCCCGCGCCGACCAGCTTCTCAACCAGCAAGCTGCAGGTGGATTGATGTATCGACAGACGCTCGGCAAGCCGCGACACCCCGGTGCCGGGCGATGCGGCAATATCGCGCAATATCCAGAGCTGTGAGCCGGATATGCCGCAGGCCTTTTCAACCTCCCTGAAGTGCTGCTTCACGGAACCGTAGATAAGACGGAATTTCCGCAGCACTTCCAGTTGCAGTTCGGTCAGCTCATCTGCGGCCCGAGGATTTCGTTTCACGGCAAGGTCTCCAGGGTAGGGCCAAAATCATACCGCCACCCGCTTGCTTGCATTATATATTGATGTCAATATAATTGACGGTAGTGTCACAACAGAACTGTGTCGACGTGGGCAAGAAAATGCCCAGAGCGCCTGAATATGAGGAGCAGTGCCGGGCCGGGAACCGACCGGGCGATTTCGATACGGACTTGAGAGACAGGGGAGAGGAGAGACCTCCCATTGGTGGCAGCAGCCAGGCCATCTTCACAGCGGGTTGATTCCCGCTGTTTTTTTCTGGGGCGTGCGATCATGCATGGCGTATGACACGTGGTCCGTTAATCCATCGCCCCGAAATGACTCGCTGGAATGCCATTCGCCGACCGGACGGAAATGAACTACTGTTGAATCATGCACCGGCAACCGGGGCCTCCCTGTGAAGCCTGCCCGGAAAATGGTTAAGGAGATCGTGCCATGCAAAGAATAGTCTGGGCGGCAGTGGTCATTGTGCTCGGTGGCGGCGTTGCCGCCTATTACTTCATGCACGACGAGGCTCCTCCAGTTCCGCCGCCGCCACCACAGCATACGATACTCCGCGCGTCGGCGCCGCCTGCAGTTGCCGCGCCGGCGATACGGCATCCGCTGCGCGGCGTCGGGGCGACGGCGCTGCCCGAGCTGGAAAAAGGCGACGAGCCGATGTGGCAGGCGCTGGGCGAATTGCTGGGCCGCAAGGGCCTGGCCTTCATCATTGGTGACGGCCTGATCCACCGCATCGTCGCCGCGGTGGACAATCTTCCGCGTGACAGACTGCCCGTCGGGGTAATGCCGCTGAAGCGAGTGCCAAAGGCCTTCGTTACCACGGGAAAGGGCGACGCGCTGGCTATCGGCGCACGCAATTCGGCGCGCTATGCGGCGTATGTGCGGCTGGTCGGCGCGATCGATGCGGCGCAACTGGTCGCGATCTATGTCCGCTTCTATCCGCTGTTTCAGAGGGCTTATGAGGAACTTGGCTTTCCGAATGCCTATTTCAACGACCGCCTGGTCCAGGCGATTGACGACCTTCTGGCGGCGCCCGAACTTTCAGGGCCGATTAGGCTGGTTCAGCCGATGGTGCTCTACGAGTTCGCCGACCCCAAACTGGAAGCGCGGTCCGCCGGTCAGAAAATCATGATCCGTATCGGTCGCGATCACGCTGTCACGGTAAAGACCAAGCTGCGCGAGATCCGTCGTCTGGTGGCGACCGACGCCACCGGGTGAAACCGAAGTTCCATCACCGGCGACCGGCCACCCGCGATGGCCTCTGAAGTTATCGAACCGGGTAGGTCCGCCGAGCCAATATGGTTTGAGTTGTGGCGCAAGAGTCGGCGCTGGCGAGACGGCGTGCATGGGCCCAGTGCACATCGGCAACCTGGCCTATCACCAGACGTATTGATCGCGGTGCGCGTTGGCTTCCTTTCGTAATCGGGTATCGCCCGGACTGATCTACACTCGCAGGCTGTGAACATCAACTTCGATCGAACGCGTGTCGTCCTGCTGCTGCTGCTCGCGGCTCTGCTTGGCGCCGGCGTCTGGGCCTATCGCGGCGCCGCAGAATCCTTGCGCGAAATCCGCGCCACGGGCATGCAGACCCTGCTCAACACTCAGGTCGGTACGCTCGAGCAATGGATCTCGGAGCGGCGCCACGAAGCCGAACAACTGGTTGGCGATGCTGAACTAAGCGCCGGCATCGTTCGTCTGGCATCCGGCCGTGGCGGCGAGGGCAGCCGCATCATCGAAAGCATCCTTGGCAAGGCGGGCGGCATCGGCGTCACCGCGGCGCTGGTGATCGACCCGCGTGGTCGGATTCTCGCTGCCAGCGAG
Organism: Sulfuritalea sp.; assembly: GCA_022842325.1. Lineage (GTDB taxonomy): Bacteria > Pseudomonadota > Gammaproteobacteria > Burkholderiales > Rhodocyclaceae > Sulfuritalea. Next base: position 43,415 of record JALHPU010000007.1, on the reverse strand, counting down.
GTACAGCGCACGGGGCGCAACGTCAGCCCCGATTTCCTCGCTCATCTCGCGCCGGCCCTCAGCGGACGGTCGACATTCCTGCGCCCCTACAGCGCTCCCGGCAGCGTCCCCGGAATTCGGGAAATCGGCCGCGCCTGGGTGGCGACGCCGATCTACGCGGCGAACGGCCGGATTGTCGCGGCGCTGGCCCTGGGTTCCCAAGTGGACAAGGGATTCGCCGGCCTGTTCGCGGCGGCTCGTCCCGGCGAAAGCGGCGAAGCCCTGGCCTTCGATGCCGAGGGCTGGCTGCTGGCGCCCAGCCGCCATGCCGAGGACCTGGCACAGCGCGGCCTGCCGCCGCGGCTGGCATTGCCCGATGTCGAATCCGAGCGCCTGACCCAGCTGGCAATCCAGGCCGTGGCGGCGCGCGACGAGGGCGGCCAGGGAATCCTGCTGACGCCTTACCCGAACTATCTCGGCCGCGATGTGATCGGCGCCTGGCGCTGGCTGCGCCAGCACGATATCGGCGTGGCGATCGAGATTGAGGCGGACGAGGCCTATGCCCCGCTGACCTACCTGCAGGTCGGCTTCGGCGTCGTGCTGTTGCTGATCTTTGCGGTCTGGCTGTCCGGCTTCATGTCGCCCAACGCCCTGGCCACGCTGCTGCGGCGCAATGGCGGAACCCGCCAGCTGGGTGCCTACCGCCTGCTGAGGCAGATCGGCGAGGGCGCCATCAGCAACGTCTACCTGGCGCAGCACCGCATGCTGAAGCGGCCGGCGGCGGTCAAGGTACTCAAGACACAGAGCACCAAAGAGGAATGGACCGCGCGTTTCCAGCGCGAAGTCCAGCTGTCGAGCATGCTGCACCACCCCAACACCATCACCATTTACGACTACGGCACCGGATCGGGTGGCGAGTTCTGGTATGCCATGGAGTACCTCGAGGGTCTGTCGCTGGCCGACCTGGTCGAGCGCTACGGACCGGTACCGCCGGCGCGCACCGCCTACATCCTGCGCCAGGCCTGCGCCTCGCTGTGGGAAGCGCATTCCTGCGGCCTGGTGCATCGCGACATCAAGCCGCAGAACATCATGCTCTGTGAGATCCGCGGCGAGCGGGACTTCGTCAAGGTACTGGACTTCGGCCTGGTCAAGCAGATCTCCGGCGAGCAGACGCGCGACCTGACCGGCAACATGCGCATCCTCGGCACGCCGCTCTACATGTCGCCGGAACGCATACGCAATCCCAGCGATGCGGACGGGCGCGCCGACATCTACGCGCTGGGCGCAGTCGGCTTCTTCCTGCTCACCGGCAAGCGGCTGTTCGAAACCGAGACCGAGCACGACCTGACCTATCAGGTCCTGCATACCGTGCCCCGACTCGCTTCGGAATGTTCGCCCTTCGCGGTGCCGGCGGAACTCGATGCGCTGATCGGCCGCTGCCTGGAGAAGGATCCGGCGGCGCGGCCGCAGACCATCGCCGAAGTTGCCGGGGCGCTCGACGGGGTGCTGGTGCACATGCCATGGACGCGCGCCCAGATCGACGCCTGGTGGCGCAAGCACTGGATCAGCGAAACCGACCCCGGGCGGCGCTTTACCGCGCCAACATCCTGATACCGTCGCCGCCTGCTTGGGCGGGGTCAGAAAGCAAAAGGCCAGCCCCGCGGGGCTGGCCTTTTGCTGACTGCAGAGTTGCTTAGTGGCCGGAGGCGCTGGAACTGCCGACGCCGGTTTCCGAGCGGACCAGCTGCGCCGGGAACAAAGCGCGTTCCTTGGCGGCCTGGGCGCTCCTGTCGAGCAGGGACACGATCCAGATCACCGCAAACGCCGCGGTCATCGAGAAGATGGCCGGCGAAGCGTAGGGGAACAATGCCGAACCCTTGGCATGGCCGAGCGAGACTTCCCACACCGCGGGCGACATGATGGTCAGCGCCACGGAGGAAATCAGGCCCACCGTACCGCCGGCAACCGCGCCCTTGGTGGTGCAGTCCTTCCACAACACGGACATGAACAGCACCGGGAAGTTGGCCGAGCAGGCCACGGCGAAGGCCAGCATCACCATGAAGGCGACGTTTTCCTTCTCGAACACGATACCGAGCAGCACGGCGAAGATGCCGAGGCACACCGTCGTGACCTTCGAGACGCGCAGTTCGGTCGCGGAATCGACATTGCCATGACGCCACACCGAAGCGTACAGGTCGTGCGACACCGCCGATGCGCCGGACAGCGTCAGACCCGCCACCACCGCCAGAATCGTGGCGAAGGCCACGGCGGAGATGAAGCCCATGAACAGGTCGCCGCCCACCGCCTTGGCCAGATGCACCGCCGCCATGTTGCCGCCGCCCTTGAGACCCTTGGCGATTTCGCCATCGACGAAGTACTCCGCCGGATTGGGAATCAGGTTGGTGATGGCGCCGAAGCCGATGATGAAGGTCAGGATGTAAAAGTAACCGATCCAGGTCGTCGCCCAGCCCACCGACTTGCGGGCTTCCTTGGCGCTGGGCACGGTGAAGAAGCGCATCAGGATGTGCGGCAGGCCGGCGGTGCCAAACATCAGCGCCATGCCGACCGAGATGGCCGAGATCGGATCATTGATCAGTCCGCCCGGGCCCATGATCGCATCGTGCTTCGAATGCACTTCGACAGCCTTGCTGAACATCGCCTCGGGGCTGAAGCCGAACTGGAACAGCACCGCCAGAGCCATGAAGGTGGCGCCGGTCAGCAGCATTACCGCCTTGATGATCTGCACCCAGGTCGTTGCGGTCATGCCGCCGAACAGCACGTAGACCATCATGATCGCGCCAACCATGCTCACGGCCACGATGTAGTCGAGGCCGAACAGCAGCTTGATCAGCTGGCCGGCACCCACCATCTGGGCGATCAGGTAGAAGGCCACCACCACCAGCGAGCCGCAGGCGGCGAAGGTGCGGATCGGACCCGCGTCGAAGCGGTAACCGGCGACGTCGGCAAAGGTGAACTTGCCCAGGTTGCGCAGGCGCTCCGCCATCAGGAAGGTGATCACCGGCCAGCCGACCAGCCAGCCGATCGAGAAGATCAGGCCGTCGAAACCGGAACCGAACACCAGCCCGGAGATACCCAGGAAGGAGGCTGCCGACATGTAGTCGCCGGCGATCGCCAGGCCGTTCTGGAAACCGGTGATGCCGCCGCCGGCGGTGTAGAAATCGGCCGCGGTCTTGGTCTTGGCAGCGGCCCACTTGGTGATCCACAGCGTGATGCCGACGAAGATCGCGAACATCACGATGGCGGTCCAGTTGGTCGCCTGCTTCTGCGCCTGACCGAGGTCGGCGCCGGCAGCCAGGACGTAACCGGCCGTGAGGATTGCGGTCGCGCCGAAGAGAATGTGCCTGAGCTTGATCACTTGGAAGCCTCCTTGACGATGTCGTCCTTGATCGCGTCGAACTCGCTGTTCGCACGGCGGACGTAGATGGCGGTGATGACGATGGTGAACACGAGCACGCCGAGACCCATCGGGATCCCAATGGAAGTCACGGCGCCCTCGCTGATCTTGGTCGCCAGGAACTGCTTGTTGAAGGCGACCAGCAGGATGTAGCCGAAATACACGATCATCATCAGAATCGACAATACGATCGAATAGTTGTTGCGCATGCTGACGAACTTGAGAAACTTCGGATTCTGTTGAATCCGCGCGACGATGTCTTCGTCTTTCATGGTTTCCTCCGGAGGATGGAAGGGATTGTTTAAACAACAATTGGTTATTCTGCAACGCATCATTCTAGGGAAAGGCTCTTACGCGGCACTTACGCTAGGCGTAAGCGGGCAGTCAGGCAGAGCAGGCGGCGGCAAGACAAGGCGGTCTTTGACGCGGCAACGCCAAGGCCCTATAATCCGCAGCCTTCGCGGCTAGGTAGCTCAGTTGGTAGAGCAACGGATTGAAAATCCGTGTTCGTCCGACCCTAAACCCAGTAGTAGCAAGGGTTTCCAGACACCGTTCCTTGATTTGCTCAACACCTGCTCAACAGGAGGTGTGATGGCAGCAATCAGGAAGCGCGGCAACAAGTACGAAGTCCGTATTTGCCGCAAAGACCACCCCACGCAGTGCAAAAGCTTCCTTGCCTTGAAGGATGCTCGGTTATGGGCAAAGCGTATTGAGGTCGCGTTAGAACGCGGTGAAGCAGTCGGCACTCAACGTGCACCGTTGGCCTCGTTAATCGACCGCTACAGGCTTAACGTAACTCCATTGAAGAAAGGCGCCTACGCCGAAGACCGGCGGCTCCTGGCTTGGCTAAAGCACTCCTTTGCCAATCGCGATGCTCACTCCATCAAAGCCAGTGAAATTGCTGTCTGGAGAGATCAGCGGCTAAAGCAGGTAGCTAACAACACGGTAAGGCTTGAGCTTGCTGCGCTATCAGTCGTATTTCAACAGGCACGGAAGGAATGGGGCTTCGCATCACTCAGCAACCCTGTTCAGCAGATCAGGAAGCCAAGCCCTGGCAAGGCCAGAGACAGACGGCTTGAGTCAGGCGAACTGATCCAGCTAATCAGTGCCACAGAATCACCCACGCTATGTGAAATCATGGTTCTTGCTGTTGAAGCGGCGATGCGGCTTTCCGAAATCGTCAGCCTCCGCTGGGAGAACATCGATCTTGATCGCTCCATCGCAACCCTTCCAGACACGAAGAACGGCGACACCCGCCTTGTTCCGTTGTCACGAACGGCAATTCAGTTGCTGCGGACGATGCAGAAAGAAACGGGACAAGTTTTTCCGATCACCCCTCACGCTGTTAGCGTAGCGTTCAGAAGGGCGACGAAACGCGCAGGCCTGTCGAATCTTCGCTTTCACGATCTTCGCCATGAGAGTGTTTCCCGGTTGTTCGAAAAGGGACTGAACACGATGGAGGTTGCCAGTGTCAGCGGACACCGCACCATGAGCATGCTGAAGCGCTACACGCATCTGCGTATGGAAACGCTTGCACTGCGTCTGTGATCGATGGTCTATCATCTTCCAATGCAATCTCGTCCAGCCGTCAGAAAACAAGCCGCCTACGCTGATGACGTTGCGGCCATCCTGACTAGCCGCCAGATCGCCATTAGCGATCACGGGTACCTCGATCCGTGGGTACTTGGATACCTCTGGTGCATGTCCGGAGTACCGGCTCCCATCTGGCTGCGACGGACGCCAAACCCAAAGCTATTTCCAGGCGTCACCTTCAAAGATGCGGCCGTAATCGCTGACTTCTTCAGTCGCCTGGATATAGCTGGAGACAGGTGGGCACTAATTCAGCAAGCGCAGGAATTGGAGTATCAACTCCACATCGATCTGGTGGTTGCATCACCGGATTTTGAGGTTTCTGATATCGAATCCTCCGACCCCTCCTCTTCCTACTTCTTGTCGGGATTTGAAGCCGCCGAGATCGACATTCGACGAAACGACAAGATTCAGGCTCAAATTCGGCTTAGCGAGCTAGTTGCATATTTGGATGCAAGTTACTTATGCCCTCGATGCAATCACCGTGTGTATGTCGAACGGCTCGACTATGGTACTTGCTTAAATTGCGGACTTTGATCCCCGCCGTCACGCGATAACCCCGCGTCACGGCTTCGTGCCTTCGTTGATTGCCGGTCCCTTCACCCGCACCCGCTTCACCACTGCGCTGGCCAGCAATGAATCCGCTCGCCAGCTTGCGGCTCGCTGGGCGCTACGTTGTGGGTGTCTGAACCGCCGTATCACCAGCGCCGACTTTCTAAGTTAGATGAACGAAGCGGCTCCAGGGTAAATCGCTTCGCGATTGAACATAACCGCGCATTACACAAAGCAGGGGCACATTCATTCCGCAAGCTCCCTTCTGACCCCTGCCGCTTCGCGCCCTTCGGGTTCGCGTAATGGTCGTTTATGTCTTGCGCCCTTCCACCGCAACGGCCATGTCAGCGCCGCCATGCGGCTACATTTTTATTCGGCGCTACGCGTTATGTGGAGTACGAAAAACCAAATCACTCGGCATCCTCCGCTTTCAGACGAAGATGCTCCCTATCGGTCATATTCGTTGTTAGGTTTGTACCCTTTTGATCGCATACATTGCATTGCTACTTGCATGACGAACTGCTCTTCTTTTGCCTGAAGTTCTCCTAGTAGTGCACCGGCATAGGCTCCCCAAGGCCCACTATGGTCTCGATTTTCAGTAATCGTGCCGTAGCCGCTATCGCCGCTGTAGGTGTAGCTCTTTGGCGATCCGTATAAACGTTGCCTGGACTCTTTAACTTGGGCAGTAAATGGATTCGGTTGCGTCATGGCATACAACTTACACTCTTCGACATCACGTTCCTTTTGCTCTGCGGTACGCACGGGAGGGGCTACGTTTGTTTGCTGCGGGGGAGCTGAACGAGCAGGTTCCGACGAACCACCCTTGTTCACTTGAAGTAGTTTTATTTGGCAATCAGCATATTCCGCTGTGCCATGCTTGAGGCCCCACGATGCACAGCGATCATCACTCGAAGATGCCTTGGTCTCTGGGGCTGTCCGGTTCTCCGAGGCCGCTCGATTCTGGCTATTACACGCAACGTTAAGAATAGATCGTGTAGTTTCGTTTTTATCCGCGGGGGAGCTATCTGTTCTTGGAGGAAGTTTATAAACCGGATTTCCCTGCCCCATAGGCCCTGAATAATAAATGCGCTCAATATAGCGATACACCTTACGTACGCAATCAAACTCCAAAATATCTTTGCTGGAGGAATACGCAACCCCCATGACACTTCTGCTTGATTTGAGGTCAGCCAATCCACTAACACGGGAAAACGTTCCTGAAAATTGGACGCTGTCCTTATCAACATAAAGCGAAGCGGTATCGGATGTACCGATCAATGTCCAACCTGCGGTCGCAATGTTAGCTGCAAGCAACGCTAACAAGCATAAAAGTATTCGCATCGCATTCCCCCTGAAATTGCCTGGATGAACCTGTCAATACCCCCCGTACTTCGATATTGCAAGCGTCGCATAGCTTGTCTAAATTTTTACACAATCAATTACTTGGTCTCGCCATGCCACGATAATACCAATGCAAAACTTACCCTGCTGTAGTCGGACTCGACTGGTTTGCATTCAGCTTTCTCTGTTGCTGAAAAACTTGCCCCAGTATATGAAGAGAAGTGAGAGGGATGCCCATACAGCCCTCGAACGACATACTCTCTAGTCCAATACTCCTCTCTACGTATTTGATTCTGGACCTTCAGGATCTTCGAGCTTGATGAAGAAATTCTTGGTTCCGGTGACTTCCTCGGAAGCAGCTTTCATGAAGTTCATCACCTGATAATGATGGCCATTGATCAATCGGTATCCATCATGAATCGGCAAGCAGGGGATATTGTTCTTAATGCATGCATCCAGAACTAGCTCTGTGATCTTGCTCTCTTGCTGCTGGAGCAGTTTCCAGTCCATGAGTGACTCATCGACGCCATCGAACATCGAGCAGTATTCACGAACGACCTGATCTACAGCTTCCCTAACCGGCAATTTCTTGAGTCTGGCAATGATGCCAAAGGCGGGCGCGTTTGCCTGTTCCGGTGCTCCATACCTCACGCACTCTTCGAAATCACAGAGATCGAGTTCAAGGCGACGAATCACATTGTCAGGAGTATGAATTGAGTCGAAGCAGTATCTGGCAAAGACTGTCTTCAGAAAGCCCCTGAGAGCTTGCCTTTCCTGACGATCAGCCGCAGCGTGGTGAAGGCGTTCCAGCTGGTAGGCATCTTTCGATGGAAATCGTTCTTTCCAGTTGATTCCTATCTGGGTCAGAATCAGCACAGGGAAGAAACAGCCGAAATCAAGTTCCAAGGTTCTCTGGCCGTTTATCTGGATATATCGCCGAAGGTCCTGCGTCTTCTTCTTTTCGTCATCATGCGCGGGGAGTTGCTGCCATGCCCCATAGAACCGGAGTGGGAGTTCTAGAGTGTCTCTGAAATGCCGCTTTATCGTTCGTGAAATCTGCATCCCTGACTTGAGGACAAGTCCCTTTCTTTCGTAATCAGGGCCGGCATAGCTCACTTCAAATGACCAAAGAAACTCTTGCCAACGGGCGAGCTCAGCTGCCCTGACTTCATAGTAATCAAGTTCAACCAGCTTTTTGAATGGAACCCTGACATCGGTTGATTTCCGTCTCTTCATTCCAGCTTTGTCTATGTACCAAACTCTCCCTGGAACCTTGAGAACTATCCCGCACTCAGACGATTTCAAAGACAAGGCCAAGCGACGTTCTTCCTTCTCGTTGGACTCATCGTTCTGGTTAAAAATTAGGCGAATAAAATCTTCAGAAGGAATGATCCGAGAGACGAAATTCTGCTCACGATCAGTGTGGACCCCAAGCAAGCCCAACTCATCCAGTGCGTCTGCAACGTCGACGATTTCACGGGTAACGCCAGATGGGCCAAACAGGCTTTCGGCGACATAGGAATTCTTGCCTCTCGGCATCCCAATAGTTTGCCCAACTGGGTAGGTCTGGATTACGTTGAGAACTATGATTTCTAGCTGTCTGCGTATGCGTTCGACGTAATTTGCTTTCGTTTTTTCTCCAACGAATTTGGATAAAACGTCGGCAATCCCACTTGTCGAGTGAACATCTTCCATCAGCAGGTCTATTCGAGTCCGAAGGCCAGCGTCTTCGCTCGTTAGATATACGTCTAACGGAGCAGACGGAACTGCCTCGGTTCGAGAACCGTCTTTGGACCTGCTAAATAGGCTCATAGACTACCGAAAAGTGGCCGATTCAATTTTCCCTTTAATTTTTTGCTTCTCTGCTACCCTAATTCCGGCATTCACCTTAAAGCTTGTAGCCTGCAGAGGATCGGCTTGGTCGTATGGATAGCTAGGTGTCAGCTTGTATCGGCGCGTGGTCGGCGCGTTGTCCCCATCGTTTATCACCGAGAGGCCAATGACGACGCTGCGGATCGCGTGGTTAGTTCCATTGTAAATTTCCGCCTCAATGAACCCCGTATTCGTTAAGACGAACTCTCCTGCCAATTTAGAAATCTCTTCAGGCGGCAAGGTCTTGTCTGCAGTGCTCTCTACCGTCGAGCTTGGTTGGGTGTTCTCAATCAGTTCGGCAACCCATCCCTTGTTTGCTACGTTCCACTCCCCACCGAAGATTTCTGCTCGCCCCGTAATTCTGTGAGTGCGCACGGGGTAAGAAGCACCATTTTTTTCAACCAGATTGCTGTATTCATAGAACGGCAGAAAACCGGCGACAACTATTCCTGCTATAAATGCAGCGGCTAGTTTGAGATTTATTGCTCGTTTTGGATTCTTCGCTTCCATTGACCCTCCGAAGACATCTGTTTCTTGCAGATTGAATCCAGATTCCCGTTGGGAACTAGTCCTAGGTTTTTCAGTATGAATGCTAGATGGCTCACTAGATGCACTACTGATAATACCCCCAAGGTTCAGAAAACTATCAGCGCCGTAGCAAGCTGATTCTCTCTATAACCGAAACCCACATCTTTTCCCCCACCCCCCCTCTTCGTCGGGTTGTACTGGTGGCCAGGGGCAGAATCGAAAGCACATCCCATGTGCGAACAAGGGCAACGCAGTTGGCCGCACTGACGACACTTTGCTATAATGCAGCGCTGTTCCAAACGCAGCGCGAGCTAGCAAGTTTGCTCAACCTGTGCTCAACGGATGCTCAAATTGCCCAACGATATTCGGTGGGCTGTTCAGAAAATGTTGAGTTAAATCAATAACGGCTAGGTAGCTCAGTTGGTAGAGCAACGGATTGAAAATCCGTGTGTCGGCAGTTCGATTCTGCCCCTGGCCACCAGAATCACGGAACGGCTCTCCTGCGGGAGGGCCGTTCGCTTTTATGTCTGCGCCAGAGGCGCGGACGGTATCCCGGCGATTCGACGCGGTGGCAATAGCGGCGCTGCGCCACGTCCCGGATTGCCTCGGGGCGACTTGCGCTTCCCGCAGCCGGCGCCCGCGGCAAAGTGTATTCTCGGCAGCGGACCGGATCCCCGGCGCAATAGTCCGTTTCAGGAGAGACCCCATGAAGAGCGTGGAAGAGATGGATGGCGTAATCGACAAACTCAACGCGGAGATTGGCGACCTCGGCCAGTGGTCGCCGCCCGCAGTGCTTAAGCTGCATGAATGGATACGCGAGGTCGACCTGCTGATCCGCAAGGAATTCAATCGTCGCGCGGCCAGCCACCACAGCAGCCCGCACCGCTAGAATCGCCGCGTGACTGCCACTCCCGATTACGCGCGCCGCTTCGGCGGGGTCGAGCGCCTCTACGGCGCCGGCGCGCTGGCCCGCGCCAGGGCGGCGCATGTGGTGGTGGTCGGCATCGGCGGCGTCGGTTCCTGGGCAGTGGAGGCGCTGGCGCGTTCCGGCATTGGCCGCCTGACCCTGATCGATCTCGACCACCTGGCGGAATCCAACATCAACCGGCAGATCCACGCCCTGGACTCGACGCTGGGCGCGTCCAAGGTGCTGGCGATGCAGCAACGCATCGCGGCGATCAATCCGGACTGCGTGGTCCATCCGGTGGAGGAGTTCATCGACGAGCGCAATCCGGCGGTCCTGATCCCGCCCTGCGATGCGGTGATCGATGCCATCGACCACGTCCGCGCCAAGGCGGCGCTGATCGCGCATTGCCGGCGTGCCGGCATCCGCGTCGTGACCACCGGCGCCGCCGGCGGCCGCAGCGACCCGACGCGGATCGAGGTCATCGACTTGTCGCGCACTACGCAGGATGCGCTGGCATCGAAAGTCCGGGCGCAATTGCGCAAGGACTACGGTTTCCCGCGCGAGCCGAAGAAGAAATTCGGCGTCGATTGCGTGTATTCGCCGGAGCAGGTGCGGCGTTCCCTGCCCGCGAAGCGGAATCCCAGGGACGCAGAGCGAGCCAGCGCCGTCCCCGGGGATACCGCTGCGCATAACTCCTGTGAAATAGACGGCGCAGCGGCCGGGATTCCGATCGACCCCACGGCCGGGCTCAACTGTGCGGGCTACGGCTCGTCGGTGGCGGTCACCGCCAGCTTCGGTTTCGCCGCCGCGGCACGGGTGCTCGCCGGTATACTTCCGGCATGACGAATCCCACGCCCATCCCCGTCGTCCTGGTCACCGGCGCTGCCCGCCGCGTCGGCGCCGAGATCGCACGCACGCTGCACGGCGCGGGTGCCTGCGTGGCGATTCATTACCGCTCCTCGGCCGCGGCGGCGACCGAACTGGCGGCGACCCTGAATACAGAGCGGCCGGACAGTGCGGCGGCGTTTGCCGCCGACCTGCTCGACACCGCCGCCTTGCCCGCCCTTGTCGCATCGGTCGTGGCGCGCTTCGGCCGGCTCGATGCGCTGGTGAACAACGCCTCGTCCTTCTACGCCACGAAAGTCGGCGCTGTCGACACGGCGGCCTGGGACGACCTGATGGGCTCCAACCTCAAGGCGCCGCTGTTCCTGTCCCAGGCGGCGGCGGCGCATCTCGAAGCCAGCGGCGGCTGCATCGTGAACATCACCGACATCCATGCCGAACGTCCGCTCAAGGGCTACCCGCTGTACTGCGCGGCGAAAGCCGGCCTGCTCGGGCTGACCCGGGCGCTGGCGCTCGAACTCGGACCGCGGGTGCGGGTCAACGCGGTGGCGCCCGGCGCCATCGAATGGCCCCAAGGCACCAGTGACTTTTCGCCAACCGAGCGTGCGGCTATCATTGGGCACACCCTGTTGCAGCGCATCGGCTCACCCGCCGACATCGCCCGCACCGTAAAATTCCTCGTCTTCGACGCACCCTATGTCACCGGGCAGGTGATCAATGTGGACGGCGGTCGTACCGCCCATTTATGAACGCTCCGCTTCCCGCCAATCCGGCACCCACCGCGCGCCAGGCCCAGAAAACCGCCTTCGAGGCGAACAAGCTGGCCAAACGTTTACGCCGTGAGGTCGGCCAGGCGATCGCCGACTTCAACATGATCGAAGCCGGCGACAAGGTCATGGTCTGCCTGTCCGGCGGCAAGGATTCCTTCGCCCTGCTCGATGTCCTGCTGTTCCTGCGCGAGCACGCGCCGATCGCCTTCGACATCGTCGCGGTCAACCTCGACCAGAAGCAGCCCGGCTTTCCGGCCGAGGTGCTGCCCGACTACCTGCGCTCGATCGATGTGCCCTTCCACATCGAGAACGAGGACACTTATTCCATCGTCAAGCGCGTGATCCCGGAAGGCAAGACCACCTGTTCGCTGTGTTCGCGCCTGCGCCGCGGCGTGCTGTATCGCGTCGCCGGCGAACTGGGCGCGACCAAGATCGCCCTCGGCCATCATCGCGACGACATCCTGCAGACGCTGCTGCTCAACATGTTCTTCGCCGGCAAGCTGAAATCCATGCCGCCCAAGCTGGTGTCGGACGACGGCCGCAACATCGTGATCCGGCCGCTGGCCTATTGCCGCGAAAGCGATCTCGAGGCGTGGGCCGCAGCGCGTGCCTTCCCGATCATTCCCTGCAACCTGTGCGGTTCGCAGCCGAACCTGCAGCGCCAGCAGGTCAAGCAGATGCTCAACGACTGGGAGCGGCGTTTCCCGGGGCGGATCGAGACCATGTTCAGGAGCCTCTCCAATGTCGTGCCTTCGCACCTGCTCGATGCCCGCCTGTTCGACTTCGCCGGCCTGCAGGCGACCGGCACGCCCGACCCGGAGGGCGACATCGCCTTCGACGCACCCGTGCTGGCCACGGACGCAGCGCAAACCGTCAGCTTCCGGGCGCAGGAAGACTGATGGACGCGCGCCGCCTCCCTGCCCGCCACGGCATCCTCTGGCTGCTGGCCGGCTTCGCGCTGTTTCGCCGCCATCCGCCGCTGATGACGGCGCTGACCTTCGGTTACCTGCTGACCGTGGTCGTGGTGAATCTGGTTCCCAAAATCGGCCCCTTCATCCTGCCGCTGTTGCTGCCGACCCTGACCGTGATGCTGGCCAATGGCTGCCGTGCGATCGAGCGCGGCCAGAGCTTCGCCAGCGAAACCCTGACCTCCGGTATCAGCGCCCAGCGTGCCGGGCTAGCGCGCCTGGGCGGCCTGCACCTGCTGGGATCCGCCCTGCTGGTCATGGGCAGCGCGGCACTCGGCGAGCCGATCAACATCAATGACGGCATGAGCCAGGAAGAGGCAGTGACGCTGGTCACCGATCTCGGCATCCTGCTGGTGCTGGCCTCGCCGCTCTTGATGGCCTTCTGGTTCGCGCCGCTGCTGACCGCCTGGAATGCCGTCAGTGCTGCCAAATCGCTGTTCTTCAGCTTTGTCGCCTGCTGGCGCAACTGGCGCGCCTTCACCATGTACGGCCTGGCATTGGTTCTGGTCGGCGCCGTGCTGCCGGGATTGATCCTGATCATCGCCGGATTCATCTCGCAGTCCCTGCTGAGCATCCTCTCCGTCGCCCTGCGCATGCTGCTGATTTTCATCCTGGCGCCGACCATGGTGGCCACCGTATATCTTTCCTACCGCGACGTGTTCGAAACGCGCGACGCCGTGGTGCCGGAGCCGCCGCCTGATGAGTGACGCCAAAGGCGGGGTTCTCGGCCTCTTCGGCGGCACCTTCGATCCGCTGCATGTCGCGCACCTGCGCCTCGGCCTCGAAGCGCGCGAAGCCCTCGCCCTCACCGAGGTGTGCCTGATCCCAGCCGGCAGCCCGCCCCTGCGCGCAGCACCGCGATGCGCCGCAAGCCATCGCCTGGCGATGGTCGAGCAGGCGCTCGCCACCCTGCCCGGGTTCAGCGTCGATCCCGGCGAAGTGCTGGCCGCGGCGGACAGCGCGGCGCCGAGCTACACCGTGGCGACGCTCGAACGCCAGCGCCGCCGGCACGGCCCGCAGCGGCCGCTGGTGCTGCTGCTGGGCGCCGATGCCTTCGCCCGCCTGGAATCCTGGCATCGCTGGCGCGATTTGTTCGGGCTGGCGCACATCGCCGTGGCCACGCGGCCGGGACACGAGTTGACAGTCGGCGCCGGCGATACGGCGCTTGACCACGAATTTTCAGCTCGTCTTGGTGCGCCGGCCGATCTCGCCGGCGCCTCGGCCGGGCGTATCGTGCCGTTTGCCATCACCGCACTGGAGATCTCCGCCAGCGCCATCCGGGAACGGCTGGCGCGCGGGCTTTCCGTGCGCTATCTGGTTCCCGACGCCGTTCTCGACTATATTGAATCCCATCAGATCTACCGGACATCGCATGGACATTAGAAAACTGCAGAAAATCGCCGTCGCCGCGCTCGAGGACGTCAAGGCCAAGGATATCGAGGTCATCAACACCAGCAAGCTGTCGGCGCTGTTCGATCGCGTCATCATCGCCACCGGCGACTCCAATCGGCACGTCAAGTCCCTGGCGCGCAGCGTCCATGACAAGGCCAGGGAAGCCGATGTGCAGGTGATCGGCATCGAGGGCGAGGAAACCGGCGAATGGGTGCTGGTCGATCTCGGCGACATCGTGGTGCATGTCATGCAGCCGGCCGTGCGCGCCTACTACAACCTCGAGGAGCTGTGGAAGGTCGTGCCCAAGCGTCCGCGCAAGAAAGCCGCCGACGCCGACGCCGACGAATGAAGTTGATCGTCGCGGCGGTAGCGGCCAGACCGCCGGCATGGGTGGCGGCCGGCTGGACCGAGTATGCGAAACGCATGCCGCGGGAACTGCCGCTGGAACTGCTGGAGATCAAACCCGAAGCGCGCACCACCGGCAGGACCGCCGAGGCCATGATGGCGCTGGAGGCCGCGCGTATCGACGCACAGCTGCCGGCCGCCTGCCGGCGCATCGCGCTCGACGAGCGCGGCGATGCGCCGACCACGCAGCAACTGGCCGAGCGCCTGACGAAATGGATGGCCGGCGGCAGCGACGTGGCCTTCATCATCGGCGGCCCCGACGGACTCGACCCGCGGATCAAGGGCAGCGCCCACGAGACCATGCGCCTTTCCAGCCTGACCCTGCCGCATGCCCTGGTCCGCGTGATCCTCGCCGAGGCGCTGTATCGCGCCGCGAGCGTGATAAAAGGCCATCCCTATCATCGTGACTGAAGCTATGCTCGCGAGTCTTTCCACCACGACCGTTCAAACATGATGGATCCGCGCATCTACCTTGCTTCCAGAAGTCCGCGCCGCCGCGAATTGCTGACCCAGATCGGCGTCCGCTTCGACCTGTTGCTGTTCCGCAGCGGATCGCGCGAAGACCAGGAAGTCAACGAGGACTGGCTGCCCGGGGAGAGCGCGGATGACTACGTGCAACGCGTGGCGCGGGCCAAGGCGGCGTTCGCCGCCGGCTTGCTGGCGCGCCGGCCGCTGGTCGCGCATCCGGTGCTGGCGGCCGACACGACGCTCGATGTGGATGGCGAGATCATCGGCAAGCCGCGCGATGAAGCGGAAGCCGCGGGCATCCTCGGCCGCCTCTCCGGGCGCAGCCATCGCGTGCTGACGGCAATCGCCGTGGCCCGCGGCGATCGCCTCGAACACCGCCTGTCGGTCAGCGAGGTGCGCTTTCGGACCATCAGCACGGCGGAAATCCGCCGCTATGTGCAAAGCGGCGAACCGATGGACAAGGCCGGCGCCTACGGCATCCAGGGTCGCGCCGCGATCTTCGTCGAGGAAATCCGCGGTTCGCACTCCGGCGTGGTCGGCCTGCCCTTGTGCGAAACCGCGCTGCTGTTGCGCGAGTTTGGCTATCCATTGTGATCCCGGCACCACACCATGACTGAACAGTTCCTGATCAACTTCACGCCGCAGGAGACCCGCGTCGCCCTGCTGCAGCAGGGTGTGGTGCAGGAACTGCACATCGAGCGCACCAACGGCCGCGGCATCGTCGGCAACGTCTATCTCGGGCGCGTGGTGCGGGTGCTGCCCGGCATGCAATCGGCATTCATCGAAATCGGCCTCGAACGCACCGCGTTCCTGCATGTCGCCGACATCTGGAGCGAGCGTCCGGCCGGCAATGGTTTCGCCAGCCACGAGACGCGCCCGATCGAGCGCATTCTCAGCGAGGGGCAGTCGCTGATGGTGCAGGTGCAAAAGGACCCGATCGGCACCAAGGGCGCGCGCCTGACCACGCAGATTTCCATCGCCGGGCGGCTGCTGGTGCACCTGCCGCAGGACAGCCACATCGGCATTTCGCAGCGCATCGGCGAGGAGGTCGAGCGCGAAAAGCTGCGCGCCCGGATCCAGACCCTGCTGCCGGCCGACCAGCCCGGCGGCTACATCCTGCGCACGGTGGCGGCCGACGCCGGCGACGAGGAACTCGCCGCCGACATCGCCTACCTGCGCCGCATCTGGCGCGAAATCAAGAGCCGCAGCGTCGGCGCCCTGCCGCCGATGCTGCTGCATCACGACCTGACGCTGGCGCAGCGCGTGCTGCGCGACCTGGTGACCAGCGAAACCACCGGCGTCATCATCGATTCGCGCGAGAACTTCCAGAAGCTGCAGCACTTCGCCCAGGAATACGTGCCGCAGGTGAACGACCGCCTGGCGCACTACACCGGCGAACGGCCGCTGTTCGACCTGCATGGCGTCGAGGATGAAATCCAGAAGGCGCTGGCGCGCCGCGTCGACCTGAAGTCGGGCGGCTACCTGATCTTCGACCAGACCGAGGCGATGACCACGGTCGATGTGAATACCGGCGGTTACGTCGGCTCGCGCAACTTCGACGACACCATCTTCAAGACCAATCTCGAAGCCGCGCAGACCATCGCGCGCCAGCTCAGGCTGCGCAACCTGGGCGGCATCATCATCGCCGACTTCATCGACATGGAAGATGAGGAGCACAAGGCGGCAGTGCTGGTCGAGTTCAACAAGGCCCTGGCCCGCGACCACACCCGGATCACCGTATCCGGCTTCACCCAGCTCGGCCTGGTCGAGATGACGCGCAAGCGCACCCGCGAAAGCCTGGCCCACGTGCTGTGCGAACCCTGCCCCACCTGCGGCGGGCGCGGCGAGGTGAAGACCGCGCAGACGGTCTGCTACGAGGTGCTGCGCGAACTGCTGCGCGAGGCGCGCCAGTTCACCGCGCGCGAAATGCGAGTGCTGGCGGCACCGAGCGTGATCGACCTGTTCCTCGAAGAGGAATCGCAGGCGCTGGCCATGCTCTCCGAGTTCATCGGCCTGCCGATTTCGCTGCACGCCGAGAGCGGCTACACCCAGGAGCAATTCGACATCGTTCTGATGTAGCGCTAAAATTTGGCCCGACGCGGGTGTCGTATAACGGCATTACCTCAGCTTCCCAAGCTGATGAAGAGGGTTCGACTCCCTTCACCCGCTCCACTCCGCAAGCGGCGATCCGCCAAACGGATTTGTCAAGTCAGGTACAACTTGACGCAATTCGCATGAGTTGCCTTGCTGCAAAAAATCCCATGAGATGCTTCAGGCGCGCAGCTCCGCCGTATTGAAGGGCAGGCGGCCGAGGTATTTTCCGGTCGCGGCGCCGATGGCGTTGGCCACCGCCGGCGCCAGCGGCGGCACCCCTGGTTCGCCGATGCCCGTCGGCTTGGCCGTGGACGGCAGGATGTGCACCTCGACCCGCGGCATCTCGGCTATGCGCAACAGCGGAAAGCCGTCGAAGTTGCCCTGCACCACGGCGCCGTCCTTCAACGTGATTTCGCCGTACAGGGCCGCCGACAGGGCGAAGCCCACGGCGCCTTCAACCTGCGAGCGCACATTGTCGGGATTGATCGCGATGCCGCAGTCGACGGCGCAGACGACGCGATCGACCTTGACCGAGCCGTCCGCCGCCACCGTCACCTCGGCCACCTGCGCCACATAGCTGTGGAAGGACTCATGCACCGCGACCCCGCGCCCGCGCCGTGTGCCCGCCGCGCCCGGCGGCAGCGGCTTGCCCCAGCCGGCCTTCTCGGCGGCGAGCCGGAGTACGCCGCTGTGACGCGGCTTGCCGGCCAGCAATTCGAGGCGCAGGGCCACCGGATCCCGGTTGCCCGCCTTGGCCACGAGGTCGAGGAAGACCTCGGTCGAATAGGCCGTGTGGGACGAACCTACCGAGCGCCACCAGAGCACCGGCACGCCGATGTCCTGCGGCGTATGCAGGTCCACCCGCATGTTGGGAATCGCATACGGCAGATTGGCCGCGCCTTCGACCGAGACCGCATCGATGCCGTTCTTGACCATGCCCGCGAAGGGCGAACCGGTCAGGATCGACTGGCCGACCAGGCGGTGGCGCCAGGCCGTCGGCTTGCCGCTCGCGTCGAGCGCGGCTTCGAGCACATGATGGAACATCGGGCGGTAGAAGCCCCCGCGCATGTCGTCCTCGCGCAGCCAGACCAGCTTGACCGGCGCCTTGCCGCCACTGGCCTTGACGATCTGCGCAACCTCGACCACGTAGTCCGAACTGGTGCTGGCGCGGCGGCCGAAGCTGCCGCCGGCATACAGCATGTTGATCTTCACCTGTTCCGGCTTGAGGCCGAAAATGCCGGCGAGCTGGTGCTGGTCGCCGGTGTGGAGCTGTTCGCCGTTCCACACCTCGCAGCCTTCGGCACTCAGCCGGATCACGCAATTCATCGGCTCCATCGCCGCATGGGCGAGGTAGGGAAAGTCATAGCTCGCCGTGACGACTTTTGCCGCGGCGGCGAAGGCCTTGTCCGTATCGCCCGCCTGGTGCGCCACCAGACCCGGCTGCTTCGCCAGCTCGCGATAGCGCGCCATGATGGCTTCGCTGCCGAGCTTGAAGGCCCGGCTTTCATCCCAGTCAACCGTCAGCGCGTCGCGCCCCTTCTTCGCGCTCCAGGTGTCCTTCGCCAGCACCGCGACGCCCGAGGGAATCTGCACCACGTCGACCACGCCCTTGACCCGCTTTGCCGCAGCGGCATCGAAGCTTTTTACCGTGGCGCCGAAGCGCGGCGGATGTGCGACCATCGCCACCAGCATGCCGGGCAGGCGGATGTCCTGGGTGAAGATCGCACGGCCATTGGTCTTGTCGGCGCTGTCCTTGCGCGGCGCATGCCTGCCGACCAGGCGGAAATCCTTCGGCTCTTTGAGTACCACGTTCGCCGGCACGGCTTCCTTCGCGGCATCCGCGGCCAGCTCGCCGAAGCGCAGCTTGCGCTTCGACGGCGCATGGCTGACGACGCCGTCGCGCACGGTGATTTCGGCCGCCGCGACCTGCCAGCGCTTCGCCGCCGCACCGACCAGCATTGCCCTCGCGCTGCCACCGGCGTTGCGCAACTGGTCCCAGGAATTGGCCATCGCGGTGCTGCCGCCGGTACCCTGCGTCGGGCCCCAGAACAGGTTGTTGTAGCGCGTTGCGTCGGCCGCCGCGCCTTCGATGCGGACGGACTTCCAGTCGGCGTCGAGTTCCTCGGCGAGGATGGTGCCCAGTCCGGTGTAGCTGCCCTGCCCCATCTCCAGGTGCTTGGCGATCACCGTCACGCTGTTGTCGCTGCCGATGCGCAGGAAGGCATTCGGTTCGAACGGCGCCGCCGCGGCGGCCATCCTGCCCGCCACGGCCGGTGCGGCAAACGCCGGCAGGCAGAAGCTCAGGGTCAAACCGGCGGCGCCCTGCAGGAAACCGCGCCGGCTCACGTTCTCGATGGTCATGGTGGACATGGCGGCTCCTAGGCGAGGGACTTGGCCGCGAGGTGCACGGCGGCACGAATGCGCACATAGGTCGCGCAACGGCACAGGTTGCCCGACAGGGCATTGTCGATGTCGGCGTCGGTCGGCTTGCGGTTCTGGCTCAGCAGCGCGATGGCGCCCATGATCTGTCCCGACTGGCAGAAACCGCACTGCACCACGTCGAGCTTGCGCCACGCCTCCTGCACGGCCTTGCCGACGCGCGACTGGTCTGCTGTTTCGATGGTGCTGATCTTGCGCCCCGCCACGGCCGACACCGGAGTCACGCAGGAGCGCAGCGGCGCGCCATCGACATGCACCGTGCACGCACCGCACAACGCCTGGCCACAGCCGTACTTGGTGCCGGTCAGGCCCAGCGTGTCGCGCAGGACCCAGAGTAGCGGCGTATCGGGAGATACATCGACGGAGTGAGGCTTGCCATTGACATTGAGCTGGATCATGAGCGTGCTCCTGCGTGGGTTGTACAGGACACCGTGCGGGGGAATGCACGGACAGGCAGGCAAGGCAGGGGTTGCGCCTCGCTGTGTCGAAATATCCTAGCAGAAAGGCCCGCTGCCCCGAAGCACGCCGCGCAGGCACCCTGCGTTACGCCTCTGTGCGCTGACATACACAAACGCCCGGCTGCGATGGATAAACTGTCCACGCAGTAACTACTGCCCACGCCACAGGATGAAGATCCCATGTTCCTCGAATTGACCGGCATCCATGAGCCTTCCGCCATCCAGCAGCTTGAAGACGGGCGCTTCCTCGTCGTCGAAGACGAAAAGAAGTACCCGTTCAGCCTGGTCACGCTCGGCCCCGACGGCAGTGTCGGCAGCACGGCGCTGCGCATGGAATCCCTGGCAGCGGGCGATGCCTTCGCCAAGCTGGATGACCTCGAAGGAATTGCGTCCGATCGGGCGGGCTACATTTATGCCATCACGTCCCACTCGCGCGACGACGACGGCGACGAAAAGAAGTCCCGCGACAAGCTGGTCCGCTTCCGCATCGAGGGCGATCGCGCAGTCGCGCCAAAAGTGGTCATGGGCATCAAGCCGGCCTTGACCGCGGCGCATCCGGTGCTGGCTACTGCGGCCGCGATACGCGACGTCAAGTCCGACGCCGGGCTCAATATCGAGGCACTGGAAATGAGTCCCGACCAGCAGCGCCTGCTGGTCGGCTTTCGCAGTCCCCTGCTCGACGCCCGCGCCATCATCGCCAGCATCGACAACCCATCGGCGATGTTCGAAGCCGGCGAGCCGCCGCGCATTGCCGCCACCCTGACAACCCTGGACCTCGGCGGCGACGGGATCCGCGGCATGTCCTTCATCCCCGCGCTCGACGGCTGGCTGCTGATCAGCGGGCCGGTCGCCCGCCAGCAGGTCCAGTTCCGGCTCTGGTTCTGGTGCGGTCAGTCAGATCGGCCGGCGCGGCCCGTCACGGTTTCGGGCCTGCCCGGCTTCGAGCATGCCGAGGGCGTCAGCCCGGCGCTGATCGATGGCCGGCAGCAGATCATCTTCGTCAGCGATGACGGCAACCGCAAGCAGGGGCTCTGCGCCCATTACCTGCTGCTCGATCCCGCGCAACTGAAAATTGCAGCCTGACCTGGCCTAGTAAGCGCGCTTGACGAGCCGCTCCAGCAGTTCCTGCTTTTCTGCACAGCGCGGCTCGCCCCAGCAGGCGCGCAAACTGGCGACGGGTTTGCCCTGGTGCCGGATCGTGATCTGCCACGGTCGCCGCATCAGCACCACGTGCACGTAGCTGGCGAAACTTTCGGCGAAATCGTCGGCCGGCGCGGTGGCGGCATAGAGCGACGGGAAATTGGTCGACTTCAGGCTGGCATAGGTTGCCTCCATGTCGGCCGCTGCAAGCTTGGCGCCGAAGTAATAGACCGTGCTCGTACGTTGCGGAAAGTGCGCATCGAAACGGCTGCCGTATTTGTCGGCCGCGCGGTCGACGGTCCACGAGAGATCGAAGAAGGGATACCTGGCAGCGCTGTCGATCTCCTTCGGGGCCAGGTTCCACGGCGGGTGGATATCGGCGCCGATCGAGAGCACGTGACCCAGTTCGTGCAGCAGGATGTACTGGATCGCATTGCGGCGGTTGTCGTTGCCGTCCGCTTCGATGCGCGCTTCGAGCCGGTAACCGGCACCTGGCGCGAAGGGCGTGTTCTCTTTCCACGTCGCCCAGGCGTTGGCGCGCTGCGGCGCCAGCACGGCGGCATCGAGCACGACAAAGCCCCTGGTCGGCCTGCCCTGCGCATCGAATACGTAATCGGTGTAGCCGGTGCCGCCCAGGCCCTCGACGAAATACACGCCGACCAGGCGGTCGCCGACCAGCTTCCAGATCTCGGCAGGCAGGTCGGTCATCGCGCCCCGGACATCCGCCAGCAGGCCGGCATCGAGCGTCGCGGCGCGCGGCCGTTCGGGATAGCCGTTGAGGATGTTGTCGAGATTGATGTATTCGACCAGTTGCGGCGGCGCCGGGCCGATGCGCTCGGCAACCGGCAAGGACAGCGCGGCGGCCCAGGTGGCTATGCGGGTCGCAGCATGGCTTTTCATCGCCTGCTGCGCACATTCCTTGTCGGCCCCGGCGCAGGGCAACCCGGGGACGTCCTGCGCCAGGGGCATTTGCACCACGAGCATGGCGGCGACGGCGAGACATCCTGCAAGCTTCATGTGTGCCTCCGCTGACAGCGGTTCGCTATGGGATCGAACCCGGCCGGCTTCCATGGTAACGCGCCGGGAGCGCAGCGGTCGTCCGCATCGAGTTGGAACATCGAATCCCTGCCGGAAAGTCGGCGCTGGCGGCACGCCGATGGGCCGCGCACACGGCCGCCGTCGCCAGGCGCCGGCGGCATTCGAAGGAGCGGGCGGTAGAATGCCGATGCTCGATCGATATCGAGCCAACCCGGGAATCAGGCGATGACGCAAGCAAACAATACCCATTCAAAGACCGTCGGCTATGTGCTCTGGCTGTTCGGCTTTACCGGCGCACACCGTTTTTATTACGGCAAGCCGGTGACCGGCACCCTCTGGTTCTTCACGCTGGGCCTGCTGGGGCTGGGCTGGCTGATCGACCTGTTCCTGATACCGTCCATGGACCGCCAGGCCGATCTCAGATTCCGCTCGGGCAGGATCGACTATTCGGTCGCCTGGATACTGCTGGCCTTCCTCGGATTTTTCGGCGTGCATCGGATGTACATGGGCAAGTGGATCACCGGCATCCTTTACCTCTGCACGCTCGGCTTTCTCGGAATCGGCTACCTCTACGATTTTTGGACGCTCAACGACCAGATCACGGTGGTGAACGCTACTGGCTGACATGCAAGCTGCTATTGCTTTGTACACAGCACTTTCGCCTTTCGACAACGACGGGATCAACATGCGCCATAGCGAATCTTCAGCTGACGCCGGCAATCGGCTCAGCGGCTCACGTCAGCTCCGCAGCGCCGATCGATGGCTCCCACCGGCACCATGAATGCAACCCTGGCGCGGGTGCGGCACTGGGTGCAAAGCCCGGTGCGCGCCGTGCTGCTGCTGGGCGCCATCGCCGTGGGCATGGTGCTGTTTGCGACCGAGATATACCTGCTCGACCTGAAGCGGCATGAACTCCGTCATGCCGTCGAGGAGGCGACCAGCGTCAGCCAGATCATCGGCGACCAGACTACCCGCGCCCTGCAGGGCGTCGACCTGGTAGTCAGCGGCGTTGCGGAACGGATCGGCAGCCTGGAGCAAAACCAGCTGGCCGCCACCGACTTCCTGGTTCATACCATGCTCAAATCGCGCATCGCCGGCATGCCGCATATCGCCGCACTGTTCCTGGTCGATGCCGAGGGCACGGTGATCAATGCCTCTGCCGATTTTCCGATCCCCCAGGTTGCAGTGGCCGATCGCGACTATTTCCAGTTTCACCGCAGCAACACCAAAGGCGAGGTGTTCATCGGCCGGCCACTGGTGAACCGGATGGGCGGCGAATGGACCGTGCACATGAGCCGCCGCATCGACCGCCGCGATGGGCGCTTTGCCGGAGTCGTCGTCGCGGCCCTGAATCTCGACTATTTCGAGCAGCTGCATAATCTCAAGCTCGAATACATCAGCCCGATCGCCTTGTACCTGAAGGACGGGCGCCTGCTGACGCGGACCCCGCGCGACGAAGACATGATCGGCCGTGCCTTCCCGCTGCTGGCCACGCCCGCCGGGTCCACGGATGGCTTGCGCAGCGAACGCGTCGGCGGCGATACATCCGGTATGGTGATCTATCGCGATATCGCCGGATTCCCCCTGACGCTGGCGGTATCGACCCTGGACGCCGCCGCGCTCACCTCCTGGCGCCACAATGCGGTCACCTTATGGAGTGGTGCCGGCGCCATGGCGACCTTCATCGCCCTGATCACGCTGCTGCTGGTCCGCGAACTGAAGCGGGAGCAGGTCCTCGCCGACAACCTGACGCAGACCGGCGAGACCCTGCGCGCACTGGTCGACACGGCGATGGATGCCATCGTCACCGTTGATATGGATCAACGTGTGGTCCTCTTCAATCCGGCTGCGGAAAAAATGTTCGGCTGCAGCGTCGGTGAAGCGATCGGCGCATCGCTCACCCGGTTTTTGCCGCAGCGTTATCGTTCATCCCATGAGCGCCATGTCGACGGGTTTCACGAAAGTCGCAGCCCTCCACGGGCAATCGCCGCCGAGGTTTTCGGCCTGCGCTCGAACGGCGAGGAATTCCCGGTCGAGTCGACCATCTCGCAGGTTACGGTGGGCGGCCGCACGCTATTTACCGCCGTGCTGCGCGACATCTCGGAACGGCGTCGCGCAGAGGCCACCGTCAGCGCCACCAATGCCGAATTGCGCAGGCTGTCCGAGTCGCTGATCATGGTTCGCGAGTCGGAGCGCACCCGCATCGCGCGCGAATTGCACGACGAACTGGGGCAGCAACTATTGCGCCTGCGCCTCGACCTGTCGTCGCTGTCCGGGCGCCTGCATGCATCGCAGCCGGAACTGGAGCACAAGATCACGGTCATGAAAGCCCTGCTCGCCGACACGGTGGCATCGGTCAGGCGCATCACCACCGAATTGCGCCCCCCCATGCTCGACGATCTCGGCCTGGTGGCCGCAGCCGAATGGCTGGTCGATGATTTTTCGCAGCGCAGCAACATCGCCGTCGATGTCGACATCGATCCGACAGCCACCGAATGCGATACCGACATGGCCACTGCCGTTTATCGCATCCTGCAGGAGGCCCTGACCAATGTCGCGCGTCATGCGGCGGCAAGCCGGGTATCCGTGACGCTGCAGATGGAGAACGACGTCCTGTATCTTGCGATCGAGGACAACGGCCATGACATGCATCCGGCCGCCGATCCGGTCGTCAGTGCCGGCAATGGCCTGGTCGGCATGCGCGAGCGCGTGCACATGTTCAGCGGACGACTCGACGTCGGTCGCTCCAGCTCCGGCGGCGTGCGGATCGAAGTGCACTTGCCGCTCGGGCAGCATTCCATCGCCACGGAATCCGACTCCGCAGCCGGCGCCCAATTCACGGAGGAAACGTGAACATGACCCGCGTCTTTCTCGCCGACGACCATTCCATCATTCGTGATGGCTTGAAGCAGATCCTGACTGAAACCGAGGACCTGACGGTGGTCGGCGAAGCGGCCAACGGCATCGAGTTGCTGTCGCGGCTGCAGAATCTGGAGTGCGATGTCCTGGTACTGGATATCTCGATGCCCGGCAAGAGCGGCCTGGAGCTGATCAAGCTGGTGCATCGCGATCATCCCCATCTGCCGATCCTGATCCTCAGCATGCATCACGAAGACCAGTACGCCTTGCGGGCCTTTCGTGCGGGCGCGGCCGGCTACATAACCAAGGAGAGCGACGCGGAGTTGCTGGTGGCGGCGATCCGCAAGGTGGCGGCCGGCGGCATCCAGGTCAGCGCGCATGTGGCCGAACTCATGGCGCGGCAGATCGGCACCGACAGCAATGCGCTGCCGCATACGCTGCTCTCGAATCGGGAGTACCAGGTGTTCGAAATGCTGGTGGCGGGTCAGGGACTCACTGAGATCGGCGTCGCGCTTTCGCTCAGCGTCAAGACCGTCAGTACGCACAAGACCCGCATCATGCAAAAGATGGAGCTGGCGACAAGCTCGGAACTGGTGCGTTACGCGATTGCCCACGGCCTGAGTTCGCTGTCGGACTGATGCGCACCTGAATTGCCTCGGCGTCTGTAGGACATTTCCTACAAGAACTTTAAGCGCTCGCCGATATGGTGCAGTGCCAAAAAAGTTCAGAATCACCCTCAATGTCAATGTCAATGCTGAAGCACTGCCCACCAGGGAATCTGGTGCGGCGAGCCCAGGCAAATGCAATTCAAATGAGGGTATTCAAATCATGAAAAGCCGCCTAGCAGGTCTAGTTGTTTGTCTGGCTGTTGCCGTTCCTGCGTATGCGATTGACGATGCCGCCGCGATGAAGCTGCTGGAAGACAGCAAGTGCCTCAAGTGCCATAGCGTCGACAAGAAGAAGGACGGCCCGTCCTACAAGGAAACTGCCGCCAAGTACAAGGGCAAGGCGGAGGCGGAGGCCAAGCTGACCAAGCACGTCACCGTGCCGAGCAAGGTCAAGATCGACGGCGTGGAAGAAGACCACGGCGCCGTCAAGACCCGCGACGCGGAGAAGGTCAGGAACCTGGTGCAATGGATCCTCTCGCGCTGAGCGGCGCCTGAATAGATCATGCAGATCGCATGGCCGGCCCGCTTCTGGGCCACACTGCGCACCCCGTGCGTCAAGTACTCGCTGC
Organism: Sulfuritalea sp.; assembly: GCA_022842325.1. GTDB lineage: Bacteria > Pseudomonadota > Gammaproteobacteria > Burkholderiales > Rhodocyclaceae > Sulfuritalea. The sequence continues at coordinate 17,120 of JALHPU010000007.1, read as the reverse complement.
TCACGGTGGGCAGCTTCTTCTTCATCGGCGGCATCATCTTCTGGGGCGGCTTCAATACCGGCCTCGAAGCCACCAACACCATGGTCTTCTGTACCGGTTGTCACGAGATGCGCGACAACGTCTATCAGGAATACAAGAAGACCATCCACTACTCGAATCGCACCGGTGTCCGCGCCAGCTGCTCCGATTGCCACGTGCCAAAGGACTGGACACACAAGATGGTGCGCAAGATCCAGGCGAGCAAGGAAGTCTGGGGCAAGCTCACCGGCGTCATCGACACGCCGGAGAAGTTCGAAGCCCATCGCTACGCAATGGCGACGCGCGAGTGGACGCGCATGCTGGCCACCGACTCGATCGAGTGCCGCAATTGCCACACCCTGGAGGCCATGTCGTCGGATCTGCAGACCGAGAAGGCACAACGGCGCCACGCCAAGGGGAAAACCGAAGGCATGACCTGCATCGAATGCCACTTCGGTATTGCGCACAAGGAACCGGTGGGTCCGGATGGGCCTTCGGAGCTGAAGGCGAAACTGCTGTCAAAGAAATGACCTGGATTCTGGGAAGTGATTTATGGGCTTGGTTGGCGCCGCGATGCGGCAAGGGCTTTACGGTTTTGAACGATTTGAACTTAATCAGGAGGAGTAAGCCATGAGACGTCTTGCCGTGTTGCTGGCGGTTATTCTGGGGGGCGCCTTGCATGCCGGCGCGTGGGCTGCGCCCACGGCGGCCAAGGCTGCACCGATCAAGGGTGACCAGTGTGTCGAATGTCACAAAACCGAGGCGACGACATCCCACGCCTTTCACGGCGAATGCAACAGTTGCCACGTCAATGCGGGAGACCATGCCAAGGCCCACGAAGCACGTGAAAAGGCCAAAGGCAACGCGAAGCCGCCCAAGGTGGTCGCCACCAAGCCCGAATCGGCCGAATGCCTCGCCTGCCACGAAAGCGACAAGCGCCGCATGCACTTCGCCATCGCCGAGCACAACAAGGCTGGCGTCCAGTGCCGCGACTGTCACGGCAATCACACGCCGAAGGTCAAGACGCTCAACGCCGGAATGGAAAAGGGCGGCAAGACAACGGCGCTGTGCGCGACCTGCCACCAGGACGTGCTGGCCAAGTTCAGCATGGTCTCGCACCACCCGGTCAAGGAAGGCGGCGCCACCTGCACCGGCTGCCATGATCCGCACGCCTCGAAGCAGGCCACGCTGGGTGCCCGGACGGCAACCTGCACTTCCTGCCACCAGGCCATCCGCGGCCCGCATACCTTCGAGCACCCGCCGGTCGCCGAAGATTGCACCACCTGCCACGATCCGCATGGCTCGCCGAACAAGCGACTGCTGACGCTGGCACAGCCGATGCAGTGTCTGCAGTGCCACGCCATCGCCAGCAACCGGCATGGCCAGACAGGTGCCAACAACAATACGCAGGCGATCAGCGGTGCGGTGTTCAGGGACTGCGCCAGTTGCCATGGCGCGGTACATGGCAGCGCAGTCGACCAGCACTTGAGACACTGAGCATAAGGGGACAAAAATCATGAACGCAAATACGCGAATCAAAACGCTATGTGCCGCAATGGCGGCGATCTTCGGCTCCACTGCGCTCGCTGCGGAACCGGCCGCAGCGACGGTGTTCTCCGGCGAAGTCACGCCGAAACTCATTTACTTCGACTACTTCAAGGGCGCGGGTACCGCCAGTACCCAGTTCCTGGAGCGTTACGACGTGCAGAAGGGCAGCGACACCCGCGGCGGTGTCTATCCCGACGTCGATCTGAGCGTTGTCGGCAAGAATGCCGAGCGCGAGACATTTCGCCTTGAACGCCAGGGCTTCGGTGCGTACAACCATCGCGGAACGGTGAAGGCCGATTCCAACACGATGGGTTTCGGTGGTTATTACACCAATTACCGCTCGACCACCGGGGGTTTCAATTTCCTCTACGGCCCGAGTCAGGTACCCGGCGGTACCAATCCCGCCAACAACGTCCCGGCGAATACCAATTCCGGATTCGTGGCGCAATTCAACGACGACTCCGGCGGGCAGCGGCTGTACAAGATCGACCGCACCACCTATGGCCTCGGGCTGGCGCTGAAACCCGTGCTGCTGGGCAATGCCGCTTCGGTTGCCCTGAACTATGACGGCTACAAACGCGACGGCAACCGCTTCGGCAGCTTCGTCCTCGGCGGCAGCGACGTCGCCGGCGGCGCAGCCCGAGTCCTGCAGCGCTGGCGGGGCACCGACATGCCGGTCGACGAAAGAATGAATCGCGTCACCCTGAACGTGACTGGCGCGCCCGGCGGCTTTGTGCTTTCCTATGACGGATCGGTGGAAAAATTCGACAACAAGGCGAGGGAATACACGGTTGCCGACTTCATCCCCCTGATGGCCGGATTCGGCGTGACCAGCAACAAGCCCATCCACTTCATCCCCGACAGCACCCTGATCTCGAACAACTTCCGCATGGCCAAGAACTACGGCACCACGGCTTTTGCGGCTGGCTACGGGCATTCCGTACTCGATCAGGACTCATTCGCCCAACGGCAGCAGCAATTTGGCTACTCGACCGGCAAGATCACGACCAACAGCGCGTTCCTCACGGTCAATACCAATCTGTCGGGCGGCATCGGCGTCGAGGGCTTCGTCAAGTACAACGATCGCAAGAACGACTCGACCTTCCCTGCGGTTGGCCTGATCAATCCGACAGTCGGCGAGCAGCTCGGCGTACGTATCGACCGCATCAATATCCTCAATTATGGTCTGGCGGCATCTTTCCGCGCCAGCGCACTCAAGTCCTCGCTGACGGCCGGATGGAAGCATGAGGACAAGGACCGCGACCTGACGTGGTCGGCGGCATCCGTGCTGGCCCCTGCCTTGAATGCGATCGCCCCGCAGCGTTCGCTTTATCGCGACAGCACGAAATCCGACGAGCTATACCTCAAGATCATTGCACGGCCGATGCCGGGCATGACGCTGAGAATAACGCCCTTCTACCAATGGGCCAGCGACACCGGACAGGTCACCGAACCGGAAAAGTCGGCCGGCCTGAAGGCCAAGCTCAGCTACGCGATGGACAAGGACACCCTGGTCAGCGGCTACTACGACTACAAGAGCATCAAGAATGCGAACAACACGCTTAGCGGCAATGCTGCGGCCAGCCTGCTGTCGATCGGCACGGTGACCCAGGATGTCGACAAGAAGCTGCAGGCCGCCGGTGTGTCGCTGAGCATGAAGCCGTCGGAGTGGATCAATACGACGGCCAGCCTGTCCTGGCACAACGACGACTTCAGTACCTACTTCCTGCGCAGTGACAGGCGACGCTTCGAGGCGCCCGGCAACGCCTTGAGTTTCCTCAGTGTCGATCGGCCCAACTACAGTGTCGACACCTATGTCTTCTCGCTTGCCGGAGATTGGCAGGTCAGCGACGAACTGCGCTGGAACGGCGGCTACACCTACTCCGCCTCGAAAGGCGACACGTCGAGCGGCTATGTCGGCAGCGCGCTGACGGCCACCGCCGGCAGTATCGACGGCAGGATCAACAACACCGTGCATTCCCTGGCGTTGGGCGTCGACTACGAGTTGAAGAAAAACATGAAACTCAAGGCGGCATACAGCTACGATTATTATGATGACAGGATTTACAGTACCCTGACCGGCGGCGTGAACAGCCTCATGCTCGGAGTTTCGTTCGGCTTCTGATCCGCGGGCAGACCAGGAGGGCTGGATCGGTCCCGGTCCTCCTGGTTCCAAACGCAACAGTCGGCGCTGGCGACACGGCGGTCGCCGGGAATTTCCCGGCGATGCCTCCCGACATCGCGCCGACCCAAGATGCCGCAGTCCGGCAGTACTGGAAAACAGGGCGCAGAAAGCGGTTTTCCGGCCACCAGTCAGTAGCGAGCTGTCTGAAATCAGGACACTCGAAGGGAGACGGAAATGAAACGGGTTGTGTTGGCCGCGCTGGCGGCGATGATGGCGGGCCTCACGGCGGCGCCGGTGCTTGCTGCCGACCCCGCATCGATCGTGCGCGGCGGTCGGCTCTACGACAACTGGAGCCACGAGTCGAAGGAGCGGCAGCCACCTCACCCCAATCCGGCATTCAAGACCAAACAGGTGCGCATCGCCGCAGCCGATACCTGGCGCTGCGTCGAATGCCACGGCTGGGACTACAAGGGAAATCATGGCATCGTCGGCATCCGCGGCCGGCAGAACGGTGATGCCAATGCCATCGTCAAGCTGCTGGGCGACGCCAATCACGGCTATGAGGAACTCCTGCACGAAGGCGACCGGATCGACCTCGCCAACTTCATCACCCACGGCCAGACCGACATGCAAAAACTGGTCGAGTCAGCGCGTCGTGCCAAAACTGCCCTGGGCACTTCGGAGAAGATCTTCGCCACGGTTTGCGCCGCCTGTCACGGCACGGACGGCACGCGCCTGCGCGAAGTGGCGCCTCTCGGCGATTCGGCGCGGCAGCGCCCCTACGAAGTTTTGCACGTCGTCCTCAACGGCCATCCCGGCGGCAACATGCCCGCCCTCAGAACCCTGGGGGAAGACGTCGTGGCAAAAATGCTGGCCTACCTGCAGACGCTGCCGAGCGTCAATTTGGCAGCCTCGATCGCCAACGGCGGCCGGCTCTATGACGACTGGCAGGTGCTGGCCGACGGGCAGCGTCAGGCCTTGCCGCATCCGGCCTATCCGCGCAAAGCCTATTACGCCGACGTCGCCGCGCTGACCTGGCGCTGCAAGGAATGCCACGGCTGGGACTACAAGGGCAGCCAGGGCCAGTTTGCCAGCGGTCACCATGCAACCGGAATCAAGGGCATCCGGGCCATGATCGGCGTCGAGCCGGATCGGATCATGACGATCCTGCGCAACAGCACCCACCTCTACGGTGCGGTACTGAAATACCGCGACCTGCAGGACCTGGCGAATTTCATCAGTTACGGACAGGTCGACATGGACGCCATGATCGACCCCCGCACCCGCCTTTCGCGCGGCGATGCGACGCGTGGCGCGGCGCACTATCGCAGCATCTGCGCCGGCTGCCATGGACTGGAAGGCCGCTCCATCGCCAAGCGCCATGTCGGCCGCGTCGCCAAGGAGGACCCGTGGGCCAGCCTGCACGCCATGCTTAACGGCCATCCCGACGACACCATGCCCGCCCTGCGGGAGATCGACCAGAAAACCATCATGGACATCCTGGCGCACGTACAGGCATTGCCGGATCGACGCTAGTCCGGCAGGACGGTCGCGCTGAGAGTTCCACTGCGCTGGTGGGGCGGCGATATCCCTGACCAATCGATGTGCGCCGTTCGCTTGACCTTACGGACGTGATCGGCCGTTCCGGCGGCGGCCATTAACGGCAAACGCGGCATCAAGGCAATGCCTTGATGCCGCGTCGGATCTGGACTGCCCCGGGCCTGCAGCAACGAGGAGGGCCTTGGTGCGAGGCCTCCGGCTGCTTACTGCTGGGCCGTCTCCGCCTTGACCGCGATCCACTTGCCGGAACGCAGTTCAATCACATACTGCTCGAGCGATTCGAAGCGATAAGGCTTGCCGCCCAGCTTGCCCTGCTCGACCACTACCGAGCGCAGACTGATGCGATCGCAGGCCGGACCGCCAGCAAGTTCCGTCAGCCGGGCGTCGGTCCATACACGCCGCTGCTTGTAGTCCTTGAGCGCCTTCATGGCGGCAATGGTGCTTTGGGCCAGTTCGTCGCGCCCGAGATCGACATTGGTCGTTTTGCCGTCCTTGTCCTTCACGGTAGCGCGCACGGCGACGTCGGGCGCGAACATGGCGATGATCGCCTGCGCGTCGTTCCTGGCGATCGCCCCGTCCAGATCGGCCAGCCATGCCTTGGCCACGTCGGTCGGCGCGCATTGGGCCACGGCAGCCGCAGCGGGCGACTTGCGCCGTTGTTCGAGCTGGCGCTTGCTGTCCTGATCTGCCGTCGCCGAGTAGCGGTCGAGTTCGGCGTCGAATTCGCCGGCAACATAGAAGTTCGGCACCTTGTCCAGCAATACCGGCAACAGGATGGTCAGCAGGGCGCGGTCCTTGGTCCTGCTCGGCGCACGCACGAAGCCGACCTTGCCCGGATCGATATCGAGCTTGTTGTCACCCACCTGCATGGTGGTTCCACCGCGATTGACCTTGTCGTAGGTACCCTCCGGGTTGGACGTGGTCCTGGCGAGCTCGGGCGACAGCACATAGGGTTCGTGGTCGGTGCCGCGAATGCCGATGGTGGCAGAGGCGGTGACGATGTTCTGGCCGGACCGGTTGGTCTGGCCAATCCAGCCGCTGATGACCCGCAGGGAACCGGTGACCAGGCGCACTGTGAAGCTGTCGGTCGGCTTGTCCTCGGCGGAAAAACGCTCGGCGACGAACTCGGTGCCGGGACGAATCGCCACCACGCCGGCATCCTCGGTCTTCAGCACGGCCTCGGCCTGGGCCGCTGCACGCACCCGTTCGCCGACGAAAACCGGATCGCCTTCACGCAGCTTGCGGGGGTTGCTGCCATTGCTGGGCGCCGCGGTGACGTCGCCACGCAGCCGCCAGACGATGGCGAATCGAGTTCCGCCGGGCACGGCGGCGGACGCAGAATTTTCCGTGGGCGCTGCCTGACTCGGCCCACCCATGAGGAAGAGGCAAAGACCCAGGCTGCCCAGGATGGCACCGAATCTTGCACGATTGAATGACCATTTCATGATGCGCTCCTTCTGAAAATCCAAAGATAGATACTTTTATTCAAGCACAAGGATGGCCCGGCGTCTGTGCGATTTTTGGCTATTTTCCGCAAAATCCATTCCGCCACGCGGGCTTGGCCGGACTGCCGGGCCCCTGAAGCTCGATCGAATGCTCAGAATTGTGATTTTGTCATAGCCGCATCATTGCCGCCGGCCTTTATTCTGGAGCGCCAGCAACTCTTCTGCGCTGTTGACGTTGCTGAAGGCATCGGCTTCATGGTCGAAGGCTACCTCGGCGACTTTCAGGGAGGCGTGCCAGAGGCCGACCTTGCGCTCGCCGGCCGCCAGAAAGGCGTCGAGTTGCGGCAGCAGTTCGCGCCGCACCAGGCAGAACGCGCGATGCACCCGCTCGCCGGTGCGAGCAACGGCAAGTTGCGCGTTGCCCGCGGTCAGCGCGGCATGCAGTCGCGCTACCAGGTCGGCCGGCAACAAGGGGGAATCGCAGGGCGCCGTCACCAGCAGCGGCGTCGTGGCATGCGCCAGTGCCGCCTGCAGTCCGGCCAGCGGACCGGCGAAACCGGCAATCCGGTCGGGCAACACCTCGCAGCCGAATTCGGCATAGCGCTCGAGATTCCGGTTGGCATTGATCAACACGCTGCCCACCTGCGGTGCCAGGCGCTCGAGCACCCATTGCGTCATGGGTCGCCCCTGCAACTCCTGCAGACCCTTGTCGATGCCACCCATGCGCCGTCCCTGGCCGCCGGCGAGGATCACACCGGTGATTTGTTCCCTCATCGCCGCACCAGGTTCCAGACCATGGACACGCCGTCCAGCAGCAGGTCGCCGATGTCGGCATCCAGCACAGTGCCGCGTTCTCGCTGGCGCCGGCTGCGTTCGCGCTCGCTGGACAGGATCGTCTCCGCCAGCAGCGCCGGATCGGGCGGGGCGGCCTGCTTCAGTGCGACCTGGTGATAGCCGGCCAGCGCCCGTTCGACTGCCTGCGGGTCGAGGATCGCAATCGGCGCGCGGCAATGGCTGCAGGCACTCTCCTTGCGGATATCCACTGCAGCCCCGCAACCCGTACAGCGCACCACGCCGATGCGGACCTTGAGTTCGTTGATCTCGGCGCCGCTCAGCTGGCGCACGAAGCCCTTCTCGATCATGAACTGGGCAAAAGTGATGAAGCGGCCGTGCTGGCCGCAACGCAGGTAGTTGAACAACCCGCTCTTGACGCGATCCTGCGAATGGATCAGGCGCTCGTCGCAGCGCGGACAGCGCAAGGGACTGGCCAGCGGCAGGCGCTGGTCGTCGCGATGTTCGTGGATCAGTTTGAACAGTTCGATCACGCCCGCCGGCGCCAGGCGCAGGCTCTCGTACTCGTCGAACCAGATGCCCTGGCAGGCGAAGCAAAGGTCGAGTTCCACATCGCCGTTGAGCTTGCGCGGGAAGCGGTGCGCACTCATCGGCGCCCGACAGGACGGGCAGGAGGTGATTGGGGTGGCAGGCATTGAGTTCGGACGAGTTTTCAGAACACCAGCGTCGCCCATTCCGGATCGAGCGCGCGTTGAACAAAAACGCTGGCGGCGACCGTACCGGAGTATTCGGGAATCAGCGCCTCGTCCGGGCCGACCAGCGCGCCCATGGCCATGGCGCAGGCACGGAAGCTGACATCGAGATTGGCCGCCTGACGCATCATCTGGTAGATCGAGGTGTCGACGCCAGGCCAGGGCCGCAGGGATTCGGCAACGCCGGCCACCAGCAGGCGCACGGCCGGGCCGGCGAAGTGAATCTCCACTTCGCAATCGAAGGCCGCCGCCGCCGCGGCGTGCACGAAGGGCGTGGCGCAGAGCTGGGGCCGCTCCGGCGTGGCCGACCAGAGCAGGATGGCGAGCTTGCTGCGCTGCCCGCTCACAGGAACTCCGCTTCAGGTTCGATGCGTTTAATGTGCAGTCGATAGCTCGCCGCATCCACCAGCCGCCCGCTCTCCGCCGCCCAGGCCGTGGGCCGGCCGCGCACCATCCAGCCGGCATGGTAGGGATCGCGGTTGAGCATGGCCGGGCGTTCCTCGACGGCCTCGTTGCCTTCCAGCAGCACGAAGGAGAGCGGCGCATGCACGGCGAGCACGGTCTTGGCACATTCGACCGTGCCCAGGCCGCGGCCCAGCTCGACCTCGGCACCGTTCGGCTTGGCGGTGAAGGCAATGATCTCGCCGGCAAGGAAGGTGCCGAACGCCGTGGCGCCGATCAGCACTTCATCCTCGCCACCCCGCACCCACATGTCGTGCTCCGGGTCGTAGCGCAGGCCGTCGGGCACGGCGCCGCGGAAGGGTGTGCGGCTCATGGACTACCCTCCCCCCGGCCCCCTGCCCAAGGCAGGGGGTGACAGTGGTTCGCCGCTACGCGGCTCCAAATGTTGGCTGCGCCCCCTTGGGACGGCCCGGCGGGGGACGCTCATGCTGCCGTCAGCGGCCGGCGGCACGGATCACGCCGCAGGCCACGCGCTTGCCCGAATTGCCGGCCGGCTGCGACTTGTAGTCGTCCGGGTCGGCATGGATCACCACGCTACGATTCATGATGCTGTTGGCGTCGCTGCCGAGCGTGAGCATGCTGACCTCGCCGCTGACCGTTGCGTTGCCTTGGCTGTCGGCGACCAGGTTCGGCATGTCGCCGGCATGGCGTTCGGCGTCACCATGGTGCCCGTGCGGCTTGGCCGCCGGATTGAAGTGGCCCTTGGCGCTGGTCGCATCGGCCGCGCTGCAATCGCCGGCTTCGTGCACATGGAAGCCGTGCTCGCCCGGCGTCAGCCCGGCGATGCGTGCCTCGACGCGCAGCTTCTGGCCGACGGTCTGAAAGTTCACCGTGCCGCTGACGCTGCTGCCGGAACGCGGCTCGAGCGTGGCCGAGGCCCGCGGTCCGGCCGCCTCCATGCCGGCGCAGGCGGCGAGCAGGCTGCCCGCTGCGGCGATACCGACGATGCGTACGGCATGGTCCAGAGTTCTGTTGGTTTGCATGAATGATCTCCTCGCGTTGGGTGGCGGAAGAGAGCGGGAGTCGAACCCACCAGGGACCGCATGGCGACCCCTGCCGGTTTTGAAGACCGGCCGCCCCACCGGGGAACGTTCTCTTCCGTGTTGTCTAGTTATTCAGCCATGCGTGGGTCGCGCCGGTGCTGCGCACTATGTGCTCGTCACGCACGCGGCGAGTGTAGCCGATGCGGTCGAAGAACTCGAGGATGTGGATCGCCACCTTGCGCCCGCCGCCGATGCGGTCGCGCAGGTCGGCGGCGCGGGCCGCACCGTGCGCGGCATCGAGCTCGGCGACGATGGCCGCCAGTTGCGCCACGGCCTGCGCCGTGAAGTAGTGATCGTGCGCCACCGGATAGAGTTCGCCGGCGCGGGCGACGCGACGGAATAATTGCCGCACCGCGTCCTCGGCGGTACCCGAGGCCTTGCCGATGTCGCGTACGCGCGGCGGGCCGAAGGCTTGCGCATCGAGCAGCGGCTGCAGCACGGCGAACAGGTCGCGGTCGCCGGCGGCGAGGCTGGCCTGGTGCTCGGGCAGATGCAGCCAGGCGCGCGAGGCGGCGAGGCGGCCGGCGGCGAGCAGTTCGGCCACCAGCGCATCGAAGGCGGCGCGTTCCAGCGTCGGCAGCGTCAGTCGGCGCAGCCGTTCGCGCTCGACGCCGACCATGTCCGGGGCGCGCTGGTGCTCCGTCGCAAGTGCGGCCAGCAGGCGCTCGCCGAGGGCCTGCCAGCCGGCCGCGGCAAAGCCGATCTGCTGCTCGCCGCTGCGCACCACGCGCAAGGCGGCGGCCTGCCACAGCGCCGTCGCCGCATCCTCGGTCAGATTCCAGTTGGCGGCGAAGCGGCAGAGATCGATGCCCGCCGTGGCTTGTCCCGCCAGCAGGCGCAGGCTGATCGCCGGATCGTCGTCGCGCAGGGCGGCGAGCAGGGCCAGCCGGGCCGGACTGCGCTTGTGGCGCGTCGGCGGAAAGCAGTCGAGCACGCGGCCGCCGGCAATGCTGCGCCGGGCCGAGGCGTCGCGCAGCACGAAGCGGTCGCCGCGCACCGCGAGGGTTTCGCGGTCGAGCAGGATTTCCGCCAGGGCCGTGGCGCCCGGCGCGATCTGGTCGCCCTCCAGCACGGCAACGCGGCCGGTGATGTCGGCCGCGCCCAAATGCAGATGCACGGACGTCCAGTGCTTCAGCGCGGCCTGCGTCGCCGGCACATGCAGTTCGGCCTGGAACCGGGTCAAGGGGCGGGCCGCCGCGGGTTCGACCAGCCACATGCCGCGTTCGACGTCCTGCTTCTCGAAGTCGCCGGTCAGCGCCAGCGCGCAGCGCTCGCCGGCCTGGCCGTGTTGCGCGGGGCGGTCCTGCACGTGCAGGCTTTTGACCCGCGCCCTGATTCCGCCATGGCTGCCGCGTTGCGTGGGGGCGATCACCACCGTATCGCCAGCGCCGACTCTTCCCGAGAAGGCCGTGCCGGTGACCACCGTGCCGATGCCCGACAGCGTGAAGCAGCGGTCGATGGCAAGGCGGAAGCGGCCTGCGGCGCTGCGCGCCGTGTGTGTGGCCGCCACCGCGTCGAGGTGGGCGCGCAACTCCGCGACGCCGGCGCCGGTCGTCGCCGACAGGGCGAACAGCGGGCTGCCTTGCAGGCGCGTGCCGGCCAGCAGGGCAGCGATCTCCGCGCGCGCCGCAGCTATGCGCGTCGCATCGACCGCGTCGCACTTGGTCAGGGCCACCGCACCGCGATCGAGGCCGAGCAGTTCGAGCAGTTCCAGGTGCTCGCGCGTCTGCGGCATCGGGCCGTCGTCGGCGGCAATCACCAGCAGCACGAAGTCGATGCCGGTGGCGCCGGCCAGCATGTTGTGGATCAGCTTCTCGTGGCCCGGCACGTCGATGAAGCCGAGCACCGAACCGTCGGCCTGCGGCACATAGGCATAGCCAAGGTCGAGCGTGATGCCGCGCGCCTTTTCCTCCGGCAGGCGATCGGCATCGACGCCGGTGAGCGCCTTGACCAGCGTCGTCTTGCCGTGGTCGATGTGGCCCGCGGTGCCGATGATCATGCGGCGCTGATTTCCTTCGAGCTCAGCTTGTAGACAAAGCTCGCGGGGTCGAGGCTGTCGAGCCGGCCCGTGTTGTTCTCGGCCTGCGGATACATCAGGAACGGAATCTTCGCACCGCTCGAACCCGGCAGCTTTAGGTCGTGGGCGAAGTTGTAGGCCAGCCAGTTCATCTCCCAGGCGCCGAACAGTTTCTGCCGCGCCGCGACCACCACCTCGTCCTTCAGCGTAAGGCCGGGTTTTTCCTCGAGCACCACCTTGCGCACGTCGGCCGGATCCACCGGCACCCAGCCGAAGTTCGCCAGCCAAACCTCGGCGCGGCAGTGCTGCGCCTTGCTGATGTCGCCGCTCTTGCCCAAGCTCTTGTAGCCGAACTTCGAATCGGCGACGCGCACGCCATACACGTCGCGCGCCGGCAAGCCGACGGCGCGGGCCAGACCCACGTACAAGGCATTGAGGTCGGCGCACTTGCCGTTGAGATTGCCCGTTTCGAGCATGCCGCGAATGTCGCCGGTGCCGCAGCCTTTGGTTTTCGGGTTGCGCTCGGTGTTGTCTACCACCCATTCGTAGATGGCGCGGCCCTTGTCGATGTCGGTCCGGGCACCCCTGGTGATTTCCAGCGCGGTTTTCCTGACGATGCCGTCGGTCGGCAGCAGTTCGGTGGCCTTGGTGTAGAGCTGGCGCGTGGCGCTGTCGAGCGGGGCCACCTTGCCCGGCTGCGCGAAATCGATGGCGCGATCGCGCGTGGCGAAGCGGCTCACCACTTCCAGCACCGGCGCCGGCTCGCCGGCATCCCACTGCGCAACCAGCATCTGTGCGCCATAGGCCGGGTCGCGCACTTGCTGAACGGCGGCGGCGTTGCCCTGCCAGAGGTTACCCATCGGCCTGATCCAGGCCGCATCCTCGACGGCAGGCAGCGGCAGCCAGGCGCGCGGCGCGCCGCTGGCGGCCGAGAGTTCGAGACGGCTGGTGACTTCGAACACACGCCAGCCGTTGGCGGGAGAGGGATTAAAGCCGCCGCCCTCGGCAGCAAAGGCGAAGCGTGGTGCGGAAAGCGCGGCGGCGGAAAGTGTGGCGGTCTTTATGAATGTGCGACGGTCCATGGTTTTCTCCGGGGGTTAGTTGGTGAGTTTTTTAATTTGCTTTTCTATGGCAGGCGCATCCCAGTCGATGGCGCCCATGCCGCGCAGGACTATCCGATGGCGGCGATCGAGGACGACGGTAGTCGGCAGCACGCGTGCGCCCCAGGCGCGGCTGATGGTCTGCTCACGGTCGTGCAGCACCGCCAGGGTCTGCTTCTCGGGCAGGGTTTCCCAGAGGAATTCCGCGACCCGCTTGTCATTGTCGGCGACGGCAACGGTCAGCACGGTCAGGCCCTTCGCCTGCCAGCGCGTGGCGAGGCGCGCCAGCGAGGGCATTTCCTCGCGGCAGGGTTCGCACCAGGTGGCCCAGAAGTTGATCACCACGGGCTGGCCCTTGTGCCGCGCCAATAGCTGCGCAAGGCGCCGGTCCTCGCCGGCTGGCGCGCTTTGCGGTATGACCGGTTTGAGCACTGCGGCATCGGCGGCGGCAAACGCCATAGGCTGCAGCAGCAGCCAGAGCAGCGGCGGCACTAGCGCATGGCGGAAAAAGCCGCGTCGCTTCATGCTGCCGCCGCCGGTCCTGCAAGCGCCACGGGCAGGCCCGCCAGCGCCGCGCCGAATTCGAATTCCTCCTCAGCTTGCAGGCAACGCAGGTCGAGCAGCAGCGCGCCGTCCTCGATGCGGCCGATGACCGGCTTGGGCAGAGCGCGCAGACCCCGTTCGATGCGATTCAGTACGCCACTGCGCCTGCCCTGCGGCTTAATGGCAAAGCCGGCCGAGGGCAGGCGGTCGACCGGCAGCGAGCCGGAGCCGATCTGCGACTTAAGCGCGACGATTTCCGCCATCACCGGCAGTCCGCTCAAGGCCGCCCGCAGCGCCGGCAGCAGACGCACGGCCTGCGCCGCGATCTCGGCCTCGGGGCGCGTCAATTGACGCACGGCAGTGACGCGCAGGTGCAGCCGGTCGGGATCTCGATAGAGCGCCAGCACCGCTTCGAGCGCCGCCAGCGTCAGCTTGCCGACACGCAGCGCGCGCTTCAGCGGATTCTTCTTGATCCTCGCGATCAGGTCGCGGCGCCCCACCAGCAGGCCGGCCTGCGGCCCGCCCAGCAGCTTGTCGCCGGAGAAGGTGACCAGATCGGCACCGGCGGCGATCGCCTCGGCCGGTGTCGGCTCGTGCGGCAGGCCGTAGGCGGCCAGATCGGCCAGCGTGCCGCTGCCGAGGTCGATGACGAAGGGAAGATTGTGCTGGTGCGCCAGCGCCGCGAGTTCGGCTTCGGGCACGGCATGGGTGAAGCCGTGGATCGCGTAGTTGCTGGCATGCACCTTCATCAGCAGCGCCGTGCGCGGGCTGATGGCTTCGGCGAAATCCCTGAGGTGGGTGCGATTGGTGGTGCCGACCTCGACCAGCTTGGCGCCGGCGCGACTCATGATGTCCGGCACGCGAAAGGCGCCGCCGATCTCGATCAGTTCGCCGCGCGAGACGATGGCTTGCTTCTTCTGCGCCAGGGTGTTGAGCAGCAGGAACACGGCGGCGGCGTTGTTGTTCACCACCGTCGCGGCTTCGGCGCCGGTCAGTTCGCAGAGCAACTCGCTGACGATGTCATCGCGGTCGCCGCGACCGCCGGACTCGATGTCATATTCCAGCGCGCAGGGCGAACGCGCGGCGGCGACCAGGGCCTGCACGGCCTCTTCGGGCAGCGGCGCGCGACCAAGGTTGGTGTGCAGCACGGTGCCGGTCAGGTTGAATACGGGGCGCAGCTTCGGCTGCATTTTCGCCGTGACGCCAGCGCCGACCTCATTGATCAATTCGGCGATCAGCGCGGCTTCGTCGGGCGGCGCGGCGCCGGCCTTCACGGCGCCGCGCGTTGCGGCCAGCGCATCGCGCACCATGCCGGTAACGACCGCGCGGCCATGGGCGTCAACCAGCGCGACGAGCGCCGGGGCGGATAGCAGGCGGTCGACGGACGGAAGCTGGGAGAGTGGATTCATGATTTCACCCGAACCGGGCAGAAACGAGATGAAAATATTCTAAGCCATCCGGCGCGCGGCGGACAGGAAAAATTGAAGCTGGAACTGCTTGATACCGATCATTCCATTTTGCGGCGGCGCATGCAAAGCTATGCGCTGTATTGGGTGCAGGCAGTAGACAAGAACGGACAGCATCGGGGGAGAAAAATGAATTCACGGGATCTGGCGACGCAGTCGCCGTGGCAGAAAATGCTGGGCATCGAACTGAGTCCGGTCAGCCATCGCGAGCGGCTGGTTTCGGCGCTCGGCGGCTTCGTCGGCATCTTCGCGGTTTACTGGATCAGCCGCTTTACGCTGGGCAGCACCGCCTCGCCGATCCTCATGCTGTCGATGGGATCCACCGCCGCCTTGCTGTTCGCCGTGCCGCACAGCGCACTTTCCCAGCCCTGGCCGCTGTTCGGCGGCCACCTGGTGTCGGGACTGATCGGCATCGCCTGCCTGCTTTACGTGCCCGATCCGATGCTGGCGGCCAGCCTCGCCACGGGCCTGGCGGTCGGCGCCATGCACTACCTGCGCTGCATCCATCCGCCCGCGGGGGCCACCGCGCTGGCCGCCGCGCTGGGCAACGCGTCGGTGCAAGCCATGGGCTTCGGTTTCGTGCTCGCCCCGCTGCTGCTCAACGTCCTGGTCATCCTGGTGATTGGCGTCGCCTTCAACGCCCTGTTTCCGTGGCGGCGCTACCCGGCCGCGCTGGTGCGCCGGGGCATGGCACCGGCCCCGGTAGCCGCCGGTTACGAGGCCATTTCGCACGAGGACTTCGTCTTCGCCCTGTCGCAGATGGATTCCTTCATCGACATTTCCGAGGAGGACCTGCTGCGCATCTACAGTCTGGCTACCGGTCGCCACAGCGAAGCGCTGGCCGCCGCGGCAGCGGCCGGCGGCATCAACCGCGCTGCGCCGCCTTGAAGGCCGAGAAATCCGACTTGCGGTAATGCTTCCCGGTGACGAAGCGATCCAGCAGCAGGGCGTCTTCGACGCTCCGCAAACCCCCGGTCAGGCGCGCCACTTCCTTGCCCTGGCCGTCGAGAAAGACCAGCACCGGCCGCAGCTTGCGCGGGTTGTGGCGCTTGACCATGGCGTGCCGCGGATCATCGTCATCCATTTCCAGTTCGCCGAAATCGGCATGGGCGCCGACGTAATGCTTGATGAACTTCGCGCTGACTTCAGGCTTGCTTAGCACACTCACGGTGTAGCGGCAGGCCCCTCAGTTCAGATGATCGCCGAAGTACAACAGGACGTGGCGTTCGGGGGTGGCCTTGATTTGGGCCACGGCGGCGAAGTCGTCCTTCGCCAGCGGCACCACGCCGTCCAGGCGGTCGGCCGCGGCCGGCAGGCTGAAGGCGGCGGCAAGCAAAAAACTGAAAAGGTAAAGCAGGCGTCTCATCGGGGTCTCCTGGGTTGTCTGCGGTGATCTGACAGGTCGGCAGACAGTTTAGTTCAGGATCTGGTTCCGCGAATCGGTTGGAACCACCGTCACTCCAAGCCAAGGCGCGCAGAGCGGGCCGGCGCCGTAGCCTCCTCGGCCGGCTTTGCACAGCCGGCCGGCTACGCGGGCGCGGAGCAATGCTCCGCGAAACCCCCGCTTCGCCCAGCGCCGACTCTTCAGATTCAGCCCCCGGGCACCAGCAGCAGGTTGGGCCCGCTGCGCGCGTAGCCGGCCTCGTCGACCAGGATGTCGAGCGCCAGCGTGGCTAGGTCGTCGGCCACCGGGTCGACCGCGCCCTTTTCCGTATAGATGATCTTGAGGTAGCTCTTGCAGGAATCGCAGGTTTCGGCGCGCACGGCATCGGCGCCTTGCAGGCCTTCCGATTCGAGATGGCGGTAGCTGACGCCTTCGGTGGCGTCGCAGCTGCTGCATCTGACGCGCACCAGATTCCACTCGGTATTGCACAACGCGCAGTGCAGATAGCGCAGGTTGCCGACTTCGCCGCCGCCGCGCACCACGCTGGCCACCGGCAGGAAACCGCAGCAGGGGCAGACGCCGGGCACGTCGAGCGCGGCGATTTCGGCGACGCCGAGGCGCGCCGCGCCGGCGGTCCACAGCACCTGCAGGGCGGCAGCAACGTAAGGCAGCAGGGCGGCATCGTCGCCATAAAGTTCGGTGTGCAGCACACGTTCGGCCAGCGCCTCGATGCGCTCGGCATCGAAGCCGGCGAGCCGGGCCAGGTCCTTGCGGGCGGGTTCGGGTGCCGCCGCGGAAATGCCGGCGATGATCTGCGCCAGACTTTCGCGCCAGGCCGGATCGCGCGGCCAGGACTGCGCCGGCA